>DCIY01000022.1:0-7179 GCA_002317295.1 Bacteroidales bacterium UBA1714
TAGGTGTTTTCTCATGATAGCAAGAGCAATATACCATATCAGCATTGGTCGTTTCAGCCCATTGTAAAGCCGAAACAACTCCATCTAACACCAAGTCATCACCATCCACGAAAGAGATATATTCGCCTTTGGCTTCCTTGAGTCCCCAATTGCGCGCTGCTCCTTGTCGATGATTCTCTGGTTGACATAGTAGGCGGACTTGAGGATGATGAGTAATGTAGTCATTGATGATGTCTCTAGTGTTATCTGTTGAGCAATCGTCAATTACAATAACTTCATAATCTTGGGCAGGTAACTGCTGATGACAAATACTATCAAGGCATCGAATAATATAGTCTTTGCCATTATAAATGGGGACGATATAAGATAGTCTCATGAGTATATAAAAATTTTATAGATTATATTTCTTAAACACGGCTTTTGCTTGTATATCATTCATTGATTCTCCTTGAGTATTAAACTTCATTGTAGTTGGTTACAAAGTCCAGATGATTTATTGAGCAATAGTACTAATTCCATAATATATTTTTTATTTCCAAATATTTATCACTTGCTCAATAATGGGAGCCATATAACTCATTTCATTCTTACGACACGCGGTTTAGCCGCTACGACACACAGCGTTACGATAACCATAATTTCATTACTTGTTCTATAATCGGTGCCATATCGTAGTATTTATACTCTGCTAAGCGGCCACCAAATAAAGCCTCACCCCGACCCTCTAAGCCCCTTCCGTTGGTTTCCCCAGTAAGGCAACCATTAAGATCTTCGGGGAAGAGGATGCCTTGCTGGTGAGCAAGGGCTCTGTATTGTGCAACCAAGGCGTTATTCTTATCATCATTCACTGGATAATAAGGTTCGGCCCCTACCCGTCCTCCCCCTGTAGGGGAGGTGTTAAATTCTGCCGGATATTCTTCGGAGATGACTGTTTTCGGGCAATCATACACCTGCTGACCAAACATCTCAAAGTGCTTATGTTCAATCACTCGTGTATAAGGTTCATCATGGCTGGTGTAGTTAATGACCGCATTGCCCTGATAATTGGGAGTATCCTCCACCCTCGTCTTGAAAGTCACTGTTCGCCAATCCAAACGACCTAACCGATAGTTAAAATATTCATCTATGGGACCGGTATACACAAGGCACTTGGCGATGGAACGCCAATTGGCTTGTGTAATTGCTGATTGCTGGTTGATGATTGATGATTGAGCAAAAAAATCACAATCGGTCTTGGTATCAACTCCTTCCAGCAATTTATTGATTAGAACATTATATCCTCCAATAGGAATACCTTGGTAGCGGTCGTTGAAGTAGTTGTTGTCAAATACAAAACGTACAGGCAGACGTTTAATAATAAATGCGGGAAGATCTTTACAATCGCGCCCCCACTGCTTCTCGGTATATTCCTTAATCAGTTTTTCAAAGATATCTTTACCAACCAAGCAAAGTGCTTGTTCCTCTAAGTTGAAGGCCTCACCCCATCCCTCTCCTGAAGGCGAGGGGGTTAGTAACGGTAAACCTTTGACTTGGCGTTGCTGGTTGATTACCATTACAGCCTCGTTTACCTGCTCCGCAATTTTAGCTTTGGCTTCGGCAGGGGTATGAACATCTGGCCAAAGTTGACAGAAGGTATTCATATTGAAGGGGAGGTTGTATAGTTCACCTTTGTAGTTAGCCACGGGACTATTGGTGTAGCGGTTGAACTCCACCAATGAATTGACAAAGTCCCACACCTCCTTGTTGTTGGTGTGGAAAATATGGGCACCATATTTGTGCACATTGATACAAGCCTCTCCCTTACCCTCCCCTAAAGGGAAGGGAATCTGTTCACAGTAGACATTGCCACCAAGGTGTGAACGTTTGTCAATCACAAGGCAGCGTTTACCAGCTTTGCGAGCAAAATAAGCGAATGTGGCTCCAAATAATCCAGAGCCTACAATGAGATAATCGTATTTGTTTTTGTCCATCATTGCATGATGTTTAGTTTACAACAATAAAGGTCGCCAGGCGTTTACCGCCCGCGACCTTGTTGCTATATATGCACATATAAGGTGTGCCCCTACATAAACAAAAAACGCGGATTTCTGCTTCTGCTTATCCGTCTTTTGAGGTCCTAGGAAAACCTATACTGTCGAATAAGCAGTCCGAAATCCACGCTGTGTATATTTTCCCCAATAAAGTGCCATATGGCACAATAAGGGTGTACATACACCTATGGACATCTACCACTTACTTGTTTCGAACAGTATATATTTGAAATTTCCTAGGTTTCAAAAGATCGATAACAAGCGTTAGTAAACGCCGTTCGCGATTGGCCATTATGTGGCTTTTCGCGAGTTATTATGTCCCGAAATCTCGCTTGGCGAGTTATCACGAGAGGGACGCTTCCCTCCCACTTACCCAGCGTGGATTCCGTTATTCCAATCTTGCTTAAAGTCCGATTGGTGAGGACTATAGTTTTATTTGGCCATCAACACATGGGTTACATTTTGAATGGTAGCACAATGTATTATGGGAGTAGCAGTTGGACGCTGACGTGGTTGGAAACGGCCTAATGTGACAGCATCTAACATCTTTTGAACAAATGGACTTATATTAATAGTCTCAACATGTTTCTCACTATGGAGTAAATTGTATAATTCATCGGCAGCAGAACGAGATATTTGCTCAATTCCTTGAAAGTCCAACAAATATTCGTCATTAACATTCAAAGAAGAAGACAATCCCTCCATCATAAGTCGTGTTCTTAACTCTGCTCCGAATCGTTCTTGTAGCTTCAATATGTGTTTCATAATTAAGATTAGAAGATATACCATAGCCCCTATTTTCTGCATTTGGAAGGTCCTTGGTTGAATATCCGTCTTTTGCCAAACCAACAGCCTCTGCATCGCTATTACCTATCAAATCAAGGTACTTTTGCGCATGAACGTAACTTCCATAAATAGAGATACCATGGTCAGCTAATACAATCTCCATGCTATCGTTTGAAAAGTTTGCATAAATCATTCCCTCATTGGCGCAAGAGTGTTGTTGCATGTTGCATGTCAACTCATCCAACAAATACGAAACTGACTGCGAAAGTTGCGGGTATAAGTTGCATTCGTTACATAATTGTTGCTCAATACGCCTCAAAACTTGATTGGTAGATTGCTCATCTAACAAAAATTTAACTACGGACTTTGATGGCAAATCCTTGCAGATTTCAAACAAGACATCTGATAAGTCATTATAGCCCCCTTCTTCCGAATTTATCAATCGATTAAGAAGTTCGTTTAGTATTTGTTGCAAATTTTTCACTTTCTGTTGTTTTCTATTACGAAGAGGGACGCTTCCCTCCCACTTACCCAGCGTGGATTCCGTTATTTTACGCTATTTTACGTCCTGCGGGGGACGATTTGCGTTTTGCGACGCAAAAGTACGAAAAAAATTTGATATATGCAAGAAAAATGCAGAATTTGTGAACAAAAGGGCATTTTTACAAGGCGATTTTGCTAACCCCACGTTGTTGGCACAACACAATATATTGAGTGGGGTAAGCAAAATGGCGATGAGGCGATTAGGCGAGGAGACGATTGGGCGAGAAGGCGATTGGGCGAGAAGGCGATTGGGCGGAAGATATAGACCGCTACGCTCATCTAGAAGCGCTAGTAGTTCTAGAAGGCAGATGGTATCTGCCAGAATGGACAGACTGAAGGATGTACGGTGAGCGCTACAGCGCAGCAAAGCGAAGTGCCAATAGCGAACTGTAGGTGAGCGCTACAGCTCAGCGAAGCGGTGCTTTGTCCTGAAAAACATTGTCTACTTTTGGGGGTCGGTGCACTTTTTTTTGTCCCAATATTTGCTTATTCCAAAAAAATGTAGTACTTTTGCAGTCAATATGAACATTGTCTTATGGAAATACCTGTATTAACACCCAATGTCACCTTAGTGCTGATGATTATGGCCGGCATAATGATTCCTCTTGCCATTATCATTTGGCTGGGTAAAGGAGATTTTCTTATATCCGGATACAATACCGCCAGTGAGGAGGAAAAGGCCAAGTACAATAAATCTCGATTGAGAGGTATCACCAGTGTATTGCTTCTGATCACCAGTGTTTATCTGGTATTGCTTGCTTTGTTTATTCAATGGGCCGCGGTGCTCACCATCTCTGAGGTGGTAATGACGTTTGTCGGAGTCATTCTGATGAACACCTGGGCCAAACACGGGTAAGATTTTTTTTAATTGCTTGTTATAATCAAAAGGCGGACTACTTGAAGTAATCCGCCTTTTGAATGTGTAGCGTGTAGCGATTAGCGATTAACGTTTAGCGTGTAGCGATTAACGTTTAGCGATTAGCGTGTAGCGATTAGCGATTAATCTTCGTCGAACGCAGCATCAGCGGCAGCACGAGCGGCCTGAATGGCAGCATACTCTTCTGCGTTGTGCACGCTTACTTTCTGGAACTCACGAAGACCGGTACCAGCAGGAATAAGGTTACCGCAAATCACGTTCTCCTTCATTCCCTCCAAGTAATCAACCTTGCCCTGGATAGCAGCCTCATTGAGCACCTTGGTGGTTTCCTGGAAGGAAGCTGCTGACATAAACGACTTGGTTCCCAATGCAGCACGGGTGATACCTTGGAGTACCTGTTTAGCCGTAGCGCATTGTGCATCACGAGCCACTACCAGTTTCTTATCGCGACGACGCAGACTGGAGTTCTCATCGTGGAGACGACGAGCGGTAACAATCTGACCTGCGCGGAGTACTTCGGACTCACCGGCATCGGTGACCACCTTTTTACCCCAGATACGATCGTTCTCCTCCAGGAAGTCCAGTTTATCAATCATTTGTCCTTCGAGGTAACGGGTATCGCCAGCCTCCAGTATTTCTACTTTACGCATCATCTGACGAACGATGATCTCGAAGTGCTTATCGTTGATTTCCACACCCTGCATACGGTATACGGACTGAGCCTCGTTGACAATATAGTCCTGCACAGCCGTCGGACCCTGAATGGACAGGATATCGTCCGGAGTGACAGCACCGTCGGACAAAGCCACGCCGGCACGTACATAGTCACCTTCCTGCACCAGAATCTGTTTGGTGAGCGGAATGAGATAGCTCTTTTGTTCACCCATACGGCTGGTAACGGTTATTTCACGATTACCACGCTTGATCTTACCATAGCTGACCTCACCATCGATTTCGCTGACGATAGCCGGATTGCTCGGGTTACGGGCCTCAAACAGCTCGGTAACACGTGGCAGACCACCGGTAATATCGCCGACGTTACCCATGGCACGTGATTGGGTGAAGAGCAGGTCACCCACCTTCACCTCTGTACCATCCTCATGCATAAGCATGGCCTTAACCGGCAGGTTGTAGGAACGTAATACGTTACCTTCCTTATCCATGATATTGGCCATAGGCATTTTGGTCTTGTCCTTGGTATCGGTAATATGTACTTCTTTCTTACCGGTTTGTTCATCCGTTTCGGTTTTGGCCGTTATACCCTCAATGACATCCGTATAACGCAAGGTACCGGCGGTTTCAATCACCAGAGCAGCCTTATAGGGGTCCCACTCACAAACCATTTGTCCCTTGGTATATGTTTCGCCCGGGGTAACAAAGAGTTTGGAAGCGTAAGGTATGTTGTAGGTAGTCAGCACCACCCCTGTGGTAGGTTCTACCAGTCGCATCTCGTTGAGACGGCTGACAACAATGGTATCGCCGTTCTCGGTTTGGATGGTACGCAGTTCATCAATCTCTACGCGACCATCGTGTGGCAATGCATAGGTATTTTGTACGGAAGCACCACCAGCGACACCACCGGAGTGGAAGGTACGCAGGGTCAACTGAGTACCCGGTTCACCGATGGCCTGTGCAGCAATCACTCCGACCGCTTCACCTTTTTGAACCATCTGACGGGTAGCCAGGTTACGACCATAACATTTGGCGCAGACACCATGCTTGCATTCGCAAGTGAGGACGGAACGAATCTCCACTTCCTCGATGCCGGCAGCCTCAATGGCAGCACATTGTGCTTCGCGAATCTCATCGCCGGCAGCGACAATGAGGTTCCCCTCCATGTCATGGATATCGTGTACGCTGACACGACCCAGGATACGTGCGCTGAGTGAAGCGATAACGGTATCGTTTTGTTTAATGGCACGAGCGGTCAGACCACGCAATGTACCGCAGTCTTCCTCGTTGATAATCACATCGTGGCTAACATCGACCAAACGACGAGTCAGATAACCGGCATCGGCCGTCTTAAGAGCGGTATCGGACAGACCCTTACGAGCACCGTGGGTAGAGATAAAGTACTCCAGCACGCTCAAACCTTCCTTAAAGTTCGCCAGAATCGGGTTTTCAATCTGCTGACGCGAATCAGCCACACCGGCTTTCTGAGGTTTAGCCATCAAACCACGCATACCGGCCAACTGTTTAATTTGCTGTTTGGAACCACGGGCACCGGAATCCATCATCATGTAGACAGAGTTGAATCCCTGGTCGGCTTCTTCCATGTGCTTCATCAGCATTTGGCTCAGTTTAGCATCCACATCGTTCCATGTAGCGCAGACCTTGTTATAACGTTCATCGTCACCCATTTCACCGAAGTTATACATTTCGGTGATGTTCTCCACTTCGGCATTACCTTTAGCCACCAATTCGGCTTTTTCTTCCGGAATGAGGATATCGTTGAGGTTGAAACTCAAGCCACCCTTGAAGGCCATCTTATAACCGAGGTTCTTGATATCATCCAAGAATTGGGCTGTACGAGCAACACCGCAAGTCTTAATGACATTGGCAATGATGGATTTGACAGCACCCTTCTTGAGGGTAACATTTTGGAATCCCACTTCTTCGGGTACGAAGGCGTTCACCATGACACGACCCGGAGTGGTCTCGATGAGTTGTCCATTGATACGCACCTTAATATTGGCGTGAATATCCACGCGACCCTCATTGAGGGCGATGGTGCACTCTTCCGGGCTATAGAATACCAGTCCCTCTCCCTTGACACCAGTACGAGGTTTGGTGATATAGTACAAACCGAGAATCATATCCTGAGAAGGCACGGTAATAGGATTACCATTGGCGGGGTCCAGAATATTGTGAGAGCCGAGCATGAGCAGTTGTGCCTCCAAAATAGCCTCGTTGCTCAGCGGCAAGTGAACGGCCATCTGGTCA
>DCIY01000022.1:7187-133844 GCA_002317295.1 Bacteroidales bacterium UBA1714
GTCACCATCGAAGTCGGCGTTAAATCCGGCACAAGCCAGTGGGTGTAACTGAATCGCTTTACCCTCAATCATTCGGGGTTGGAAAGCCAATATACCATGACGGTGCAAGGTTGGTGCACGGTTCAGAAGCACAGGGTGTCCTTCCATGACATGCTCAAGAATCTCCCAGATAACAGGATCCTTGCGGTCAATGATTTTTTTGGCAGATTTAACCGTTTTTACCAATCCGCGCTCTATCAGTTTGCGGATGATGAACGGCTTGTATAATTCAGCGGCCATATCCTTAGGCAGACCGCACTCGTGCATTTTAAGTTCCGGACCTACGACGATGACTGAACGAGCGGAATAGTCCACACGTTTACCCAGCAAGTTTTGACGGAAACGTCCCTGTTTACCCTTGAGTGAGTCGCTCAGGCTCTTGAGTGGGCGGTTGGCTTCCGACTTGATAGCGGTGGTCTTGCGGGAGTTATCGAACAGTGAATCGACAGCCTCCTGGAGCATACGTTTCTCGTTACGCAAGATGACATCCGGAGCCTTGATTTCCACCAGACGTTTGAGTCGGTTGTTACGAATAATCACGCGACGATAGAGGTCGTTAAGATCCGATGTGGCAAAACGGCCGCCATCCAGGGGTACCAACGGACGCAGTTCTGGAGGCGTAACCGGGATAACCTGGAGCACCATCCATTCGGGGCGGTTGAGTCCCTTGGAGGCACGGAAAGACTCCACTACCTGCAGACGCTTGAGGGCTTCCTGCTTACGTTGAGTAGACGAGTCCTGATCGGCCTGAGCACGGAGGGCGTAGCTGAGTTCGTCCAAATCAATCTTGGCGAGCATATCATAGATCGCCTCAGCGCCCATCTTGGCAATGAACTTGTCCGGATCGGTATCCTCGAGCAGTTGATTGCCTTCCGGCAACTTGCTGAGGATTTCTTCGTATTCATCCTCCTCAATCAAAGCATGATCTTCCACATCGATATCGCCAATGATTTGACCGGCCATGGCACCTGCCTGAAGGATGATGTACTTCTCATAGTACACCACCGATTCCAATTTCTTGGTAGGAACACCTAACAGGGCAGCCATTTTGCTGGGCAGGGAACGGAGATACCAGATATGGGTAACAGGAACGACGAGTTTGATATGACCCATACGCTCACGACGTACTTTCTTCTCGGTTACTTCGACACCGCAGCGTTCGCACACGATGCCTTTGTAACGGATGCGTTTGTACTTACCGCAATGGCACTCATAGTCCTTGGTTGGACCAAAAATGCGTTCGCAGAACAAACCATCGCGTTCGGGTTTGTACGTACGGTAATTGATGGTTTCCGGTTTAAGTACCTCACCACTGGACAGCGCCATGATTTCATCCGGCGATGCTAAACCAATCGTAATCTTGGTAAAACCTGTACGTTTGGTTGAATTATTATTCTCTTTATTATATGCCATAGTTGTACCTGATTATTATTCCATCTT
Source organism: Bacteroidales bacterium UBA1714 (assembly GCA_002317295.1). Lineage (GTDB taxonomy): Bacteria > Bacteroidota > Bacteroidia > Bacteroidales > Paludibacteraceae > Colicola. Next base: position 8,667 of record DCIY01000022.1, read on the forward strand.
GATGGACAAGGCCAGACCTTGCAATTCGTGTAACAATACATTCAGCGATTCAGGCAGACCCGGTGTAGGCATCGGTTCTCCCTTAACAATTGCCTCATAAGTGCGAGCACGACCGGTAACATCATCGGACTTCACGGTCAGTATCTCCTGGAGCACATGGGCAGCACCGTGTGCCTCCAGTGCCCAAACCTCCATTTCACCGAAACGTTGACCACCGAACTGGGCTTTACCACCCAGAGGTTGTTGTGTAATCAAGCTGTACGGGCCGATTGAACGAGCGTGCATCTTATCATCTACCATGTGGCCCAACTTCATAAAGTAAGTCACACCTACGGTAGCCATTTGGTCAAATGCCTCACCGGTTCCGCCGTCATACAACTGGGTCTTGCCGGCGCGAGGCAGGCCTGCCTTGTCGGTCCATTCGTTGAGGTTATCAAGTGTACAGCCGTCGAAAATAGGTGTAGCAAACTTCACACCCAGTTCACGACCTGCCCAACCGAGGACAGCCTCAAAGATCTGACCGATGTTCATACGAGAAGGCACACCCAGCGGGTTGAGCACGATATCCACCGGCGTACCATCTGCCAGGAATGGCATATCTTCTACGCGGACAATCTTGGAAACGATACCCTTGTTACCGTGACGACCTGCCATCTTATCACCCACGCTAATCTTACGACGCTTGGCCAGATAAACCTTGGCCATTTGGATGATACCATTGGGCAGTTCATCTCCGATGGTGATATTAAACTTATCCCGTTTGAGGGCAGCATCGAGGGCTTTATGTTTCTCAATGAAGTTCATGATGCAGCGGGTAACCAGTTCATTGCGGTGAGCATCCATGGTCCAGTCCTCCATCATCACATTGAGGAAGTCTATTTGATTAATGCGCTCACGCGAGAAGGTCACACCTTTGGCAATCAGTTCGGTACCGACGATGTCATATACACCCTGGGACTGACGATTCTTGAGCAGTACACAGAGTTTGTCCACCAATTGGTCACGCAGTTGAGCCACTTGTTGTTGGAACTTCTCGTCCATAGCCAGCAGGGCCAACTTATCCTGTTTCTTTTGCTCGCGATCCTTGATAGCGCGCGTATAGAGTTTACGGTCAATCACTACGCCGTCCAACGAAGGAGTAGCCTTGAGTGAAGCATCCTTAACATCTCCGGCCTTGTCACCAAAGATAGCTTTAAGCAGTTTCTCTTCGGGAGAAGGATCGGTTTCGCCTTTTGGCGTGATCTTACCAATGATGATATCACCCGGAGTGATGTGTGCACCGATACGGATCAAACCGTTTTCGTCGAGGTCCTTGGTGGCTTCCTCGCTCACGTTGGGGATATCGTTGGTAAACTCTTCCATACCACGTTTGGTCTCACGTACCTCAAGCAGTTGCTCCACCACATGAACGGAAGTAAACATATCTTCACGAACGATGCGTTCGCTAAGCACGATAGCATCCTCGTAGTTGTATCCTTTCCATGGGATGTAAGCCACCTTGAGGTTCTTACCCAGCGCCAACTCACCATTTTCGGTAGCAAAACCTTCGGTAAGGATTTGTCCCGGCTGTACCTTATCGCCTTTGCGCACGGTAGGACGCAGGTCGATGGTGGTATTTTGGTTGGTTTTTTGGAACTTGGCCAACTTATATTCTTTCTCAGCAGGATCAAAACTGATAAACTCCTCTTCTTCGTTACGGTCATAGCGAATGCGGATGGTGTCTGCATCCACAAAGGTCACTTCACCGGTTCCTTCTGCCGTAACCTGAGTACGGCTATCCTGAATCAGTTGTGCCTCAATTCCGGTACCTACGATAGGAGCCTCGTTACGCAACAATGGAACGGCCTGACGCATCATGTTCGATCCCATCAAGGCACGGTTGGCATCATCGTGCTCCAGGAACGGAATCAGCGCTGCGGCGATAGAGGCAATCTGACTGGGTGCCACATCCATGGCGTCAATTTTCTCGGGTTCCACTACGGGGAAATCGGCCTCAAAACGCGCTTTTACTTTTTTGCGAATGAACTTACCATTGGCGTCCAGCGGAGCGTTACCCTGGGCCACTGTCATATTCTCCTCATCCTCTGCGGTGAGATAGAGTACGTGATCGTTATCCAGGTCAACCACGCCATTCTCTGCCTTACGATACGGGGTTTCGATGAAACCAAGGTCGTTGATTTTGGCATAAATACACAACGAAGAAATAAGACCGATATTTGGTCCTTCAGGCGTCTCAATTGGGCACAAACGACCGTAGTGGGTATAGTGTACGTCACGCACCTCAAATCCGGCACGATCACGACTCAAACCGCCAGGACCCAGGGCAGACATACGACGTTTGTGGGTAATCTCTGCCAACGGGTTTTGCTGGTCCATGAACTGGCTCAGGGCGTTGGTACCAAAGTACGAATTGATGACCGACGAGATAGCCTTGGCATTAATGAGGTCGGTAGGGGTAAATACCTCGTTATCGCGCACGTTCATGCGCTCACGGATGGTACGTCCCATGCGAGACAGGCCGACTCCAAACTGGTTGAACAACTGTTCACCCACCGTGCGCACACGACGGTTGGACAGGTGGTCAATATCGTCCACTTCGGCATTGGAGTTAATGAGTTGCACCAGGTACTTGATGATTTCGATCATATCATCCTTGGTCAGTACACGGGTATCTTCCGGAATGGACATATTCAATTTACGGTTGATACGATAGCGACCTACTTCGCCCAGGTCGTAACGTTTCTCGCTGAAGAACAGGTTCATGATCATTTCGCGAGCCGTAGCATCATCAGCCGGTTCTGCATTACGCAACTGACGATAGATATAGAGAACCGCCTCTTTTTCAGAGTGCGATGGGTCTTTCTGCAGGGTGTTGAAGATAATCGAGAAGTCGGCTTCACGGGCCTCATCCTTGTGGAGGAGGATCGTTTTGGTGCCGGCCTCAATGATGCGTTCCACCAGTTCTGCGGTCAGAACCGTTTCGCGGTCAATGATTACCTCATTACGTTCAATGGATACCACCTCACCGGTATCTTCATCCACAAAATCTTCCGACCAACTCTTGAGCACATTGCCGGCGAGGGTTCTACCGACAGCCTCTTCGAGGTTCTCCCGGGTGCAAGTGATTTCCTGAGCCAGATCGAAGCAGTCAAGAATATCCTTATCGCTCTCGAAACCAATGGCACGAAGGAGCGTGGTGACGGGTAATTTCTTTTTACGATCGATGTAGGCATACATCACTTTATTGATATCCGTGGCAAACTCGATCCACGAACCGCGGAATGGGATGATACGTGCCGAATAAAGTTTGGTTCCGTTAGAGTGCATCGAGGTACCAAAGAACACACCGGGCGAACGGTGCAATTGGCTGACGATAACGCGCTCGGCACCATTGATGACAAAGGTACCCTTGGGGGTCATATACGGTATCGTTCCCAGGAAGACATCCTGAATCACGGTATCAAAATCCTCGTGATCGGGGTCGGTACAGTACAGTTTAAGTTTTGCCTTCAAAGGCACACTAAAGGTCAAACCGCGTTGTAAGCACTCTTCGATGGAGTAACGGGGTTGATCCACATAATAATCCAAAAACTCAAGGATGAAGTTATTTCGCGTATCCGCAATGGGGAAGTTCTCCTTAAACACCCGGTATAAGCCTTCCTTACGGCGTTGCTCGGGGGTTGAGTTCATCTGAACGAACTCACGGAACGACTTTATCTGAATATCCAAAAAGTCAGGGTACGGAAACTGCTTCTGCATCGCCGAAAAGTTGACTCGTTGGGTTTTGAGGTTAGTAGCCATTGTTATTTAAAGTTATTTAACAAAAAAAGCCAATTTTTTATTAAAATTTTAACATAATTAAGAATAGGTCTATTTTCAGAGAAAAAGGTTTAGACCCCGATTTTTGGTCGGGATCTAAACCTGTAACCAGCAATAACTGGTGGTTGATTACTTGAGTTCTACCTCAGCGCCTACTTCTTCGAGGGCTTTCTTGAGAGCCTCAGCAGCTGCTTTGTCAAGACCTTCCTTAACGGTAGCAGGAGCAGCGTCTACGATATCTTTAGCCTCTTTCAGGCCAAGACCGGTTTGCTCTTTCACAGCCTTAACGACTTGGAGTTTTTGTGCACCAGCGGATTTGAGAACTACATCGAAGGAAGTTTTCTCTTCCACAACAGCAGCTTCACCAGCAGCGGCAGGAGCAGCAACTGCAACAGCAGCAGCGGCGGGTTCAATACCATACTCCTCTTTGAGGACTTGAGCGAGTTCATTAACTTCCTTAACAGTAAGGTTTACCAATTGTTCAGCAATAGCTTTTACGTCTGCCATAGTTGTATAATTTTAAAATGTTATTGTTTTAATGTTTGTAAATTATTTTACGCTGAATTACTCAGCTTTTTCACCCAGCGTCTTGAGGACACCATGGATGGTGGTACCGCCACTCTGCAGAGCAGAGATAACGTTCTTGGCAGGCGATTGCAACAGAGCAATAACATCTGCGATGAGTTCGTTCTTGGACTTGATAGCCGAAAGCATCTCCAGATTTTGGGCACCCAGGTAGATATTTTCCTCTACATAAGCAGCCTTCAATTGGGGTTTAGCCTCTTCTTTGTTTTTCTCTTTCTTGATGAGTTCCTTAATCAGTTTAGCAGGAGCATTGCCCGTATTGCTAAGCATGAGAGCGGTATTTCCTTTGAGAGCAGCAAATAAGCTGGCGTCAATGCCTTTAGCCTCGAGTGCCTTGCGGAGCAAGGTGTTCTTTACCATCACCAATTTGATGTCAGCCTTAAAGCATGCACGACGCAAGTCGCTTGTTTTTTGTGCGTCCAAACCTTCAATATTAGTCAGATAGAAGTGAGAGTACGAACCGATTTGTTCTTGAAGCTCACTGATCAGAGCGGTCTTATCTTCTTTTTTCATACTTTTCTCCTTTCTTACTCAATGGATTTGGTATCAATCTTAATTCCCTGACTCATGGTCGAGCTCAGATAGATACTCTTAATATAGGTACCTTTAGATACAGCGGGTTTGAGTTTAATCAACGTTTGGATGAACTCAATGGCGTTCTCAGCGATGGCATCAGCATTGAAGCTTACTTTACCAATCGAAGTGTGAACGATACCAAATTTGTCCACCTTAAAGTCAATCTTACCAGCCTTTACTTCCTTAACGGCCTTAGCGACTTCCATCGTTACGGTGCCGGATTTGGGGTTAGGCATCAAACCACGAGGACCCAGAACACGACCCAGAGCACCAATTTTACCCATGTATTGGGGTTGGGTGATCATCACGTCGAAATCGGTCCATCCGCCTTTAATCTTTTCTACAAATTCGTCCAGTCCCACGAAATCAGCACCAGCTTCCTTAACGGCAGCTTCCTGATCGGAACCAACGAGTGCGAGAACGCGAGTTACCTTACCAGTTCCGTTAGGCAGACTAACCACGCCACGAACCATTTGGTTGGCCTTACGAGGGTCAACACCCAGGCGTACGTCGATATCCACGCTAGCGTCAAACTTGGTGGTAGTAATCTCTTTTACCAATGCTGCAGCCTCTGCCACAGTATAGAGCTTACCTGCTTCAATCTTCTGGGCAGCAAGCTTTTGATTTTTTGTCAATTTTGCCATAGTTCTTCGAAGATTTATTTAACAGTAATACCCATGCTGCGTGCAGTACCCTTAACCATTGCCATAGCGCTCTCTACGGTGAAGCAGTTCATATCAACCATCTTGTCGGTGGCGATAGCGCGACATTGCTCCTCAGTAATATTAGCGACTTTCTTACGGTTAGGTTCTGCAGAACCCGATTTGATTTTGGCTGCCTCTACGAGCTGAACAGCTACGGGAGGAGTCTTTACGATAAAGTCAAACGACTTATCGGTGTAAACAGTGATTACTACAGGCAATACCTTACCTGCTTTTTCTTGCGTTCTGGCGTTGAATTGTTTACAAAACTCCATGATGTTCACACCCTTGGAACCCAAAGCAGGTCCTACTGGAGGTGCCGGATTGGCTGCGCCACCCTTAATTTGGAGCTTAATAAAACCAGCAATTTCTTTAGCCATAGTTTTGTTTGTTTTTAATAGTTTTGGCGATGCGTACGTTACGAAGTAACTCTCGCCGGGTTGATAATAAAACTATCGAGTAGTCAAACGGCCCGTAACAATGCCTTCTACTCTTTCTCTACTTGGTTGAAACCCAACTCCAGCGGAGTCTGACGATCAAAGATAGTCACCACCACTCTGAGTTTCCGTTTGTCCTCGAACACATCACTAATTACGCCATTGAATCCGGAGAAAGGACCATCGGTCACTTTGACCTTCTCGCCGACGAGATAGATTTCCTCGAGCAGCAATTCTTCCGTTGTGTCATCCACGTTACCTACCAGCTTATCGATTTCAGCCTGAGAAACGGGGGCGGGTTTGGTTGAGGATTTGCCATCACTCAAAAATCCCAACACGTTTGGAATGTTACGCAGCAGGGGGAAACATTCATCTGTGAGGTTACACTCCACCAAGACATAGCCTGGCAACTTATTACGCTCCTTGATGGCGCGCTTTCCATTGCGTTGAACGACTACTTTCTCAATGGGGATAAGCACCTGGGAAACATACTCCTTAAACAGAGACGAAGTAACGAGTGCACCTTCGATGTACTCTTTTACTTTGTTCTCCTTACCGCTAATGGCGCGGAGTACATACCATTTTAAACTGCTTTCAGCCATAATTCCAATTAAAAATTAAAACAGGCCGTAGACAAACGTCATAATAGACTCAAAACACCAGTCCATGATCCAGACAATCAGTGCCAGAATGAGGGAAGCAATCAATACTACCACCGAGCTTTGTGCCAATTCCTTGCGGGAAGGCCAACTTACCTTGTGAACCAATTCAGTGTAAGACTCCTTAATGTTTTCTACCAGTTTCATATTTGTAGATTTAATAATTAGTTATTCTTAATTACATTGCGCATCCAATCTGGCCTCGAGACCATCTCCTTTCACAACAAAAGAAGGCGTCATCGACGTCAAATGGAAGCATATGTTGTAACAGCACTTTGGTAAATGTCCAATGCAGGACAAGTAACCCAAGTATGGCACGAAAGGCAGGAATCGAACCCACATTGACGGTTTTGGAGACCGCTCTCCTACCATTGGAGGACTTTCGTAAGACGCCCGGGGTTCGAAACCCCGAGCGGATTATCTCAGACTAACAAATTAGTCAAGCACTTTCGTGATTTGGCCCGAACCAACGGTACGACCACCTTCACGGATGGCGAAACGAAGACCTTCAGAGCAAGCTACCGGATAGATGAGCTTAACTGCGATCTCCAAGTTATCGCCCGGCATAACCATTTCAGTTCCTTCTGGCAGAGTGATTTCGCCAGTCACGTCCATAGTACGGATGTAGAACTGAGGACGATAGTGGTTATGGAACGGAGTGTGACGGCCACCTTCCTCTTTCTTCAAGATATAAACAGATGCCTTAAACTCCTCGTGAGGTTTCACAACACCCGGGTGGGTGATAACCATACCACGCTTAACTTCATCCTTATCGATACCGCGGAGCAACAGACCTACGTTATCACCAGCCTCACCTTGATCCAGCAATTTGCGGAACATCTCGACACCGGTAACAACCGACTTCTTACCTTCGCAACCCAAACCGATCAATTGAACCTCATCACCTACTTTGATGATACCGGTCTCAATACGACCTGTAGCAACCGTACCACGACCCGTGATCGAGAATACGTCCTCAACAGGCATCAAGAAAGGTTTATCAACGGCACGTGGAGGCAACTGAATCCAGCTGTCAACAGCGTCCATCAACTCCATCACCTTATCTTCCCATTCAGCTACACCATTGAGTGCGCCCAGGGCAGAACCACGGATAACAGGAGTATTATCACCATCGAACTCATAGAACGAAAGGAGTTCGCGCATTTCCATTTCAACGAGGTCGAGCATCTCTGCATCGTCCACCATATCGCACTTGTTCATGAACACTACCAAACGAGGAACGTTCACTTGGCGAGCCAACAAGATGTGCTCACGGGTCTGAGGCATAGGACCATCAGTAGCAGCAACAACGATAATAGCACCATCCATCTGAGCGGCACCAGTTACCATGTTCTTCACATAGTCAGCGTGGCCCGGGCAGTCTACGTGAGCGTAGTGACGGGTAGCGGTTTGATACTCAACGTGAGCGGTATTGATAGTAATACCACGCTCTTTCTCTTCAGGAGCATTGTCGATAGAATCGAACGAACGGAGCTCCGACAGACCCTTCTTAGCCAATACGGTAGTAATAGCAGCGGTCAAAGTAGTTTTACCGTGGTCAACGTGACCAATAGTACCGATGTTAACGTGTGGTTTCGAACGGTCAAATTTCTCTTTTGCCATAATTCTAGAATTTTAATTTATTAACGTTAATAACAAATTTGTTGTTTGTTGTTTGCTTAACTCTTTGTACATAACGCGCAAACGGGTATAGTACCCCTCGCGCGAACCTTATAATTAATAATTGGTGAGCTGCTTCCGAGAGTTGAACTCGGGACCTCATCCTTACCAAGGATGCGCTCTACCACTGAGCTAAAGCAGCATTAAAAATAAGCTGAGCGGAAAACGGGACTCAAACCCGCGACCCCCAGCTTGGAAGGCTAGTGCTCTATCGACTGAGCTATTTCCGCAAAAATTGGGAACCCAATTTTTGCGCAAATCTTGGCGTCGTTCGGCATAATTAAGTTAACTTATTCTGCGCTCTCTAGCACAAGACTTCCGCGTTTAAAACTGAGGCTTCCGCTATTGGGTGGGTGCGGATGGATTCGAACCACCGAAGTCGTAGACAGCAGATTTACAGTCTGCCCCATTTGGCCACTCTGGAACACACCCAAAATATTTACAAGATCACTCTCTCAGAGCCTCTAGTCGGACTCGAACCAACGACCGCTGGATTACAAATCTAGTGCTCTACCAACTGAGCTATAGAGGCAATCGATTTACGATTGGACCATGTGCGATACATCATTCAAACACATCCAGCGCGAAATCGGATGCAAAAGTACTGCTTTTTTTTGACATGGCAAAATATTTTCGCAAAAAAATGTAAAAAAAATTCATTTTTTCAAAAAAACAGGGGCAAAAGCCCCCATTTTTGTTATTTTTCCTTCAGTTTTTCAATTTGGCGATCGATTACTTCCAGACAAAGGTCCACTCCCTGTTCAAACGTATCACAGGTTTTTTCAGCAAACATTTCGGGTCCATTCCCCATCACGCGAACCTGTGTAGTTTTGTTGAGATTGGTTTCCGGTTTGACCACAGTCATACGGATTTCCATTTCGGCAGCTTGGTTGTTCAACATTTTTTCAAATCGGGCCGTTTTTTTCCCGATATACTTTTCGAGACGTTCTGCCATCTCGAAATTCACAGCATTGACGGTTAACTTCATAGTACTAATCCTTTCTTTGTTTTGCCCTTGGATGGGCGTTATTATATTCTTTTTGTATTTGTTCAAATGTCGTGTGGGTGTAGATTTGGGTGGTAGACAGGCTGGCATGTCCCAACAGGTGTTGAATCGTGCGAATGTCTGCCCCATTATCCAACATGGTCGTGGCAAACGTGTGCCTTAATACGTGCGGGCTATGTTTTTTGAGCGTGCTTACCTCGCCCATACGCGAGCGCACAATATTATATAGTGTAGACGATGTCAATGGACGGGTGCCTGCTTTGCTCTGTTGAACAAAAAACGTACCAACGTCCTCCATGGGTTGACGAGCAATCAAGTATTGCTCAATCTGGTACTTCAGGTGTTCTCCAATGGGTATGACCCTTTCTTTACGCCGTTTACCGAACACGCGGATTTCCATGGCATCTAACCGGACATCGTTATCCTTAAGTCCCAACATTTCTGCCTGACGCATCCCTGTCTGGTAGAGCATTTGGATAATCAGACAATTGCGGATACTGGTAAAGTCGTCCGCCTGGTCATCCATTTGTGTGGCTCTCTGCATCTCTGAAGGTTTAAAAAACACCGGTAGAGTCTTGGGCACCTTTGGGGCAATGACCATTCGTGTCACATCCTTGTTTACCAGTTTCATTCGCAGCAAGAACTTATGAAAAGACCGGACACAGGACAATTTGCGTTTGACACTTCGTCCAGACAGATGTTGATTTTCCAACATATCAATCATCCATTCCTTAATATCGGCCTCGCTGACTTGGGTTGGGTCATAATCTTGAGTTTCCCAACCGAAAAAGAGACAAAAGTCACGCAAATCGTCACGGTACGAATCGACGGTGCGTGGGGAGTACTTTTTCTCGACGGCAATATAATCGAGAAAGTGTTGAATCATTTAATTTCCTTGCCAACACTTTCCTCTTTCTCAAATGGGAAGAGGCCAAACAACTCAGCGTCAATACGATCGGTCACATAACGAAAATCCTCAACACGTTCACCAAACTTGATACAATCGCCATCAACAATAAGCAATTTTCCCTTGTAACCTGCTATCCACTCCTCATATAAGTTATTTAATCCCTGGAGGTAATCAATTCGCATACTGGCCTCATAACTGCGTCCGCGTTTCTGAATCTGAGCCACCAATGTGGGAATGGAAGAGCGGATATAAATCATCAAATCTGGCATTTTAACCAGTGACATCATTAAATCAAACAGGTCGCAGTAGTTATCAAAATCACGATCAGACATCAATCTTTGGCGATGCAGATTGGGGGCAAAGATACGTGCATCCTCATAGATAGTGCGGTCCTGGATAATAAACTTATCAGACTTGGCAATCTCCACGATATCCTTAAAACGCTTGTTTAAAAAATACACTTGGAGGTTAAAGGACCAACGGGACATGTCGTTGTAAAAATCATTCAAATACGGATTATAGTCCACTGATTCAAAACGAGGTTCCCAGCCATAATGTTTGGCCAGCATGTGGGTCAGAGTCGTCTTACCACAACCGATATTTCCAGCAATAGCTATGTGCATAATATTTAGTGTAAAGTGTATAGTGTAAAGTGTAAAGTATTATTTCCAATTATCAGCAGAGAACAAGCCAAATAGCTGAGCATCTATTTTATTGACAATCAACTGAAAATCAGCAGGATTACTCTCAAAGTCCAAGTCGTCTGATTCAATGGTGAGCACGCGACCGGTGTACTGATGGTATATAAACTCCTCATAGCGGTCATTAAGGTCCTTGAGGTAGTCTATCTGCATGCCTTTCTCATAATCTCGACCGCGTTTCTGAATCTGTGAAATCAGGCTTGGAACAGACTTCCTGAGGTAGATCATCAGATCCGGCAAACGGAGTAGTCGTTGCATATGATCAAACAGTTCCATATAGGTTTCATAATCGCGCTTTTGCAGATCACCTCGGCGATAATTGTTGGTCACAAAAACGTGTACTCCCTCGTAGATACTGCGATCCTGCACGATGGTATGGTTAGTCTGCTGAATGGTCAGCATATCCTTGAATCGTTCCTTTAAAAAGTACGTTTCCAAGCAGAAAGACCAACGTTTGATATCCGAATAATAGTCCTCCAAATACGGATTAAAACCCACGCTTTCAAAACGAGGTTCCCAACCATAATATTTGGCCAGCATTTTCGTCAATGTGGTTTTTCCGGCCCCTATATTTCCAGCAATTGCAATATACATATCATTTTGAGTGCAAAGATACGAAAAAAAATAAAAATACGCAAGAATTCTGATAAAAAAATCATTTTTCAGCATTCTTTTTTGGTAGTGTTAAAAAAAAATCGTACCTTTGCACGCTAATTTGCGCAAGTATGCGCGCATACACAAACAATATGATTGAGTATATTACCGGAAAACTGACGGATTTGAATCCCACATATGCGGTCATTGAGGCTGCCGGAGTCGGGTATGCCATTAACATCACCCTGCCAACCTATTCTCAGTTGGCAGACCACAGCGAGGCCAGGTTGTATATCGAGGAAATCATTCGCGAGGACACCCATATGCTGTTTGGGTTTATGACTCAGGGTGAGCGGTCTTTGTTTGAGATACTGATGACCGTCAGTGGCGTGGGGGCTAACACAGCGCGCATGATATTGTCGGCCTATTCGGCCTCGGAATTGCGTCAGATTATTGCCACCGGTAATGCCAAAGCACTCAGTCAGATTAAGGGATTGGGTCCCAAAACGGCTCAGCGTATCATTGTAGATTTGAAGGATAAGATTTTGAAGATTCGTCTGGAAGACGGTTCGGACGTGAGCATCACGGAGGGCCAGGATGGTATGTTATTCCCAGAAGAGGCCAATCCGATTAAGGAGGAAGCCATTAGTGCTCTTACCATGTTGGGTTTTGCCGCAGCAGCCAGTGGCAAGGTGGTGGATAAGATACTCAAAGAAGATCCTCATGCTGCCGTAGAGGCAGTCATTCGTCAAGCCCTAAAGATGTTGTAGGTTTGAAGAGATTTTACATCATAGGATTGTTATTGTTGGCGTCCCTCATGGCAGTGGCGCAGGATACTGTGCGGGTGGATACGGTTGGTCGGTTGCTTCCTACCCGTCAATTGTCTTATGGTGCAGCGAACTATGAGCAACTTATGGCAACGGGCAGCAATATGACTCTTAAGCAACCTGACAATATCCAAACGACCGTGGAGTATGATCCTGTCACCGGTTGTTATGTCATGCACACCCGCATAGGAGAAACCGATATTGCGACACCCTATCTGATGACCAACGAGGAATATAAGCAGTACAGCGAGCGCAAGTTTATGGAGCAGTATTGGCAGACTAAGATTGGGGAGGTGGAGCACAATAACGAGCGCAAGTTTGATATCACGGACATGAAGTTTGACATTGGCCCGGCGGACAAGATTTTTGGTCCGGGTGGTGTTCAGCTTAAGTTACAGGGAAGTGCCGAACTGTTGTTTGCCTTTAAGCACCAATATGTCAACAACCCAGCGCTTACCGAACGTTCGAGAACGAATAACATCTTTGATTTTGACGAAAAGATTCAGGTCAACGTCAATGCCAAGGTAGGAGACAAGATGGCTTTTAACATGAATTACAACACGGAAGCCAGTTTTGCCTTTGATCAGCAGAATCTCAAATTGGCCTTTAAGGGTCAGGAAGATGATATCATTCAGTCCATTGAGGCGGGTAATGTGACCATGGATCTCAATTCGAGTCTGATACGAGGCAGTCAGGCGTTGTTTGGTATCAAGACCAATCTCAAATTTGGCAAACTCAAGGTGCAAGCGCTGATCAGTCAGCAGAATAGTGAAGCCCAGAATGTCAATTCGGAAGGCGGTGCCCAAATGACCAAATATGAAGTATCCGCCGATAACTATGATGAAAATAAGCACTTTTTCCTCAGTTACTATTTCCGCGATCAGTTTGAGTCGGCCATGGCAGCGATGCCGTATGTGGCCAGTGGTGTGACCATCAATCGAATTGAGGTGTGGGTGACCAATAAGCGAGGGGTATACGATCAGGCTCGTAATATTATTGCCTTTACTGACTTAGGAGAAAACAAGCCCGAACACGTTCAGAATACGACGGCCTTTTTCACCACCGGTTCGGTAATGCCGCAGAACCGTGCCAACAGGTTATATGAACTGGTGACTTCAGAACCTGCTATCCGGGATATCCAGCAGGTGAACTCAATGCTTCAGAGTAAGGAGTTGGAATGGGGCATTCAGGGTGGAGATGATTATGAAAAAATCGAATCCGCACGATTGCTCAACACCAGCGAGTACTCGCTTAATTCGTCGTTGGGATATATTACCCTCAAGTCTGCGCTCAACCAGGACGAAGTCCTTGCTGTGGCGTTTGAGTTTACGTATGCCGGCAACATCTATCAAGTGGGTGAATTCTCCACCGATAAATTGGTAGCAGACTCCACTTCTTCGCGTGCGCCTACTATGATTTTGAAATTACTGAAGGCCAGCAACAATGCTCCTCATGCTCGCAATCTGGCTCGTGAGATACAGGGTGACAAGTATGGTACCTGGGATTTGATGCTGAAGAACATTTACTCGTTAGGCGCCAGCACGATGACCAGTGAAAAGTTTGAGTTGTATGTGATGTACAGAAACGACTCCATTGGAACCGAGTTGCAATATTTGTCTGAAGGTCCCATCAAGGGAAAACAGTTGCTTCGCGTGATGAATCTGGACCGTTTGGATTCCAAGAACAATGCTTCACCCGATGGTCGATTCGATTATGTGGAAGGTTATACCGCTGTTTCGTCCACGGGTCGAATCATCTTCCCTGTGTTGGAGCCTTTTGGTTCTCATTTGGCCAAGCAGTTGGAGTATGATCCTGTTTTGGTGAAGAAATATTGTTTCCAGGAGTTATACGACTCTACTCTGGTAGCCGCTCAAGAGATGAGTGAAAAGAACAAGTTCACATTACAGGGTAAGTACAAAGGAACCAATGGCAGTGAGATTCGGTTGAATGCGATGAATGTGCCGCGCGGCAGTGTTAAGGTAACTGCCGGTGGTGCCACGCTAACCGAGAATGTGGATTATACAGTGGACTATACCATGGGTATAGTGACCATACTGAATGAGAGTATTCTCAATTCCGGTACCAATGTCAGTGTGCAGTTGGAGGATCAGTCGACCTTCTCGCTGCAGCGTAAGAGTCTGTATGGAGCCCATTTGGAATATGAGGTATCCAAGGATTTTGTTGTAGGTGGAACGATTATGCACCTGAGAGAAAAGCCGCTTACCACGAAAGTGAATACAGGCAGTGAGCCATTGGCCAACACCATTTGGGGAGCCAATCTTAATTATAAAGCGGAGATGCAATGGTTGAGTAATGCTCTGGATCAAATTCCATGGATTACAGCCACTGCCCCCAGCACCTTCCAGATTGGTGCTGAATTTGCCCAACTCATTCCGGGTCACACGCGTGATGTAGGAACAGCCGGAACGGCTTATATTGATGACTTTGAATCCACCAAAACATCCATAGACATTCACTATCCCAGTACCTGGTTTTTGGCATCCACACCGAACAATCCCAACAGTGGGGACAATAGTCGTCCTTTCCTCAAGGAGGCCCAGTACAGTAACGATGCCCGATATAATTCCTCCAGAGCCTTAATGGCCTGGTATGCTGTAGATCCTATTTTTGGTCATCCGCAAACCAACACTCCGGCCCATATCAA
Organism: Bacteroidales bacterium UBA1714; assembly: GCA_002317295.1. GTDB lineage: Bacteria > Bacteroidota > Bacteroidia > Bacteroidales > Paludibacteraceae > Colicola. The sequence continues at coordinate 23,827 of DCIY01000022.1, forward strand.
AGGAGATGCCGATTTGATGAGTGATCATCGCACCCGTATCGTGTATGAGAAAGAACTTTATCCCAACAAGGATGTGTTGGCCAATGAAGATAACCGCATCAGCGTGCTCAACCTCAGTTACTATCCGACAGAGCGTGGTCCGTATAATATTGATGCCGATCAGATAGATGCCAATGGTCAACTGACTCATCCGAGTCAACGTTGGGGCGGTATCATGCGCCGATTGGATAACACGGATTTTGAGAAAGCCAATATCGAGTATATTGAGTTTTGGATGATGGATCCTCAGTTAACTAACCCGGATCATTTCACCGGCGGTGATTTGTACATTGACTTGGGTGATATCAGTGAAGATATATTACGGGATGGTAAAAAGAGTTTTGAACATGGACGTCCTCTCAATGGCGATTTTTCCACCATGGACACGACCTTGTGGGGTATGGTGCCCAAAACCACCTCCACTACGGTGGCTTTCTCCACAGAGACTGATGCGAGAGAGAAACAGGATGTAGGTTTGAACGGACTGAGTACCGACCAGGAGTGGACCTATTCCTATAACGGCAAGCATCCGTATCGGGATTATGTGGATGCCCTCAAGGCCAAAGTGACCAATCCGGTTGTTATACAAAAGTGGAATGAGGATCCCTTCTCTCCGTTTAACGACCCAGCCGGAGATAATTATCACTACTATCGAGGTACGGATTATGATGAAGACTCTGTCAGCATCTTGGGGCGCTACAAGCACTACAATGGTACCGAAGGCAACTCTCCCGAATCGAATACGAACAGCACCTATGGATCAGCCGCCACTCTGACACCTGATTTGGAGGATATCAACCAGGATAATACGATGAACGAGTACGAGAAGTACTATGAGTATCATGTCGATTTGCGTCCAGGTATGATGGAAGTGGGTAAACAAAACATTGCGGAGAAACTGACCACCACCGTGACTCTCAAAAATGGTGAGAGTGCGCAAGTGACATGGTATCAGTTTAAGATTCCTATTAAGGGAAATTGCGAAAAAGTAGGATCGATACGTAACTATCGTTCCATCCGTTTTATTCGTATGTATATGACCGGCTTTGAGCAGGAGACTCACCTGCGTCTGGCCACCCTGGATTTGGTGCGTGGCGAATGGCGTAACTATACCAAAGGATTGTACCGAAATGAGATGACAGGGCAAATCAACTCGGTTAATCCCACCTCTAATTCGCTATTGGATGTTCAGGCGATCAATATTGAAGAGAATGGTACTCGTTCTCCTGTCAACTACGTATTGCCTCCGGGTATCTCCCGTCAAACTGATCCCGGTCAGGCCCAACTGATTGCGCAAAACGAGCAAGCGATGGTGCTTCGTGTGCATAACTTGCAGTACAACGATGCGTTGGCGGTATACAAGAACGTGACCTACGATTTGAGAAACTACAAGCGTCTGCAGATGTTTGTTCATGCCGAAAATATGGACAGTACCATTTCCAAGATTGAAGATGGAGAATTGAGTTGTTTCATTCGTCTGGGTGCGGATATGGTCAATAACTACTATGAGTATGAGATTCCTTTGACGCTTACCCCGAGAGGAACGTATAACAATGATAATCAGAACGATAGGCGCATTGTATGGCCCGATGCCAACAGTTTTGACATTGATTTGTCCGCCTTTACCAATGCCAAGACGGCCCGCAATAAGGCCAAACGGGCAGGTACGAGTGGCGTAGGCAATACCATACCCTATGTCATCTATGATGACGAAAATGATAAACCCCAGAACCGGATTACCATTTTGGGTAACCCTACATTGGAAGAGGTGGAAACGATTATGATTGGTGTGCGTAACCGCAATAACCATGAAACAGATGGTGCCACCGGAGAGATATGGGTCAATGAATTACGACTCAGTGAGTTTAATGAGGATGGAGGTGTAGCGGCTATGGCCAATATGTCTTTGGGCATCAGTGATATTGCTCAGGTCAATGTAGCCGGTCATTTGGAAACGGCAGGATACGGAGGAATTGAGAGCAATGTACAGGGGCGCAATATGGAGGATTCGTATCAATTATCCGTTAGTGCTGCATTGGAAGCAGGTCGTTTATTGCCCGAGCAGGCCAAATTGCAAATACCATTGTATGTAAGTTACTCCAACAATTCCACGTCGCCCAAGTACGATCCGTTTGATACCGATATCGAACTGAAAGAGACGTTGGAAACTTATGATACTCAAGAGGAAAAAGACTCTATCCGGACGTTATCCAATACGGTGAACACCTCCACATCGTTCTCGCTTACGAACATGAAAGTGGATATCCATTCCAAGAAAAAGAACATGTTCTACGATCCGGCCAACTTCTCCATATCCGCCTCCTACAACAAACAGGACACCCGTTCTCCGGAATTGGAGTCCGACAAAGCCACCGACCATCGTGGGTCGTTTACGTATGCGTACTCGTTTAATCCGCAACCCTGGGAGCCGTTCAAAAATAATGAGAAGGTAAAGAAGGTAAAACTTTTGACGGAATTTAACCTGTTTTATCTGCCTCAATCGTGGGGATTCAGCACAAATATGCACCGTAACTTCTCCGAATTGCGCATGCGCAATTTTAACGAAGTGGATGCTGGAGAGAGTGCCAATAATCAGATGGATCTCAGTTTTTCCAAGGACTTCACATGGGATCGAAACTTTGATTTTAAGTTTGATTTAACCAAAAACATGAAGTTCAGTTTCCAAACCGCGATGAATTCGACGGTGGACGAAGGGTACTACACACCGGAGATCATCCGCGATTACGGATTCACTAACGATTATTATGAGGCATGGAAAGACACCATTCAGCGCAGTTTGGCCAAATGGGGTCGTCCCTACACCTATCAGCAAGTTTTCTCAGCTACCTGGAATGTGCCGTTTAACCGTATTCCTTATTTGGAATGTCTAACAGCCAATGCCTCATTTAATACCACATATACCTGGAACAGAACGGCCACTTCCACATCTACGGTGAATTTGGGTAACACGGTGGGTAATACGGTGGCTTGGCAAGTCGATGGACAAATGAATCTGGAGACCCTGTATGGCAAATCCAAATATTGGAAAGCGATGAATCAGCGCATGGCAGGACGAAGCAACTCCCGTCGCAGTTTTAAAGCCAAAGATTATACGCAAACGGTTAATCTCAAGGCCAAAGAGCCTATGGAAATTACTCACCGACTTAACTCCACCAGTGTTTTGGTTACGGCCACAGATTCGGCAGGCAATCCCGTCAAACTCAAAGTAACCCCCAATGGGAATACCAAGGTGAGTGTGGAAAGCAAAGTGGATATGAATAATGTAATCATCACCATTGTCACCAAGGATCCTAACAAACGTACTACGGGAGAACAGGTGATGGACTTTGCGGCGTACTTTGGAACTATGATTCGTCGTTTGCAGGTAACCTATCGCCAAACCAATTCACTCAGTGTTCCGGGATTCTGTCCGGAAATCGGATTCTTTGGACAGAAGAACATGGGCAATAACATGTATGCTCCAGGTTGGGATTTTGCCTTTGGATTTATTCCGGACGATTTTGTTGAGCGTGCACAAAAGAATGGTTGGCTGGCCATCTCCAATGAGGTATCTCAACCAGCGTTGCAGGCGAATATCCAGGATTTTGATGTCAAACTCACATTGGAGCCCTTCCCCGGATTTAAGATTCAAGTGAACGGCAAGCGTTATAATGCCTTATCCAATTCGATGCTCTATAGTCTGAATGATCTGCAGGAAGCTGTTCTTCAGGAGACCATGACGGGATCGTTTAACATTACTCAGATAGCCATTGCCACAGCGTTTGACAAGATAGGCAATGCGGAAGATAATTTCTCATCTGCCACCTTTGATCAGTTCCTGACTAATCGTCAAATCATGACTCAACGGGTACAAGACCGCTATTATGGATTGGTTTATCCCAATCAGAAATTTATTCAGGACGGAGGCAAATATGGCAACAAACCCTATAGTGACACCGTAGGTATGGTGAGTCACAATTCGGCTGATGTATTGGTGCCGGCTTTCCTGGCAACATACACGGGTAAGAAGATTCAAAGTATCGGCTTTGATCCTTTCTTGAGTATATTGCATACGATGCCCAACTGGAGTGTGACCTTTGATGGAATTGGACGCATACCGGCTGTCAAGAAACATTTCCGTTCTGTTACCCTGACTCATGCCTATACGTGTAAGTATGCCATTGGTTCGTATAGCACCTTCAGCACCTGGGTAGGTGCCGGGGATGGTAAAGACAAGACTTTAGGTTTCACTCGTGATGTAACTACAGATTCGCCTACTCCATCGGGGTCGTATGATATATCGTCGGTGAATCTTACGGAGAATTTTTCTCCTTTGATTGGTGTCAACATGACCCTTAAAAACTCTTTGGCTCTCAAGGCAGAGTATCGTAAGCAGCGCAACATATCGATGAATGTCAATTCGGTGCAGCTCACCGAAGGACATACGGACGAATTTGTCGTTGGTGGTGGATATACCATCAAGGACCTCAGTTTTACTGCCAAGACCAAAAATGGAGGGCAGAAGAAAGTCAGCAACGATCTCAAACTCAATGTCGATGTATCATACAAAGATATCAAGACGTTGCTACGTAAGGTAGAAGAAGATATCACCCAGGCTTCCAGCGGTAATAAGGTATTGGGTATCAAAATCAGTGCGGACTACGTATTGTCACAAAAGATCAATCTGCAGTTCTTCTACGACCATCAGAGCACTACTCCATTGATATCCTCGAGTTATCCGGTGAAGTCTGATAATGTCGGCATCAATATCAAACTCATGTTAACGAGATAGTAATCATCCATCATGAAATCCACTACCACATATACCTGTTCCTCCTGCGGAGCCAAATCGCCGCAGTTGTTGGGACGTTGTCCTGTTTGTGGAGAATGGGGAACCTATGAAGAAGAAGTCATCACCCCATCTTCCTCCAAAATTGTCCGTCGTGTAGGAGCCTCTCAAGCGCCTATCAAATTGCAGGAAGTGTCCGTGCAATCGGAGACACGAATTGATATGCAATGTACCGAACTCAACCGGGTTTTGGGTGGAGGTTTGGTGGAGGGCAGTCTGGTGCTCATTGGGGGTGAACCTGGCATTGGCAAATCAACCTTAGCATTACAAGTGCTGATGCAATTGGGAGATATGACCACGTTGTATGCCAGTGGTGAGGAGTCTGTCAGACAACTTAAACTACGTGCCGAACGATTGGCCGGAAAGCCGGATAATCTCTATATAGTCAGTGAAACAAGTCTTGAGGCTATTTTGGAGCACGTCAAATCGGTCAGACCTTCTGTAGTGGTAGTGGACAGTATTCAAACCATTGGGACGGAGAGCATAGAGGCTTCGATTGGTTCTCTCAGTCAGGTCAAGGAGTGTGCAACCCGGTTGCTTGGGTTTGCCAAAGAGGAGAATATTCCTTTTATCATAATAGGACACATCAATAAGGAAGGCAATCTGGCTGGGCCCAAAGTGTTGGAACATATTGTGGATACCGTTTTGCAGTTTGAGGGAGACCAGCACTACATGTACCGCATCTTACGCGCGCAAAAGAACCGTTTTGGTTCCACCTCCGAATTGGGTATCTTTGAGATGCGTCAGGACGGATTGCGTGAAGTGACCAATCCCAGCGAGTTATTGTTATCATCCAACCATGACGGGTTGAGCGGAATTGGTATCGCAGCAGCCATTGAAGGGGTGCGTCCTTTATTGATTGAAGTACAGGCTCTGGTCAGCAGCGCTGCTTATGGTACACCCCAACGATCCTCCACGGGATTTGATGGAAGGCGACTCAATATGCTCCTGGCTGTATTGGAAAAACGCGTGGGATTCAAATTATTGCAAAAGGATGTATTTATTAATATAGCGGGCGGTTTACGGGTGAACGATCCGGCCATTGATTTACCGATTTTAGCTGCCGTATTATCCTCAAATATGGATTTACCTTTAGATGGAAGTATTTGTTTGGCCGGGGAAGTGGGACTTGCCGGAGAGATACGTCCCATCAGCCGATTGGATCAACGCATTCAGGAAGCCCAAAAATTAGGATTCAACCGCATCATCGTTCCCGCCGGTCAGCAATACAGCACCCATGGATTAAACATCGAAGTCATTGAGGTGAAGAAAGTTGCCGATGCATTCCGCCTTCTATTTACCCAACAATAAGTTTCGAGATATAACATAAGATGATTAAAAGACTGCTCATAAGTATATTCACCTGTTGCTGGTGCTTGGGAATAATGGCCGGACAGACGGTCACTTGGAACATCGTACAACACATAGACAGTTTGCATACAGGTGTACGCGTAATATTTGGAAATAATGCCAAAGATGTGGCGATGGGTGTGTATGACTACGATGTAGCCAAAAGCAATATTCGTTGTCTTCCTGCCTTGTATGGAGAAAGACGACATACGATTACGGTCGACGATACCTGTGCCTATACAGTACACCAGGATGGCAAACAATTTTACTTTGTCGGTAGCGATGGCAAGTACTTGTACATGTATAATACCAACAAGAATCTAAGTTCTTCCACCACCTTGAACAGTCAAGCGCATTGGATTGTTGATATTCGGGATGACAGCATTGCCACATTCAAAAATGGCTATAGCAGTTCCTGGCAAATATATTTTAACAAGACTGCCACCACGCCGCTCTACTGCACATATGATGTCAAAGATTTTAATTTGGCAGATATTTGCCTCTATTCAGACAACGCACCCGCTTGGCAAGAAAAAGAGTTGCATCCGCACGTTACATTGACGGTTGGAGCAGACACCATCGACCAACTTTTGGATTTTGGTAAGATTATTTACGATGACACTTGGGGCACGGAAGCAGACCCGTACTCGGCTTCCAAGACGCTCACTATTCATGCCTATGACATCACCCAAACTTTTTCCCTATCGCTCAAACAAGGGAATGTATTCTCCCTGATTTCCTCTTCTATTCCTTCAACTGGAGGCTCGGCTACCATTAGTTTTGACACCAAAAATGCCGGGATATACAGCGATACGCTGGTGATACAATGGGGAGATAGTGTACGCCAAGTTGCCCTGCACGCTCAAGCCACTACACAAGAGCAGGTTTTGCCTGCCATTAGTCTCTCTACGCAGGCAATATTCCTGCCTTTAAATCCGGGAAACAACTACGACGAAATGGCCATGATGACTTTCAGCGTGAGTGATTTGCATAAAAATCTCTATATCAAATGGGAGAAGGGGACGATTCCATCTCAATCTGATGAATTGGTGGAAATTATTGCCGGAACGGAGAATAACGAGATACATTTTGGCAGTGCCACCAATATGGGTACCCTTGACCGAATGGAGGAAGAAATCTACATTTCCGCTACTGCCAGAACCGAGGGCGTATACACATCCACCTTATGTTTTTATACCCCCAATGCGACTGACAAGGGCAAAAACGATTTTGAACAACGCGTGACCCTCACCATTGAGGTTTCCTCCACTCCTACAGATTTGCATGCATTCCCCTCATCATTGGAGGATGCGTATATAGTGTTAAAGAATGGTCATCTACGAATTATCCGACAACATCAGTGTTTTACCCTATTGGGTCATATTATCCCATAATGCCCGATTATGCAACAAATAGCTCCTTCCATTCTTTCCGCTGATTTCGCTCACTTGAGCGAAGAGGTTCAACGCATTAATCTCAGTGAAGCAGACTTACTCCATGTTGATGTCATGGATGGTGTTTTTGTACCTAACCTCAGTTTTGGCTTTCCTGTGATGGAAGCGCTACATCGGTATAGTACCAAGCCATTGGACGTACACCTGATGATTGTACATCCCGAGAAATATGTGGAGCGTTTTTGCGATGCCGGAGCCTGGAGTGTCGGGTTTCATTTGGAAGCGGTAGATGATCCAACGGAAGCATTGCAACTCATTCGCAACAAAGGTGTTCGCACATGCTTGACCATTAATCCGGACATTGATGTCCATCGTCTCGATGCGTGGTTAGACCAGGTGGATATGGTCTTGCTTATGTCAGTTTTTGCCGGATTCGGTGGACAATCATTTATTGATAACACCTTAGATAAAATACGCTACGTGCGCGCGGAGATTACTCGCCGACACTTATCCACCCTCATTGAGGTAGACGGAGGTGTGAATATACAGAACGCATCGGCTATTTATGCTGCCGGAGCAGATATTCTCGTGGCCGGTAATGCCGTTTTCCATGCATCCGATCCGCTAGAAGCGATTCGTCAAATCAAATACGCACACTGATTTATCTTGATGATTTTATGACTCGCATCTGTTGGCTTCTACTATTTCTTGGCTGGTGTCTGAACATATACGCTCATCCAACCACTTCTCCCAAACGGGAATTCAGAGCCACGATGCTGGTAACGCATTATGGAATTGATTGGCCGCAAACGTTTATTAATAATCCCGACGATGCACCGCGCCTTAGGGCGAAGCAGCAACAAGAGCTCATGGATATCATGGATGCTTTGGTAGAGGGTAATATGCATGCTATCTGTATCCATGTGCGTCCAACTGCAGATGCTCTTTACCAATCACGTTTTGAGCCATGGAGCAAAAACCTTACCGGAACACGCGGATTAGATCCTGGTTATGACCCGCTTGCATTTGCTGTAGAACAGGGACATAAGCGTGGTTTGGAAGTGCATGCATGGTTTAATCCTTATCGCATCACGACCAAAGGAGAGATAGATACAACTGATATGGTCTATCGCAATTGTCATGATTGGATTCTCAAATATGACAACGGCATTTTCTTTGGTACCATAATAGACCCGGGGTTTCCACAAGCTCGTAAGTATGTTTTGGACGTGATTATGGAGGCTATCAATAATTATGATGTGGACGGCATCATCATGGATGACTATTTCTACCCCTATGGTGGCACCACTACGGAGGACAGTATCTCTCAAACTCTCTACAAACCGGCCGGTATAACATTGGGTGATTGGCGAAGAGATAATGTCAATAAAACCATGCAAATGCTGTATGATTCCATTCAGGAGGTCAAACCCTGGGTACGTTTTGGCATGGCACCCTTTGGTATTTGGACCACCAGCGATTCGGTGGCTGCGCTTTATGGCATCACTCTACCTCAAGGCATTGTAGGAATGGATGATTATGAAGAGCAGGCATGTAATACCGTAGAATGGGTCAAACAAGGTTATGTTGATTATATTGCTCCCCAACTCTATTGGCCAACCGATTCACCGGGTCAGGACTACGATGTACTATGTCAATGGTGGGCACAGGATGTATGTAAACATTTTTCGGATTTGCTTCCTGGTAATCAGCGGGTAGACTTCTTTGTCTCTCAAGCATGTTATCGCTATAATACTGAAGAGATGGTGTTACAAATCGATGATAACCGAACCTTTGATCAACTGGGCAATCCGGGATCATTGATGTATAACACCCATACTTACATTGATGATAACGAACTAGGGACCAAGTATATGCATCGAGAAATCGTGCAACAACGTTTTACATCCCGTTCTTTACCACCAGCCATGAACTGGAAATCAGCACCTGCCCTGCCCGCACCGACCGATTTGAGTATCCATGGGACGACGCTTACCTGGTCCTCTTCGGCCGATCGTTTTACGGTTTATGCTTACCCTCTTTCCATTCCTGATTCAACCGCCATTGCAGATCCCACATATCTGTTGGGTATCTGTTACGACACATGTCTAAATGTAGCGCATATACCGCATTTTGATAGTTGTGCCTATGCCATATGCGCTTTTGATCGTTATGCCAATGAACATACGCCAGCCATTTATCGTGATATTCATCCGATAGATTGCAACCCTTATGGTTACGAATCCATCGCCGATATGTTCTCCGATTGGACACAAGATTATAACACCCATTATCATGTAGAGCTTGATTGGCAGGATTATGCTACCTATATGGCCATGGAGAATCCTGCACAACAAATCGCCTTAATCACCTTTGATCCAGGGTTGATGTACAGTTTGATGCACACACCCAAATGGCAATGGTTGGGGGCTTATGTCGATTCTGTTACCCATGCCGACGTGCTGTCCAATTATGAATATGCCGACGGAAAGAAAGTGGTAGAATTGGACAAAGACGATCGTAATTGGCGTTTTGCCATGTCTGCTTTTTGGACTCATTCCAAATTTAAGGATTGGCCGGGTTCTGCCAATTTTTCCTACGCAGGACTTTATTCCTATTTTAAAAAATCCTGGGGGTGGACATGGTGTAAAGGATTCTCAAGTTTGGATACACTAACCCAAACACCAAATTCCACCCAGATCATACTTAACCAAGGTCACATACTGATTCGTCGTCAGTCTCGCACTTACACTCTTCTTGGCAATCCACTTTAATTCATTCACCAATCATGTTCTCCCTGTCTCTCACCGAACTTTGCAGCCGAATCGAAGAAGTTATCTGTGATTCTCTCCAACCCACGTATTGGGTGCGGGCTGAGATTGCTTCGCTCACCACGCGAGGCGGGCATGGGTATTGGGAGTTGGTGGAAAAAGGTCAATCTGGTATATTGTCTGCCAAAGTGCGTGCCACATGTTGGAGTAGTATTTATGGCATGTTGCAGGCATATTTTCGTGAACAGACGGGGGTTAAGTTAGAAGTGGGTATGCAGGTGTTGGTAGAAGTAGAAGTGAGTTTTCATGCTGTATACGGGTTAAGTTTGAACATTATTAATATTGATCCTCAATACACCACAGGTGATTTGAAAAAGCAACGGGATCTGACCATACAAAAACTGCAACAGGAAGGTATATGGGATATGCAGCGCATGCTCCGTCTGCCCACTGTGATCAAACGCATCGCCGTCATATCCTCTTCCAAGGCGGCCGGATATGAGGATTTTATGCACCAGTTGCAAGCATCACCCTATGCCTTTAGCACCACGTTATATGAAGCGATTGTACAGGGTGAATATGCAGCACGCAGTCTAATTTCTGCTTTGAATTCGGTATATGAGCAAGCAGACGATTATGATATTGTAGTTATTATTCGCGGTGGAGGTTCAACCACAGATCTTACCTGTTTTGACAGTTACGAAGTGGCAATGTATTGTGCCCAATTTCCTTTGCCTATTTTTACCGGCATCGGTCACACCAAAGATATCAGCGTCACCGATATGGTTGTTTATTCAGCCCTCAAAACCCCTACCGCCGTAGCTGATGATTTGATCAGTCGTATGGACGATCAGAACAAAGTTTTGGAACAATGGCGTCAGCGCTTGGTTCAAACTGCTCTACGGCAGATTCTTATTCGTCGCCACATCTTGGAACTGCTTCATCAACGGCTCACTATGCGCAATCCTGAGCATATCTATCATATGGGTTACAGCCTTACCACAGTGAATGGTCGTGTAGTCACGAGCGTAAAGGATGTTCAATCAGGTGATATCATCACCACCCATCTTAACGATGGTGAAACCCAATCTACTGTTTTGTAACGATGTTTAAGGCGTGGTCCAAGGAACAAAAAACGGGTATCCTCACCCTGGTTATTTTGCTGGCAGCCATTTTGGTAGTCGTGCAGGCAGTGCGTCATCGTCCAAGAGAATCTGCCATATTGGTAGAACCCCAAGATACCACCTCAACATCATCTCATACAAGAGGAGAATCAGAATGGATTCTAGAGGATCATGGAATTTCTCTTTTTACCTTTGATCCCAATACAGCCGATAGTCTGACATTGTTGGCTTTGGGATTTCGTTCTTATCAAATCAAAGGTATGATGCGCTATCGAGCCAAAGGAGGACGATATCGTCAGCGGGCCGATTTGCTCAAGATCAGCGGTATGAGCGATTCGATGTACTTTGTTCTCAAACCCTATGTTCAAATCGATACCTTGCGACTGAAACAGGAACGTATGGAGCGTTGGAGGCAAGACTCGCTGCATCGCGATTCGCTCTATCGCCTAGAACGCGATTCATTACCCAAAGACACGCTGCGATATACACATAAACCAAAAAAAGACACGATTGTCGAGCTCAATAGTGCAGACACGACCACTCTACAACTCGTTCCGGGCATTGGACATTATCGGGCCCGTAAGATTGTACAATATCGAGAAAGATTGGGAGGATATTATTGTGTAAAACAATTGCAGGACAGCGAAATGGAACTTTACGGGCAACCCATAGCAGACAGCACCCTGCGTTGTTTTACCGTTAACCGGGATTCAGTGCGAACACTGGCAGTGAATCATTGTAGTGTGGATCAACTGAATCGTCACCCGTATATTCGCTTCAGCGAGGCGAAAGCGATATATACATTAAGGAGAAAAAAAATACGATTGGAGAACATCCAATCGCTTAATGAGTTGCCGGAGCTGACTCAGGAGCAGATTCTGCGTTTGGAACCGTATTTAGATTTCTCGCATTAATCACCTCCTGCTGATGCAACTGTTGGCGCAACAGGTCTTCCTGGTGCAGACGTTCCGCATCCTTCTTAGGCAACCGTTCATGTTGCATTAAGTCCATATAAATCAGCAATGTAGCCCAAGCATCCGTAGAAGCATAGCGGGCCTGCTCCGCAGTAAGATGAGAATTTTCCCAATTGGTTAATTGCTGTGCCTTGGAGATTTTTTGACCAAAACAGATGGCAAATATTTTTTGTAATCCCAGATCCAATATGCCATATTGTCCCACAATGGACTGCAGATCAACACAATTGCGAGGCACGAACTGTCGACGTCGTTTGAGTCCATTGAGGTCATCCTTAAAGGCCAGTCCCACTTTGCAGATTTTCGGATTGGCAAAAACCCCTGCCAAGGCTTCTGGCATCCCCACATGGGTAAGCCGAAACAGGTAACATCGTTCGGTAGAGGCCACTTGTACCAGGGCTGTTGGATAATGGACACCACGAGTAAAAGATGGACGCGATTCGGTATCCACTCCCAGCACTGTTTGTTCCATCAGATAAGCCACTGCAGATTCCACCATTTCGGGGCGATCCACAACAATCACTTCGCCGTCGAATTGGGTGACGGGCATGAGATTAATTTGCTCTTTTTCGATTCGATGTATATATGTATTGGGGTTCATTCGCCTCAAAATTGTCCTTGTTTTGCCAAAAATCGTGCAAAGATACACTTTTTTTTGTACATATGCAAATTTTTTTATATCTTTGCAGCGAGTATGAAAAAAGCCTTATTGGAATATCTCAAAAATCGCCACAATGTGGAGCTGCTCATTCTTGGGTTGACAGCTTTGGCGGGATTGTTTATATTATCCGTCTCTCCCTATCAGATTCACGATTGGGTACAAGCTAACAAGCCCTTCATTTTTTGGTCGGAGATTGGTATACTGATTCTAATGATTGGTGTACTTTGTCGCAAAGTGAATCATTTGAATGCAGTGATTATTAAGTTATCCGATCCTACTCACAAGGAGATGGCTGATGTTCCAGAAATGTATAATTTCTATGACGAACGCGGGGAACTGAAATTATCGGTCAAACCGGAAGCCCTCTATTACCTAGAGGCGGCAGACAACTATGTCCAAATTCATTATAGCAATGCCGGCAAGATGCAAACGCTGATGATACGCAATACACTCAAGAACATTGAATGGCGTTTCAAGGGCAAGGAACTAATGCGTTGTCATCGTTCTTATGTAGTCAATTTCAGTAAGATTCAGTTACTCAGACGACAAGAAGGAGATGTCGTGTTGGATTTTGGAGATGATCGCCTACCCCATATTCCGGTCAGCAAAGGATATAGCAACGATATTCTTAAACGATTTACCACCAGCAGCCCGAAGGGCGACCTATAATATAAATTTATTGAATGAATGATACGCTCCATACGCTCGCATTAACGATTCTATTTCGTTATTCGCCTCGCAAGCTCAAGCAAGTGTTTGAGACTTATTCCTGTGCTCAAGAAGCATGGGAACATCTCAAGCAGGATGGCATGTCTATAGCCATGGACAAGGCGAAACGTGAAATGGAGTTTATCCAGGCGCATCAGGTGGAAGTGTTCGACGCCCGTACGGATCATTATCCTTATCGGCTCAAGCAATGTCCGGATGCCCCCATGTTGTTGTTTGGCAAAGGTCATTTGGAGGTAAACCAGGGGAAGTTTGTGGCTATTGTTGGCACTCGTCAATCGACTCCCAGAGGAGAAGAAATGACCAGACGGTTGGTATTGGATTTGGCTCAATCATGCCCCGATACGACGATTGTCAGCGGACTAGCGTATGGCATTGATGTAGCCGCCCACAAGGCGGCCATTGAGGCGGGACTGAGTACACTAATAATTCCGGCTCACGGATTGGATCGCATCTACCCAAGTCTGCATCGTCCTGTGGCAGTAGCCAGTTTGCATCATGGTGGATTACTTACAGAATATCCCAGCGAGACGGAACCGGAAAAAATGAATTTTGTAGCGCGCAATCGCATTGTGGCAGGACTGAGTGATGCCGTGGTGGTGATAGAATCCAAAGTCAAAGGGGGTTCGCTCATTACGGCCCAATTGGGAAACGACTATAACCGGGAAGTGTTTGCCTTTCCCGGACGTAGTGAAGATGTTTATGCACAGGGGTGCAATGCTCTGATACGAGACCACAAGGCCAACCTAATTGAAAATGCGGAAGATCTCATTAGCGCCATGCAGTGGAATGCACAGGTAATGGTTCGTCCCCAACAGACGGCCATTACCTTTACGTCTTTTACTCAGGAGCAGCAACCCATTATCGATATTTTGAGTGCTGAAGCCGAAGGAGTGCCAGTGCATTCCATTATGATGGAAACGGGAATCGGATATTCGGATGTGGTTCGTATATTAATGGAGTTAGAAATGGATAATCATGTTCGCAGCCTGCCGGGTGGTATATATATGTTGCGCAGATGATTGATCGGCCTAAAGGCCTATTGCTGATTGAAGATTGAAAATTGAAAGATACATATTATTATCCATTCTGATAGGATGGTTGCTATGCGGGTGTTCAACGCAGAAGAACACGGGTGCCTCCAGGTCATTTCACGAAATGAAGACCTACCATAACATTTATTTTAACGGTAGGACTTCCTATGCTGACGGACTGGAAGCGATTCAACGTGCCAACACGGATGATTACTCCACCTTTATTAACCTTTATCCGGTGTCCAATCACAAGGCAGCGGAATCAGCCAAGTCACAAATGGATCAAACGATAGAGAAATGTCGTAAATGCATTAAGTTGCATTCCATTCATGTTCGGCCAAAATATAATTCCAAGAAGAGTCGTGATCCCGGATATAAGCAATGGTTGGAGAGCAAGGAGTTTAATAAGCAGATGTGGCGGGCGTGGATGTTATTGGGTCAGGCCGAGTTTCATAAAGGAGAATTTTTGGAGAGTGTAGGTACCTTTAACTATGTCAGTAGGTTGTATCCCAACGATAAAAACATTGTGGCGCTATGCCAGTTGTGGGTGGTTCGAGCTTATGGCGAACTGGGTTGGATATACGAAGCAGAAGATATGCTCAGTAAGGTGGTAGTGGACGATATCTCTCGCAAGGACCTGCCCTTCTATTCGGCTGTCAGCGCTGATATTGCCATGAAAGGCGAGCATTATCGAGAAGCAATTGCGTTTGTCAAAGTGGCTCGCGAAGCGGAAAACAAGAAGCAATATCGTCCACGATTTGAATTTGTGTTGGGCGAATTGTATGAGCATGATCACCAGAATGCAGCTGCTTGTGCTGCGTATAAGCGGGTAAATAAGATGCATAGCAAAGATGTCGAATTAGACTTCAATGCCAAGATTCGGGCGGCAGAATTGTCCTCCGATACAGCCCATTCTTTACACCAATTACGTCGTTTGGCCAGGTTGTATAAGTATCGAGATAAGCAGGACCAACTCTATAATGCCATAGGTAACATCTATTTATCGCACAAAGACACCATCCAGGCATTGGCAGCCTACGAGAAAGCCATCCGGGAAAGCACCCAAAATGGCAGTCACAAGGCCGCTGCCCTCTTGACAGCCGGTGATTTGTATTATCAATGTAAGAAATATACGCCTGCTGCTCCGTGCTACACGGAACTCGTTCAGATTCTGGATCACGAGCATCCAGCTTATCCTGTGGTGGAAAAACGCAGCAGTATCCTGGAGGACTTAGTTGCCCAAACTCAAACAATTGAGTTGCAAGATTCCCTGCAATATTTGGCCTCGCTCACGGAAGAGGAACAACTGGTCATCGTACAAGGCATTATTGAGCGGCTAATCGAGCAAGAGAAACAGGATTCGCTGCAGGCTGCTCAAAATGCACGCAACAATGAACTGGCGCAGGCGGGAGGAGGACTCAAGAGCGTCAACACCCTGAATATGCTAGGTGGTGGAGGAGGAGACCAAAACTGGTATTTTTACAATGCCCAACTGATGAAAAACGGCAAACAGGAGTTCCTGCGCAAATGGGGTAATCGTCCATTGGAAGATAACTGGCGCAGAAAGAGCAAAGCGGCTATCAGCACGTTCCAACAACCCCAGGATGAAGAAACTGAAGGGATCGAAGATACAACTGCTCTGTCGATGTTGGACGAACAGCAGCGAGAGCAGATGGAAGAAGATGCACCGGTGGCTCAAGAAATGGACCCGCATCAGCCACAATACTATCTGCAGCAGATTCCGCGCACAGATGAAGACTTTGCCACCAGCAATACATTGATTGCCGATGCATTATACACCCTAGTGGGAATCTATCGCGACAAGGCGGAAGACATACCGATGTCTCAGGCCACATTTGCCGAGTTCCAGCGTCGATTTCCACAAGATGAACGGCAACTGAATCTATACTATATGCAGTATCTCACCTCCACCAAAATGGAAGATTCGCTTATGATTGACTCTTGCCGCAATGCCATCATCCATCGTTATCCGGAGAGTCAAGAGGCTGCTATTGTGGGCAATCCTGATTACGCCCCCATGATGCGCCAGATGCTGCGAGAACAAGATTCACTCTATCAAGACACCTATACTGCGTATACCCATGGACAGTTTGACCAGGTAAAAACCAATAAACGCTATGTGGAACAGACCTATCCATTGTCCACACTGATGCCTCGTTTTCTCTTTCTCAACGCCATTGCTGTGGCCAAGACACAAGGTCAAGATGGGTTTGTGACCGAACTCAGAGACATGGTTGATCGTTACCCTACCAGCGAACTTGGTGCCATTGCCAAAGACATGCTGGCCATGATGGGACAAGGTATGGAGAGCCAGCAAGATGGTTCTGCTTCTACATTGGCGGACAAGCGTGGCGTCGTGGAAGAAGAGCAGGATACTATCCCTTCGGATTTGCATTTCAGCAGCGAACGTCAAGAGCGCAGTTTGGTGGTTATTGTGTTACCACAGGGTGAGGAACTGGTGAATGGCATGCTGTATGAAATGGCATTGTTTAACTTTACTCAATTCCTCATCAAGGACTTTGATATCATCACCTTGCCTATTTTCCTAGTGAATCAGAGTGCCATTCAAATCAGTGGATTTGATTCGTTAGACGAAGCTCAATGGTATATATCGTTGGTGGAAAAAGATAATGAACTGGTACAAAAGATTTCTGCTATTCAAGGCCAAATCATCGGCATTACAGAACCCAATTATCAGTTATTGGGGAATCCGTTTACCATAGAAGACTATCTTGGACAATAGTGCACCTACAACGCGACAGGTGACCTAAAACATTACATCGGGTCAACGTCGGAGTAGATAATAACGCTTTTGCAGGAAGGTTGGGCGAGTGTCCAATCTATATGGTTGGTGATGATTTTTTTAGCCTTAACAGTATTGGCATGCAATTCTATCCGCAGGGAAATCTGCCGAACAAAATAGCGTTGTGCCCGCGCAATGGAAGGAAGAATTACCCCAGACACACGTTGACCAAAACTGCAGGCCAGACGTTGTTGTAGCATTTGGGCAGCTGCCTGCACACGCGTCTCATTGGGGTGCTTAAGTATCAGCGTTATTTGACGATAGTAGGGCGGAAAACAATAGGCCTTTCTTTCATTCAATTCATGTGCTGCAAATCCTTCATAATCATGGGTTTGGACATACTGAAAAAGGAAATGAGAAGGGTCAAATGTTTGAATGATCACCTGTCCTTGAGCCCCACTGCGACCAGCTCGTCCTGCTACCTGTTCGAGCATTTGAAAGGCCCTTTCATAACTGCGGATGGAGGGTTGGTTTAGAATGGAATCCGCATGGAGCACAGCCACCAAACTGACCTGCTCAAAGTGAAGTCCTTTGGTGACCATTTGGGTTCCAATCAGAATATCCACCTCATGGCGGGAAAAGGCATCAATGATATGCTGATAATCGTCTTTTTTGCGTGTGGTATCCAAATCCATTCGACTGACTCTCGCTCCCGGGAAGAGAGTCATTATCTCGTCTTCTATTCGCTCGGTTCCAAATCCGTGCGGTTTCATTTCTTTGCCACAATGTGGACAGACAGTAGTTATGGTCTGGGTATGGCCGCAGCAGTGGCAAACGAGTTGGCGCATGCGTTGATGCAGAGTCATACTCACATCACAGTCCGGACATTTGCACACTTGAGCGCATTGCACACATTGCATATAAGGTGCGTAGCCACGTCGATTTTGAAACAAAATAACCTGTTTACCATCCGCCAACACCTCGCGGATACGGTCTACCAACGGGTCAGCAAAATGCCCATACATCTCTTTACGATGGTACTGACGAGTCAAGTCCACCATCGTGATTTGCGGTAACTGAATTCCCTGATACCGTTGGGTCATGGCCACATAGCCATATTTGCCCGTTTGAACATTATACCAACTCTCCAGACTGGGTGTGGCGGTTCCCAATAACGTATGAGCTCCCTGCTGATTGGCCAGCCATATGGCCAGGGAACGAGCATGATAACGCGGGGCAGGGTCCTGCTGTTTGTAAGACGGTTCATGTTCCTCGTCTACAATGACCAAACCCAATTGGCGAACGGGCAAAAAGACGGCAGAACGCGCCCCTAATACGACATGAGGTGTCGAGCCTAATAACTGCTGACGATAAATCTCCATGCGTTGGCCATCGCTTACGCGGGAGTGGTAAACGAGTAACTGATTACCAAATACACGTTCCAAACGCGTAGTCAATTGGGTGGTCAGTGCAATCTCTGGAACAAGATAAAGCACATTATTCCCTTGAGCCAATTGCTCAGTAATACAATGAATATATACCTCTGTCTTGCCGGAAGATGTCACTCCATGAAGCAAGATAACAGGATGATCAGACCATGTTTGGGTTATTTGGTTGCAAGCGAATTGTTGCTGTGCGTCCAATGCATGCGCGGGTTCCAGTACACCTGTATATTTGTGCGAACGCACGCGAGCGCGCGTACGCGCATCTAAACTGTACTGTCGATCTTGTGCCTTGGCCGGTAAAGCAGCCGACATAACATCTCCTATGGGGCACATATAATAGTCGGATATCCATTGCCATAAGTGTAATTGGTCAAGGGTAACAATAGGTTGGGTATCCAGCACGAGCAGGATGTCTCGAAGAGCAATCGTGTCATTCCATGGTTGTGTATGCTCTGCATAAACGATTCCTACCATCTGTTTATGACCCAAAGGCACCACAACCCGCATACCGGGCGCTACACCATCAATGGACTGAGGCACCCGATAGGTATAGGTATCCCTAATCGCTAACGGGAGAATAATATCTACCAGACGGGAGGACGTAACAATAAGGAATTATTTATTTTCTTGGGCAATAACTTTCTCGTAACAGACGCGACAAAGCGGTTCATACGAATCCGTTTCGCCCAACAATACGCGTTTTTGAGATTGGACCAAACGATGACTCACATAAGCCAAATCACCACAATGCACACAAATGGCATGCGTCTTGTATACATCATCGGCAATAGCCATAAGAGCAGGCATAGGACCAAAGGGGACTCCTTTGTAGTCCATATCCAGACCGGCACATATGACGCGGACCCCCCGTTTGGCCAACTGGGCACAAACATCGACAATGCCCATGTCAAAGAATTGGGCTTCATCAATGCCCACCACATCAATATCGTCTGCCAACAGCAGGATATTCTGACTGGAATCGACAGGTGTGGATTGAATGACATTGTGATCATGACTCACCACATCCTGTTCACTATAGCGAACATCCAAGGCGGGTTTGAAAATTTCTACTTTTTGTTTGGCAAACTGCGCCCGTTTCATACGGCGAATCAGTTCTTCGGTTTTTCCCGAAAACATCGAGCCACAGACTACTTCTATACTGCCTCGACGACGACTAGGTCCTTGTGTGTCTCTTTCTGAAAACATCTTGATGATTGTTGAATGATTGGCCAAAGGCCTATTGTTGAATGATGATTGTTAAAGGCATTTCTTAATATCGGCGACCATCATCTGAATCGAGGTGGAGCCGTTAAATACATTTTCTTCCAACTCATAGCAAATATCCACAGCCTGGCCGTTTTGTAACCATAGGGCCATATCACCTTTACCAAAAGCGATGCCAGAAATGGCGGCCGTACGATCGGTGACATCCAGACGCAAATGATCTCCGGTCTTCCCCACTCGCTTGGTGTATCGATTATTAATCACCCCACGTGTGCAGAAAATAGGACGCGGATTACCGGGTCCGAAGGGTTCCATATGGCGTAGAATATTAAAGAATTGTGCATCAATATCGCTAAATTGGATTTCCTGTTCAATGATCAGTGTGGGCTGTTGTTGCTGTGGAAGTATATGTGCAGCCACATAAGCCTCAAACCTTTGTTTGAATTCGGGCAAGTTTTTCTCATGCATACTCAGACCCGCCGCGAACTGGTGTCCGCCAAAATTGGTTAACAAATCCCGACAGGAGTCGATGGCAGTATAGATATCAAATCCTCCCACACTTCGCGCTGAACCACTAATAATATCCCCTTCACCCCCTGTAAGCACAATTGTAGGACGATAATACGTTTCCGTCAATCGGCTGGCTGCAATACCCACCACCCCTTTGTGCCAATCGGGTGAATAGACGACTGTCGTACAGCGTTGTTCATTTTGCGGATCCTGATGCAACATAGCCAACGCCTGTTCGGTAGTTTTGATATCAAAGTCGCGCCGTTCTATATTGTAGGAATCCACTGCTTGAGCCGTTGCTCGCGCCTGAACAATATCGTTACAAATGAGCAATTGCACCGCTTCTACGCCGGAGCGCATACGACCACAGGCATTGATACGCGGTCCTAACTTGTACACCAAATCGGAGATGGTTATTTGTTTGTCCAATAAATCAGCCACTTCCAATATTCCCTGCAGTCCTATTGATGGGTGAGCATTGAGCATTTTGAGTCCATAGAACGCCAAAATACGATTTTCCCCAGTGATTGGAACCACATCCGAGGCAATCGACATAGCCAACAATGGCAGCAATTGTTGCCAACGCTCCTGCGGCAAACCACGATGACGCGACAAGGCCTGAATGAGTTTGAACCCTACCCCACAGCCACTCAGTTCCTTGTACGGATAAGGGCAATCGGACCGTTTCATATTGAGTACCGCCACAGCTTGGGGTATTTCGTCTCCAGGAGTATGGTGATCACAAATAATAAAATCAATGCCACGTTGTTGGGCGTACTGCACTTTATCCACCGCCTTGATTCCACAATCCAATGCAATAATAAGGGTGCAACCCCGTGCCTGCGCCTCATCGATTCCTTTGAAGGAAATGCCATACCCTTCCGTGTAACGGTCAGGAATATAATAACTGATATGAATGGATAGAGAACAAAGGAAAGTGTACATCATGGCAACAGCTGTAGTACCATCAACATCATAGTCTCCATATACCATGATATTTTCCCCTTTCAACAAACCCCGATTCAGACGCTCTACTGCCCTATCCATATCACGCATGAGATAGGGATCATGCAGGTCTTCCAAACTGGGACGGACATAAGCACGGGCCTGGTCTGTGGTGATAATACCTCGTCTGACCAAAAGACACGCGGCAGGGAGCGAGATATGCAACTCACGACTCAAGTCCCGACATAACGACAGTGTTTCCGGACTTTGTGATTCTATATTCCAATTATACTCCATAAGGTTTATCTGTCTATTGTAAACCTGTCTCCGTCCTGCCACAACGGCAACACGGATCGGAAATGATGCAAGGATTCTATATTCAACTGAGCAATGCGTGTACCCTGCTCATTGTCCTCCAACTGAGCCAAAGGTCTCAAGTATGTATCATACGCCACACTGTGACCATTGTAATGCAATCCCAAGCCATCATCTCCCACCGGATTAACTCCCACTACATAACACTGATTTTCCGTTCCGCGAGCTCGCAAAAGAGCATCCCAGTACGCAATACGTATCTCCGGCCAGTTGGCACTGACAATGAGCACATCGTACAAATCATTCTGCTCTTGTCTTGCCCACACGGGAAAACGCAAATCGTAACACAACAATAAACGAAAACGAACGCCCTTGTATTCCACAATCGTGCGTTGGTTTCCGGGTGAAAAAAAACTGTCTTCACCACCATGGCGATACAGATGGGCTTTATCTATAAACACAGGATCACGGTGAGGAAAAATAAAAAATCCACGATTTTTGAGAGTCGATTCTTCCTGGATGATTACCGATCCCACGATGGCGATATCCGTTTCATTACTGAGGTTTTGTAATCGCGTCAATGTGGGTCCGGTTATCGGTTCTGCCAATTCTGGCCGATGGGTACAAAATCCTGTAGTAAACATTTCTGGAAGAACCGCCATATCTGCCTGACCGTGCAACGCTCGAACGCGTTGCTCAGTCAGACTAAGATTCTTGGATTTATCCTCCCAGACAATCGGATACTGCAACAATGCTACGCGAAACATCAAATCTTCTTCTTGGGAGTCGAAGCCACTGGAGTGGCGATAGCTTCACGCATTTTGGTATCTGCCTGTACGTTCTGCATGCGGTAATAATCCATAATACCCAGATTTCCATTCCGAAACGCTTCCGCCATAGCCTGCGGAACCAAAGCCTCCGCTTCTATCACCTTGGCGCGGGCCTCTTGTGCCTTGGCTTTCATTTCCTGCTCATTGGCAATGGCCATAGCACGGCGTTCTTCAGCCTTGGCTTGAGCGATATTCTTATCGGCATCTGCCTGATCCATTTGCAATTGAGCACCAATATTCTTACCAACATCAATGTCTGCGATATCGATACTAAGTATCTCAAACGCAGTACCGGCATCCAAACCTTTGGATAATACCAGTTTGGAAATACTGTCGGGGTTTTCCAACACCTGTTTGTGGCTCTCGGCTGAACCAATAGAGCTGACGATACCTTCACCCACACGAGCAAGAACGGTATCTTCCCCTGCTCCACCCACCAATTGGCGAATATTCGCACGCACAGTCACACGTGCCTTGGCTATCAACTGAATACCATCTTTGGCCACTGCGGTCACGGGGGGTGTGTCTATCACTTTAGGATTGACAGACATCTGAACAGCCTCAAACACATCACGACCTGCCAAATCAATCGCCGTAGCCATTTGGAAAGACAAGGAGATGCTTGCCTTGTTGGCGCTCACCAACGCATGTACTACGCGCTCGATGTGGCCACCTGCCAGATAGTGGGCCTCCAAACCATCCCGTTTAACATCTTGTAGGCCGGCCTTGTGGGCCTCAATCATGCAGTTGACAATTTTGGTTGGAGGTACTTTACGAATACGCATTAGGAACAATTGCACCAGAGAAATACGTACACCACTCACTTGGGCATTGATCCACAGCATAAAAGGAACATAGTAAAAGAAGATAATCAGCAAAATGCTAATTATTACAACTAAAATAACAGTAATCACTTCGGACATAATATATAATGGTTATTGGTTAACGGTTAATGGTTATTGGTTATTGGTCATTTTTTCGGCTTCGGCTTCGAGGTTTTCGATCTTCTTACCAGGAGCGGCCAAATCGACATGACTGTCTATGGTGGTATCCAAAGACATTTTTTGGAGCGTTTTGGAGCGTAAGAATCCCCAAACGGCCAGGGCGGCCAAAACCACACAGGCCAATAACGTGATATGACCTGCCAAATGACTGATGCGAAGATAAGCCACCACAACAGATCCAGCCAAAAGAGCAAATCCACTGATACCGGCAATACCAAACCCTGGCAACAGGAACATTTCTGCCAACAAAAGTAGGATGCCAAATACCAAAAGGATAACAACTAAAAGAATATCCAACATAGCAAAAAAAATTTTTCAGGCTGCAAAGATAATAAATATCTTTGATATATGCAAATAAAAAAATAAATTTGCAAGAGTCAAAAATTAGCAGTACTTTTGCAGCCGATTTCGAAATAAGGTGTGTATAAGCAGATTGCGTACCCAAAACCACACCTTATATATTTATAAGGTACATCATTTTTTTTGAAAAAATTTGCACATGAGCAAAAATCTTATGATTGTGGAGTCCCCGCACAAGGCCAAAACCATCGAGAAATTTCTTGGTGAGGATTTCCACGTCTTATCATCTCAGGGGCATATTCGTGATATCGAAGGGGTTGGTCGCAAGGCCATTGGTATAGATTTTGACCACGGATATCAACCCAATTATGTAATTGATCCACTCAAAGCCAAACTGATAGAAACTATGCGCAAAGAGGCTGACAAAGCAGATATTGTATGGTTAGCCTCTGATGCCGACCGCGAGGGGGAAGCCATTGCCTGGCATCTGAAAGAAGTGCTGCAATTGGGGAACCAAAAAACCAAGCGTATTACTTTTAAAGAGATTACTCCAACTGCTATCGAAGAAGCTCTTCAGAATCCACGTGATATTGACTACAATCTGGTGAATGCTCAACAGGCACGTCGTGTGCTGGATCGTATTGTGGGATTTGAGTTATCCCCTATCCTATGGCGCAAAGTGACAACGGGTCTGAGTGCCGGTCGCGTACAAAGTGTAGCCGTTCGAATGGTTGTGGAAAAAGAGCGTGAGATTGAGGAGTTTGTGCCAACGTCACAATACCGCATCGTAGGCACATTCCATTGTCTGCAAGACGCAGATAATCAATCAATTAAGGCGGAATTGGTTGACCGATTTAACACACGCGAAGAAGCAGAGCAGTTTCTGATGACACTGGATAACCGCACGTTTGAAATTTCGGATATTCAGACAAAACCCATTCATCGTGCTCCGGCACCTCCGTTTACTACCTCCACCCTGCAACAGGAAGCCGCTCGTAAATTGAAGTATCCGGTTTCCAAAACGATGCGCATCGCTCAATCACTATACGAGAACGGTCTGATTACCTACATGCGTACAGACTCCATGAATCTCTCTTCCATGGCTATTCATACAGCTCAACAGGAAGTGGTGGCTCAATATGGTTCCGCTTATCACAAGGCGCGTCAGTATAAGACGGCATCCAAAGGAGCACAGGAGGCACATGAGGCCATTCGTCCGACTTATATCAATCGACACGAAGCAGGTAAAACAGCCGACGAGAAGAAGTTGTATGAATTGATTTGGAAGCGTACTATTGCCTGCCAAATGGCTGATGCCGAATATGAGACCACTCGAGTAAAAATAACAGCCCCAGGGTGTCCATACGCCTTTGTAGCCATCGGCGAAGTGATGACTTTTGACGGATTTACGCGTGCTTATGTTCAATCCAGTGATGATGAACGAAGCGAAGAAACCAATCCGCTGCCGCATATTGAGGCTTCCAGCACCCTTGTTGTAGAAGAATTTGATGCCATTCAGACGTATAGCAAGCCGCCATTTCGATACAACGAGGCATCGTTGGTAGACAAAATGGAAAAACTGCGTATTGGTCGACCTTCTACTTATGCCACCATCATCGAAACCATTCAGACTCGCAAATATGTTGAGCGCTGCAATATACCGGGAAAGAAACGGGAATATATCATATTAACCCTAAAAAATCATCGTATAACGGAGCGTAAGCGCACAGAGACTTACGGTCAGGACAATGGAAAACTCGTTCCCACGGATTTGGGCCGCATTACCAACGATTTTTTGGTGGAACAGTTTCCCCAAATCATGAATTATGATTTTACGGCCAAGGAAGAAGAGACCTTTGACCAAATAGCCCTAGGAAGCGCCGATTGGCAGCAAACAGTAGATGCGTTTTACAACACATTCCATCCGGCCATTACAGCGGTGCCAATTGGTAAAGTGGCTGGTCGATTGTTGGGTCAAGACCCCAAAACGGGTGCGCCGGTATTTGCCAAAATCAGCAAGGTGGGTGCATGCGTACAAATAGGGGATGCCGATCATGGCAAACCAAAGTTTGTATCCCTACCCAAAGACGTGTCTTTGTTTACGATAACCCTGGAGCAGGCATTGCAATTGTATCGCGAATCGCAACCTGCCGTGTTGTGTAGTATTGACGGCAAGAATGTCGTATCCGGAGAAGGCAAATACGGACCCTATCTAAGGTATGACAATCGGTTTATCTCCATTCCCAAAGAGACTCTGGTTCATGAGTTGACTGAGGCACAAATACGAGATATTATTCAGACACAGGATCAGGAAAAACTACCCTTGCGTGAGATGGGTGATATTCAAATATTGTCGGGTCGATACGGATTATATCTCAAAACGCCGGAAGGCAATTTCCGATTACCCAAAACCGTCCAAGTGGAGCAACTGACGGAGGAAGAGTGTAATCAAATCATAGAATCACAAAAACAAAAAAGTCATGCTCGTAGAAATTCTTAAATCTAAGATTCATCGCGTCACCGTCACCGAAGCCAACTTGGATTATATGGGTTCCATCACCATTGATGAAGCCTGGATGGAGGCGGCAGGTATTCTACCGGGGGAAAAAGTACAAGTGGTGGATATCACCAACGGAGCTCGGTTGGAGACATATACCATTCCGGGCAAGCGAGGCAGTCATTGTATCTGTATGAATGGGGCCGCAGCCCATTTAATGCATGTGGGTGACGTGGTCATTATCATGTCATACGCCCTCATGACGCCCGAAGAAGTGCGTGATTTTAAACCTTCCATTATCATTCCCAACTGATGTTTTTTGACCTCGTTCATACGGATGTGTGTACGCCTGCGCGCGCGGGCGTCATCCACACGGATCATGGAGATATTCTTACGCCTATCTTTATGCCTGTGGGCACAGTAGGTACTGTCAAAGGGGTACAACGACGCGATTTGCTGGAGGATATTCATGCACAAATTATCTTAGGCAATACCTACCATCTGTATCTGCGTCCGGGAACACAGATTTTGCATCAGGCAGGAGGGTTACATCGGTTTGAGAACTGGCCTCGTCCTATTTTGACCGATTCAGGAGGATATCAGGTATTCTCATTAAGCGGTATCCGCAAAATGAGCGAAGAGGGCGTTCGTTTCTCATCGCATATTGATGGTCGTCACCTGATGTTTACGCCGGAGAGTGTGATGCAGATTGAGCGGGAGATAGGAGCCGATATTATGATGGCTTTTGACGAATGTTGTCCGGGAACGGCTGATAGACAATATGCTACTGAATCCATGAATCGCACTCATCGTTGGTTGGATCGTTGTATTCAGGCATTTGATTCGGGAGAAGACCTGTATGGTTATCATCAACACCTGTTTCCGATTGTACAAGGTTGTGTCTATCCCGATTTGCGCCAGGAAGCGGCCAAACGATTACGTGATTTGGACCGTGATGGTTATGCCATTGGTGGTTTGGCCGTAGGAGAACCGGCAGAAGACATGTATGCGATGATTGAGGTGGTGAATGACATTCTTCCTGAGTATAAGCCCCGTTACCTGATGGGCGTTGGCACTCCCTGGAATATATTGGAAGCCATTGAACGAGGTGTAGATATGTTTGATTGTGTCATGCCCACCCGCAATGGAAGAAACGGACAGATTTTTACCCGTCAGGGAGTGATGAACATGCGCAATCAGAAATGGGAAAACGATTTTACAGAACTGGATCCTGATGGTACCAGTTATGTAGATCACGAATATTCACGTGCCTATGTGCGCCACCTGATTCACAGTGAGGAAATGTTGGGGTTGGAGATATTGAGCATTCACAATCTCTGTTTCTATTTGTGGTTGGTGGGTGAAGCCAGAAAACATATTTTGGAAGGAGACTTCCATTCCTGGAAAGAATCGACCATGCATCTTATAACCCGTCGCCTGTGAAAAAGCTGGACCTGTATATTATCCGTAAGTTTCTGGGGACATTCTTCTTCTCCATCATTCTGATACTGAGTATCGGTATCGTGTTTGATTTGACTGAGAAGATGGACGATTTTTTTGAGTATTCGCTCAGTGCGAAGGAGATTATTTTCGGATATTACATCCATTTTATTCCGTATTACATGAATATGTTCAGCCCGCTGTTCATCTTCATTTCGGTTATTTTCTTTACCTCCAAACTTGCAGGCAATAGCGAGATTATTGCCATGCTGGCCTCAGGAATGAGTTTCCAGCGCCTGATGTTGCCCTATCTGTTGTCAGCCACATTTTTGTTTGGTTTATTGTTTTGGTTAGGTGGATACATCATTCCACCGGCTTCCGGCAAATTGCTGGATTTTGAGGACAAATATATCTCGCACTTCACTTCGGAGAACGCGCGCAATGTACAAATGAAAGTGAATCCCAATACTGTACTGTATATCGAATCCTTCCGCCTCAACAGTCGTATGGGTTATCGTACATCCTTGGAGCATTTTGAGGGTAAAACGCTCACGATGCGTCTGACGGCCGACCGCATTGTATATGATTCTGCCTATTGTTGGCATTTCGATTCCTATACCCGTCGTGATTTTTCCGGCATGCACGAGACTATGATTCGTGGGGAGAGATTGGATACGATAATCATGATGAAACCCGACGAAATGTTTGTGACAGCTGAGCAGGCACAACAAATGACTAATCCGGAGTTGCGTGCATATATGCAGCGTCAACGGGAGCGAGGAACCGGCAATTTGCAAGCGTTTGAAACGGAATGGTGGAAGCGATGGGCTTCACCGATTGGTGCATTTATCATGACCTTGTTGGGAGTGACATTATCGTGTAAGAAAATTCGGGGAGGTATGGGTAAAAACCTGGGTATAGGTATTACCCTTTCTGCGTTGTATATCTTATTCTCTACCGTCAGCACAACCTTCTCTGTGAGAGGAGTTATGACCCCGTTTTGGGCGGTATGGATACCTAATTTTACCTTCTTGGGCATAGGTATGTATTTGTATATGAAAGTACGAAAATAATGACATGATGAAAGCAAGAAATCACTACATATTCTTTGGCCTTACCCTTTTGGTTACCATGGTTTGTGCCATCATGATGCCCCGCGTCAAAGTGAATAGCGACATGACACGCTATTTGCCAGATGACTCCCAAATGAAGCAGGGATTGGATATTCTCATGACGGATTTTACCGCCACCCAAATGGCCCAACCGGAAGTTCATGCGATGTTCCCAGGTCTGCATCAGAATGAACGGGATGTCATTCAGTCGCTGCTGTTGTCTTATCCTGATATTCAAGCCGTTACCTATCGAGCCAGTAAGGATAGCCTGTACACGCTGTATGACATTGTGGTGCCCAAGAATATCGATCAAAAGAAATTAGGTTTTGTTATTCGGGAAGACTTTGGTCCAGAAGTAGTGGTTGAAACCAGTCAGGATGGTGCGACACCTCCCATCTCAGCATTAATCATTGCCGGAAGCCTGATTTTGATCATTCTCATTATCATGGGCAAATCGTGGTTGGATCCTCTCATGATATTGCTCACAGCAGGGGTGGCTGTGGTGATTAATATTGGCACCAATGCCTTACTGCCCTCCGTATCCATTACTACCAATTATATCGTAGCCATTTTGCAACTGGTGTTGTCATTGGACTACTCCATTGTGCTGATGAATCGTTATCGTCAGGAGATACAGGATCAGTTGCCTATAGTCCAATCGCTTAATCGGGCCGTTCGCAGAAGTTTTAAGCCCATCATGAGCAGTGCCCTGACCACGATTGTCGGACTGCTGATGCTGGCGTTTATGCGGCTGAAGATTGGCATGGATATGGGCGTTGTATTGGCCAAAGGTGTCGTATGCAGTCTTATTTGCACCTTCACATTCCTGCCTTCCTTACTGATGTTATGCCATCGTGGAATGCTTGCCACCCACAAAGCGACGCCCCTCATGCCTACCAATCGCATCAGTTATCTGGTGACCCATCACAAGGTGAGTATGGCCATTTTGGCCGTGAGTCTGTTGGTCGTTTCGTTTATTTTTTCCAAACAAACCGACATCTATTTTTCTACTAATACAGAGAGTCGCATAGCAGAAATTTTCCCCAAGACCAACACCACGGTCATGTTGTATGATACCCGTGACGAAATGCAGGTGATTGCGTTGAATGACAGTTTGTTGCGAGACACCTCCACGCTATCCGTTATCTCTTATCCCACCTTACTCAAACAAACCTATACGGCAGAGGATTTGGTGCATTATATTTTCCAATTGGGACAAGATATGTCGGACTATTTGCCGTTCGATTTGTCCAATCCCACGCTGCTCACACCGCACATGATGCAATTGGTGTATTACATGCATTCCGGAGCATCCGATACGTTGCACATACCCTTCCCCGAGTTGATGCGATTTATTGAATCCGACTGCATCAGCAATCCGCTTTTTGCGTCCGTAATTGACGATTCCATGCGGGAGCAAATGGGTCTGTTGGCCTTGTTGTTAGACGAGTCTGCACAAGAGGATATTCTTGAAGCAACCATGGTTATTCCAGAGCCAGAACCACAGACCGGTTCTGAGATTGTTTCATCCATCGATCCTGTTGTAAAAGCAGATATTCCTGAGATTGTGGTGCCAAAACATGCACCTGACTCCAATGATATCGAGATCATTCCGTTCTGCAAGCAGTTGGCTAAAACCCAACCCAATGAGTTGACTCAATCGCTTCGTTTGTTGACTGATACGGCCCTTTTGAGTCAGGCAATGGATGTACAACAGATGTCTGATTTTATTGGTTCAACGCCTGGTCAGACCAAGATTATCTATGCCCTCTATAAGACAGGTAAGACCATGACCCCGATGCAATATGTGCACTTCCTGACTGACGATTTATTCCAACGCAAAGCGTTGTCTAAATTGGTCAGCAAGGAACAAAAACAAGGGTTGCTTGTCCGTCAGCACTTCATGGATTTAGCCTTTCTAAATGCTTCGGCCCCCGCACAAGAATTGAGTGAATGGTTACAAGTTATCGGTTTGGAGATGACTGATCAACAGCTTATTGCCATGGCAAAAGCCCAACGTCCGCAACCGGTTGCTGCAGATACAATGGCCCTGATACCCATGGTGGAAGAACCTGTCATAGTACAGTCCCTTTCTCCTTTGGTGCAACAACCCCAACCCAAACGCAAAACCAAACAGGAGCGTCAGGCAGAATTGTTTGATTATCTGATGCATTCGACCAAAGCGTATAGTGCTGAGCAGACTACGCGTTATTTTAGGCGTTTGGGGCAAGCGATTGATATTCAGGAAGTAGCCATGCTGTATGCCTATTATGGCAGTATTCATCATTATGATACTACGCTGACCATGAGTCCGGAACAGGTTTTGGCCTATGTTTCCGATACATTGATTCATATTCCGCAGGCGGTAGAAGTGCTGGATCCTCAGACCTGTCAAATGATTGATTCGGCTCAAACCATGTTATCCGGTTTTATTTCCATGTTGGCCCATGACGATTATTCCATGATGATTGTGGTGTCCAATGTTCCAGATGAATCCCCTGCAACCTATGCGTATATGGATCGTTTGGACAGTCTGTCGCAAGAGTTATTGGATCATCCCTGTTATCAGATTGGCGAATCGGTGATGTTTAGTGAAATGAAACAAGGATTCAATGATGAGATGCGCCATATCACATTGTTGACCATTTTAGCCATTTTCCTGATTGTGGCCTTGTCTTTCCGTTCGCTGGTTGTTCCGACTATTCTGGTCATGACGGTCATGACTGCCGTGTATGTGAATGTCATTTTTTCCGGCATTATGTCCGGACACATGCTCTATTTGGCGTATCTGATTGCACAAAGTATCCTGATGGGAGCTACCATTGACTATGGTATCCTCTATACCAATTACTACAAAGAGTATCGTCGCACCATGGCGCAATATGAAGCGGCCAAAGAGGCATATCATGGTGCCATACCAACGATTATGACCTCTGGACTGATTATGGTATTGGGGCCAGGTGTGATGGCCTTGCTGGTAGATGACGTGGCCATTTCCGCCATTGTCGGATGTATATCCATTGGCGCCTTTGTAAGCATCTTTTTGATTCTTACCGTACTTCCGGGCACATTAGTAGCTCTGGATCGCTGGGTGCTTGGTTGGTGGAAAAAGAAAAAATAAAGTTTAGTCCCTCACAGTAATATGGAAGCAGCATTGCTTCGCCTCGTACTTGACATAGATATGTCCGGCGCGTTGTTGATTTAATAGCACTTGAGCCATGACCAGTTTGAGATTGTCCTGCGTCATATAATCGGTGGTGTTACTTACTTTATCATAACGCCAATAGGCTATATCAAAGGTGGTGCCATACACATGGGCGGACTGTTGTGTCGAATTGACATTTCCACTGCGTTGCAGTCGCTTGATATCATCCTGACTGCGTAATATGGAGGACACATGAAAACGGTAATGGGGTAAGTCGTTGCGCCGGAGGATATCAGCAAACTCTTCACCAATGGCATCCAAACGGCGCGCTGCGGTGGGTACCAGATAAGGAATGGAGTGCGTCAAATCTTCCACAATATAGTTGGCATTGGATTTGATCTCCACCAACTCTTTGCGCATCTTAATTGCCTCTTCGCGATTGGCTGGACAATGGGACAACCCTATTGCATGGGCAGCCTCCAGATGTTGGGCATTCAAATCACGAAATTTCTCAGCGTATTTGATTGACCGACCCGGGTAACTGACCAATTTGGCATCTGGTTGAGGTTGCTCCTGAAGTTGAACAGGCATCTGTTCGTCCTGCTCCACGGGCGTCACTTCAGGCTGACAACCATGACAGGTGCGCAACAGAATAACCAGCAGGATAATGATGGCAATAAGGCCCCCTATGCGGGCAAAACGAGAATATGCATCTTTCTTCATGACTGCAAAATTACACTTTTTTTTGCACATATGCAATTTTTTTTGTAACTTTGCAGCCCGAAAGGTCATTTTTTGGGGTCTCTTAGTTCAATGGATAGAATACGGGTTTCCTAAACCTTAGATCCGAGTTCGATTCTCGGAGGGACTACAATCGATGGGCATAGGCCCAGTTTAGAGAACGCTTCGCTACAGTTTAGAGTTTATGGCTCAACAGCCCACTTTATTTACGCCACCCACGAGTGAGTCCACCCGACCCAAGCCTGTATTGCCGGCTTTGGCTGTAGATGCGGCATGTTCGGGTAATCCAGGAGTATTGGAG
The DNA here is from genome assembly GCA_002317295.1 of Bacteroidales bacterium UBA1714. Lineage (GTDB taxonomy): Bacteria > Bacteroidota > Bacteroidia > Bacteroidales > Paludibacteraceae > Colicola. The sequence continues at coordinate 57,322 of DCIY01000022.1, forward strand.
TTTCGGGGTGTGATAGCAGACACGGGTACGGAGGTTTTTCACCGGGGTCCATTTGTGAAGGGCACCAATAATGTGGGTGAGTTTTTGGCCTTGGTATTGGGTTTGGCCTATCTGAAAAAATATCATCTTCCTTGGGCACTCTATACGGATAGCGTAACTGCTTTGGCATGGGTGAGGCAGAAAAAGTGTAAATCCAAGTTGGATTGGTCACAAGAAAATCAGGAGCTCTTCTTCATGGTTCGCAAGGCTGAAGAGTGGTTACGCACCAACACATGGACCACTCCTATCTACAAGTGGGAAACCTGTTTATGGGGAGAGATTCCCGCAGATTTCGGCAGAAAATAAGGCAAACTATGTTCCTCCCTATACGCCTCCTGGCCGTATAGTAGCATGGACTTACGCTCTGCTTACGGGCGACTTACGGGCGACTTACGGAAATTGCAGTGAAAATTCAGCAAATTTTTACAGGTGCCAGTTGAAGTTGAAGAAGATGTCCCAACCACTGATGGGTCCCCACACCATGGAGGCATCGTAGGAAGCGGAGGAAGGATCCACAAATCCGTGGACATTGCGTTCACCACATACGGGTCTTTCCTGGACAAAATTGGTCATGTTCTCCGAACCGATGGCAATGGAGCAGTTATGAAAAAACTTCGTCACCTGTGCCATTAGTTGCGGATACCATGTATGGTACAATACCCCATTCTTGGTGTAATACTGCTTACTACCCTCCGGTATCACAAATCCGTCCGGCATACGACCCTGTCCATTAAACTGCGCCGTGACATCAAACTGCCAAGTTTTGCCAGGTGTCTGATAAGAGGTAGAGATGATGCCTTTATACAGATTTTGCAAGGGTTGTTGACGCACTTCAAATGCTTTGTTTACGGAATTGTACGAGGTCGTTTTGGGATCCGTATAGCGGAAAGCCAAGGTCCAAGTCCAACCCGGCAGCACTTCCATATTGGCCTCTATCTGCCAATTGTGCGCAAAACGCTGCGCATTCTCTATGTCCGCCATATTGTATATCCATACGCGAGACGGATCCCGATCGATATCGGTAATCACTCCGCCTAAGAACCGCGTATAATAATACTCTGCCGTCAGACTCATTTCCTGATTTCCCATAGGAATATAGAACGTCATTGTCCCACCGGTGTTCAGGGATTTTTCCTGTTCCAACTGACCGGGGACAATCCATTGTCGATTGGAGGCCAGGTAACCGGCATTATCCGCAATCAGACAGGCGGAACGATAACCCAGGCCCACCGAACCACGCAGGGTCCACCACGGGAAAGGTGTATAACGGATATTAAGACGCGGCGTAGTAAACAATCCGTAGGTAGAGGAATAATCCTCCCGCAGTCCAGCTAAAAGTGTCAGTTTGTCCGTGTAGTTATACGTATACTCGGCAAACACACCTGTAGTCAATTCCTGACGCGACAAATCGACCATTGTATCCCGCAACAATGATTCCCGATAGCGATCATAATTGGCACTGAGACCGATGGACAACTGATGACGATGCAGTTCGTTGGGATCAATGGCATCGTCATCAAACAAGGTGGAATAGATAGCATTGAGATACGCATTGGTTTGAGACGCATCCCAAAGGTCATGTCCATAACGGTGGTCCTGGTCCTGATAGTTGGCAGAAGCGATGATACCTAATGAACGTTCCAAATGTTCATCAAACTGGAAGCCGTTTTTCCAGATGCCGTCTATACGACGTGTTCTCAAATCAATCACGTAAGGGGATTCAGATAATGCCTGGGCCTGAGGTATCTGTCCCATGATACGCTGATCATATAGGGCTCTGACGAGTAATTTGCTTCCCCAAATGCCTTTTTTAAATCCCCAACGATTCAGCACATTGAGATTATATCCTTTAGGCATTTCCGTAAATCCGTCGCCGTTGGCATCTTCCTGCATAAACATACCTTTGGCATGAACGAGTAAGGCCGTTTGGGCGATAGAGTCCACTTTCCAACCGCCAGTGATGCTCATTTCCGCCATCAGGTCTTTGCAGATGAAAAAGTCGATGGCCAGCGGATCGGCCTGATGCGGATGGAGATAATCGACATTGATTTGGCCGGTCAGTGCCTCATAGCCGTTGACTACCGAAGATGTACCTTTACTGACCTGAATGGCTTGCATCCATGGGCCGGGTACATATTCCATGCCATAGGTTTGGGCCAAGCCACGAATGGAAGGGGTATTTTCCGTCAGCATCTGGACATAGGTTCCGCTTAATCCCAACAGGCGTATCTGTTTGGCACCGGTAGCTGCGTCGGCATAGGCCACATCGACCGAGGCTGAAGTTTCAAAACTCTCGGACAGGTTACAGCAGGCGGCTCGACAAAGTTCTTCACCGGTGATAGTTTGGACATCGATGGCAGAAACACGGGAGCGCAGTACACCTAATTTGCGTTGCGCAATCACCACCTCATCGAGAATCCGGTCACTAACCAAAACAAAAGTAACCGGTTGATGTTCGTGTACTTCCAGGGTATCGTTGCGATATCCGATATAGGAAGCCACCAGTTTGTGGGTGGAATGAACGGGTTCGGTTTCAAATGCTCCATTTTCATCGGTAGTGATTCCTATGGTAGTATGCACCCACCAAAGGTTAGCTCCGACCAAAGGTTGACCTTGATCATCCAACACAACTCCTTCCACATGCGCCTGAGCGCATACGAGAAGAAAAAACGTCATCACGACGAATATTCCTATACGTTTCATACTAATAATAATCCTATCTGATAAATAAGGAAGGCTATGCTCCAAGCCAAGATTAGAGAATGAACCACCGTAAACCATGCCCAACGTCTTCCTACTTCGCGTCGCAAGGTAGCTATGGTAGCAATACAGGGGAAATACAGCAGTACAAATACCATAAACCCAAAGGCAGTCAATGGGGTAAAGGCGGATAAGGTGGCGTTCCCCTGATAGAGAATGCCCATGGTGGAGACGATGGCTTCTTTGGCCGGCAGACCGGTGAGAAGACATACGGACATTTTCCAATCAAATCCCAACGGACGCACCAAAGGTTCGGTCCATTGACCAATCATGGCCAAGTAGGAATGCTCCAAATCCATACTGCCCGATGGGAAGAAGGTGAGCGCCCAGATGACGATACTGGCCCACAGAATGACGGTGCCGATTTTTTGGAGATAATCCCAAGTGCGGTCCCAAATATGCTGTCCTGTATTCTTGCATGTGGGCATACGGAACGCGGGCAATGTGGAGACATAGTCCTGCTCGGGTTGGCGAAACCAACGGGTGCGTTTCATCACCATCGCAAAGAGAATACTGAGGACAATACCGATGATGTACATGGACATCATTACCAGTGCCTTGTTGCCGGGGAAGAATGCACCTACAAAGAGCATATATACGGGCAGACGGGCCGAACAGGACATGAATGGAATCATGAGCATGGTCAGTGTCCGGTCTTTCTTGTTTTCAATATGGCGCGCAGCCATGATTGCCGGCACATTGCATCCAAAGCCAACCAACATGGGAATGAATGAACGGCCGTGGAGTCCCACCTTGTGCATGATCTTATCCATCAAATAGGCGGCACGGGCCATATACCCCGTATCCTCCATGATACTGAGAAATAAGAATAAAATGACAATATTGGGAAGAAAACTCAATACCGCTCCCACCCCTTGAACAATACCGTCTACCAACAGACTGGTCAGCCAACCGTCCGGAAGCACGGTTCCAAGCCATGTACATAAAGCATCTATCCCATTGGCAATCAACTCTTGCGGTTTTGCACCCAATGTAAAGGTGCAGGTAAACACGAGGTATAAAATGGCAAACAAAATAGGGAAACCGAGCCAACGATTGGTGAGCACTTTGTCTATCTTGTCCGAGACAGAATGGCCTGTATCGTTTTGAGCATGGCGGAGCGTTTCTTCCAGGGCACCATGAACGAAACCCTGGCGGGCACGGGCAATGACCTCAGCCGCCGTTTGACCATATTCGCCCAAGATAATTGCTCGTTGATGGGCCGCAGCCTTGACCAGTTCCGGGCACTCAGGCAATAACTCCAACATCTCCTCATGGCGTTCCAACATTCGGACAGCCAAATGGCGCTTGGAATAATCGCGATGAATCTCGGGATACTTGACCACCACATCGATGATGGACGATATGGCTTTCTCCACATCGGGGCCATAGGTGACATGAACATGACGAAAGGGGTAACGCGTGTGAATGACCTGATCTCGCTCCTCGTACAACCCGATGGTCACACCCATGAGTTTGCTGAGTAAGCCATAGTCCAATACGTGATCGGTGACGAGTAAATCGTTGTAGTGAGTTAATAGAACGACAAACTCACGGTGCCGATCAATCAGTGCCGCTGTACGTACCAGATCCCGTTCTAAATAGCGTGCGTCTACTTCCTGGACATAAATACCCTGGTAGCTATATTCGCCTTCTACCTCAGTCATGTTTATCGATCAACATTGGTGACCCTGCTGGGGCTCAAACCCAGAACCTTCAGAACCGGAATCTGACACTCTATTCAATTGAGCTACAGGGCCTAATCGTCCTTAATCTCGGCGACCAACCAAAATCAGGATGTAATATATCAACGTGGCCAAACTGCTTAATGCAGCGACTACATAGGTATAGGCAGCACTATGTAATGCGGACGAAGCCATTTCGGTGGTCTCACGATCTGTGAGTCCCGTTTCACTGAGCCAAGCCACCGCACGCTGACTGGCATTTACCTCCACCGGCAGGGTGACAAAGCTGAATAATGTAGTTAATGCAAATAGTCCGATTCCTATTTCCAACAAGATAGGAAAATACTGAACCATTAAGATACCTGCCAAAAGAATCCACGTCATCCAACGGGAGGCAAAATTGACCACGGGAACCAATGCGGAACGCAGTCCCAAGGGGGCATATTCGGTGGCATGTTGCACAGCATGACCACACTCATGGGCTGCCACCGCTGCGGCTGCCACATTGGCAGCATCATACACCGATTCGGACAGATTGAGTGTCTTGTCGGTGGGATTGTAATGATCGGTCAGGTGACCACTTGTACGAACGACTTGAACATCGGTGATGCCATTTTCCCGCAGCATGCGTTCCGCCACCTGCTTACCGGTCAAGGGCAGAGCCACCTGAGAAAATTTCTTAAACTTACGCTCCAGCGAAGCCGACACAATCCAACTCAGTAAAGCGATGCCGATAAATAGCACCCAATACAGATTATTAGCCATAACAAATTGTTCCATAATCATTTACCAATTTTAAGTTTACGACATACATGGCAAACTCCATAGATATACAACGAATAGTGCGAAGTGGCAAAATTGGAAAACCGTCGATCAAAAATGAGCCTCTTGATAGCAGGATCTTTGATATTGGACACACGACCACATCGGGTACACTTGAGTTGAATATGGTTGGTTTGCGTCAATGCCAATTCATATTGTAATCGTTTAGAATCTGTCTGCTGGCGTAAACAGTGCAAAATCTGTGCCGAAACAAGATGATTAAGGGTGTTGTATACCGTAGCCCGACTGATATGCTGATCTTTGACCCACGAATACACATCCGAGGGAGAAAAAGCCTGCGGGTGTTCCACGATGGTACGAAGAATCGTTTCACGCTCCGGAGTATGGCGCAAACGGTAATCATCCTCATACTTATGCAGCACACGGAGATTTTCTACCCATGTTTCTTCTTTGATCATCCTATTTTATTCAATCATCAGACTATATGCACGGCGGCGTTTGTGCTGAATCTTGTCATATGGGGCAAACACCGCATGAACGCGCGTATTGGTTTCCAGCATGGAGGTCGTCTCCACTTTTTGAATACCATATTGGATAAAGTACGGAATCATATCCGCAAATATCACCGCATCGATACCGGTGGACTGATAGTCTGGACGAACACCAATCAGCAGCAAATCAAAGGTATCAATTTTTTTGGCATGCAGAGCACGATACAGTTTGAGCCAACCGAAAGGCAGCAATCTGCCCTTGCACTGCTTGACCTGTTTGGCAATATCCGGCATCCCTACTCCTACCCCCACAATTTCATTTTTGTCATTGACCACAATGCATACAAAATCAAAGTTCAGCAAAGGGAAGTACATATCTCTGTAATACTCCTTTTGACGCATGGTCATAGGTTGGAAATTGTATAGTTTCTGGTAAGCCGTATCCAACACATCCATAAACGAAATACCATACTTACTGACCAACTCCTTTTTGGACCGAACTTTGTCCACATGCACATGGCTGCGCTCCTGCACCACGCGACTCATGCGTATAATGCGATCTGGTATTTGTGTGGGAGGAGTAATCTGATACTCTATCCAATCTGCTTCCTTTTCCATCCCATACGCTTCCAAGTGGCGCACATAGTATGGATAATTATATAACGAAGCCAACGGAGCCAGATACTCGTACCCCTCAATGAGCAAACCTTCATGATCCCAATCTGTAAATCCCACCGGACCATTCAGTTCTTTCATCCCTTTGGCTTTGCCCCATTGTTTGACGGCATCAAGCAAGGCATGGCTGACTTCGAGATCGTCCATAAAATCGAACCATCCAAAACGTACCTTGTCCACATGCCAGTGTTCATTGGCCTTATAATTGATTAACGCAGCAACGCGTCCGACAATCTGATCATCTCTGTATGCTAAAAACAACTGTTTGTCACACACCTCCAGAGCCGGATTGTGTTTGGCATCAAACACATTCATCTCGTCGAACCACAAAGGAGGACAATAGTATGGACAATCTTCATACAGATCATTCGCAAATTGAATGAATTTTTTAAGATCCTTGGTCGTTTTTACCGGTTTTATTTCCAAATTCATAGCAAATATGCAAAAATTTGATGCAAAATTACATTTTTTTTTTGAAAATACCAAATATGTCGGTTTTTTTTTGTAATTTTGCACGATTTTTTAAAAAATTACGTACGTATGTCACAAATCCACACTATTGGAGTATATTGTGCTTCGTCTAATCAGTTGCGCCAAGAATTTAATCTGGCCGCCTATAACTTGGGGCGAATCATCGCGCGCGAGGGCATACGCCTCGTGTACGGAGACGGAGGAATAGGTCTGATGAAACAAGTAGCGGACGGAGCCTTGAGTGAAGGCGGTGAAGTGATTGGTATCATTCCTCAATTTATGGTAGATGAGGGGTGGAACAATCCCCTGAGTACGCAAACCATTGTGGTTGGTTCGATGCATCAGCGTAAGGCTAAGATTGTCCAAATGGTCGATGCCATGGTAGCTTTGCCCGGAGGAATTGGTACGATGGAAGAGTTGGCAGAATGCTTAACCTGGAAGCAGTTGGGATTGCACACCAAACCGGTGGTTATGCTCAATACGGAACATTTTTTTGATCCGTTACTTTATTATTTTGACCGAATGGTAGAAGAGCATTTTATTCGTCCCATTCACCGGGAGCAGATGTTTACCGTCGTATCGGAACCGCAAGAAGTATTACCGGCTTTGATTAACGCCCCGCATTGGGACACGAAAATCCGTCGTGAAGCTGCTATCTGACATACAGACAATTTGGTCCGCACCTTGGGTAGGATGGCTCATGCTTCTGCCGTTGCTGATGTTGGGCATGATGGAGGTTTCCAGAAGAGGCATTATTGTGGATGCTTTTCGCAATGTCATCAGTCCTATTGAGCGTCGTGGATACAACCAGATGGAGTCGCAAATCCTCACCCATATTTTGGGCATTTTGTTTCGCTCAATGGTCCTGGGTATGGGTTTGTACCTGATGGCAGGCAATATGGAACATTGTACTCCGTGGGGCTTATGCATCTGTATTGGATTGATTCTGCTGATGCATGGAGTCAAATTAGCGTTGGCTGCATGGGTTAATTTTGTATTTAATTTGACCCGCCAGTTTCGACTCATCTATACGCACTACGTGTTCTTATGGACTGCTGTTGCCATGCTGACATACCCATGCCTATTGACCATCGTTCGGTTTGGGGTATTACCGGTTATGAATGGAGTCATTATGGTGTTGGTTATACTATACCTGATAGCCATCATGATGAAGTTGCTGCGCAGCATCCCCATACGGTGGATTACCATTCCTTATACACTACTCTACCTGATGACGGTGGAAGTAATGCCAATACTGGGAGTATTGTACCTGTTACAACTTTGGAAATTATAATCATAAAAGGATGAAAATACAAAAAATGTTGGTCTCACAGGCCAGTCCTACATTGGCACACAATCCGTATGCCGATATGGAAAGCAAATTTGGGGTAAAAATCGATTTTCGGACGCTCATTCATACTGAAGGATTGAGCGGTGTGGAGTTTCGTCTCCAGCGCATCAACCCACTGGACTATACAGCAGTGATTATGACTTCGCGCATGGCTATTGATCACTATTTCCGCATCTGTGAAGAAATGCGGATACAGGTTCCGGAGTCGATGCACTATTATTGTGCTTCGGAAGCAGTGGCCAATTATCTGCAAAAACATATTCAATATCGCAAACGCAAGGTCTTTTTTGCTGAGAATAACCATTTTGAAGATTTGTTACCGGCCATGAATCGCCGGCCCAATGAGAAATATCTGATGGTGATGTCCGATATTCATAACGATCATATCCTGCATATGTTTGCAGAAAAAAAGATTATCATCACACCGGCCGTAATGTACCGTACGGTGTCCAGTCAGTGGCCCGAGAATGAACCGCTGGATTATGATATGATTGTGTTGTTTACCCCCGCCGGAGTTACCTCATTAATGCACAATTTTCCGCAACTCAAACAGGGAGATAAGGTGTTTGCCTGCTTTGGTCAAAACACCATAACGGCCCTTCAGGAAGCGGGTATTCAACCGGATATCATCGCTCCCACTCCCGAATGTCCCAGTATAACCGCTGCCATCAATAACTACCTTGAAGCGCAACTTTGATAAATCGACCAGGCTATGCGGACAACTCCGCATTCAGCACTTATACCAGACGGGGCATAAATTGACCGTTTGGCCGTTGCGCGTGACCTGGCTTGTGCAGTCTGGTCCTACCCAGGTGGTGATTTGGGCCCCCAAATCCCTATTTCGCCATGCCACTGACCGTAACCTGTTGAGGCGACGCATCCGAGAAGCGTGGAGACTTAATAATGAGACTGTGACCCAGGGATACCAATTGGCTTTCAACTATATAGACCATCAGATACAAGACTATGCCACCATTGAACATGGTGTAAAAAAAGCCATCAAAAAGATTTGTGAACGCTAAAACCATCCTACGCAAGGTTGCCCTGTTTCCGGTGTATTTTTACCGGTATTGCATTTCTCCCCTGACGCCTCCATCGTGTCGGTATACACCTACATGCAGCCAGTATATGATTGAGGCGGTGATGAAATATGGAGTATTCAAAGGTGGCTGGTTAGGAATCAAGCGTATCCTCAGATGCAATCCATGGGGAGGAAGCGGGTATGATCCAGTGCCCTAAAATCCTATTGATGAAAGGTTAAAGGTTATGAGAATCGATATTATCACTTGTTGTCCGGAGTTGTTGGACAGTCCTCTCAACCACTCTATTATTCAGCGAGCCAAAGATAAAGGTTTGGCTGAGATTGTGGTGCATAATTTGCGTGATTATACATTGGATAAACACCGCAAAGTAGACGATTATGCTTTTGGGTTTGGAGCCGGAATGGTGCTTCAGATAGAACCCATTGATCGGTGTATATCTGCCCTCAAGGCCCAACGGGACTATGATGAGGTCATTTTTACCGCGCCCGATGGAGAACGATTTACGCAAAAAGAAGCCAATACCTTGTCCCTAAAACAAAACCTCATCATCCTGTGTGGTCATTACAAAGGGGTGGATCAACGGGTAAGAGAACATTTTATCACCAAAGAGTATACGATAGGAGACTTTGTGCTCACCGGAGGTGAGATGCCTGCTGCCATCATGACCGATGCTATTGTTCGTTTGCTCCCAGGAGCCCTGGGGGATGTAGAAAGCGCCTTGAATGATTCGTTTCAGGACGGACTATTGGAACCAGGAGTGTACACTCGTCCTGCAGAATACAAGGGTTGGAAAGTACCCGATATTCTCATTTCCGGCAATCAGGCAAAAATAGAAGAGTGGCTCTATGAAGAGTCACTCCGTCATACCCAGGAGCGTCGTCCTGATTTATTGAAATAAGTGTGTAAATGCCCGTGGCATGGGCGATTCAAAATGCACTTTCTGCTCCGTAGCCGGGTGAATAAACTCCAGCACTTTGGCGTGTAAGCACAACCGGTCTATGGGACTGGATTCATTACCGTGACCATATTTGCGATCGCCTACCACCGGATGACCCTTAGAGGCCAAATGCACACGTATCTGATTCGTTCTGCCCGTTTCCAAATTCAGTTCCACCATAGAGTAGACCTTGCTATCTTGTGATTCAGGTTTTGTCTGTCGAATGACCTTATAGTTGGTGACGGCCAGTGAGCCACCATCATCCACGGGGGAGGAGTAAACCACGGCGTTGCGTTTATCTTCGGTGAACCAGGAACGTATTTGACCCTCTTGTTGCTCCCATAACCCTTCTGCAATGGCCACATAGGTGCGGCGAGTAACCAATTCTCTCCAATAGGTACGCATATATTCCTGCATTTGAGGTGTTTTGGCAAAAACCAATACCCCACTTGTCTCACGGTCCAAGCGATGCACCACATAGATGCTATTGCGGGGATTTTGTTTTTTTACATACGCTTTCAATATGGAGAAAGCGGTAGTCTCTGTCGCCCCGGGAGCCGTGGCTACGGTTAGCAGTCCCTGCTGTTTATCCACCACAATGAGGTGTTCGTCTTCATACACCATCTTCAGTTTGGGATGATGCAGTTCCACATTGCCTTTTCCGGAAATGATGGTCACCACATGACCGGGTTGCAAAGGCGTGTCATGACGCGTCTGCACAGTGCCATTCACCGACACCTGACGATGGGCCAATAAGGATTTGGCCGAAGTTCGAGACCCTGCATAATGCTGCATCAGGAATGCCAGCAATTCCGTGGGTTGTTGAACTTTGAGCGATGTATCTTTTTTAGGTTTGATATACATAGTTGTGAGGGGCCAGAAGTTCTAGAGATTCCAGAAGTTCCAGCATTATTTTTTCTGGTTATTCCCAAATATCAGTAAACGAGAATGTGCGCGTATCCAATAGTCCTTTATCGGTGAGTTTCAACTCCGGAATCACAGAAAGGGGCATAAACGCCAGCGTCATAAACGGTGAACGGTACTTACAACCGAGACGGTCGGTCATCGCCTTCATTTGGCAGTGACGTTTACCCACCTGATAACCATTGCGTACGGATATCAGTCCGGCAATAGGCAACTCCATATCGATGAGTTCAGGACCGTCGCAAACCACCAATCCACCTTTGATCTTAACGAGGTGATTAATGGCACGGGCTATCTCATAATCATCCACACCCACTGCGATAATATTGTGACTATCATGACCTATGGTAGAAGCTATCGCACCTCGTCTGAATCCAAACCCATGCACAAAAGCCACTTGAGGTTGCGATTGACTATGACGCGAATAACATACCATCTTCAGTACATCCTGCTGGGTATCGCTGATTACCCAACCGGCTTCCACATGGGGTTGAAACCATAACTGATCCGTCAACAGACTGCCTTCGTGAGAACCAATGACACGCAGGCGTTTATTTTCCTGATAGGGAACTCGAATCATTTCCGGCGTAATCGGTGTGGCCAGGAAATGGTTCGGACATTTGGCATCATTGTCCAGCGTATATGTTGGTCTGTGATTGAGCATCATATCGTCCAACACGATATCCCCACGGTAAACACACTTACCATCCATATAGGCTTCGCGAACATAGAAGTCCACCAAATCGTGTACACAGATAAAGTCGGCATTATCACCTACCTGCAGCAATCCCTGAGACAAACCGTAATGACGAACCGGAGTCACGCAGGCAGCTTTGAGCACATTCCACATAGGCAATCCCTGACGAATGCAGCGAACAACCATTTGGTCAATATAACCCAATATCATTTCGTCCGGATACTTATCATCTGAACAGAACATGATATGATCATTCGATTCCTTGAGCAACGGGGCTAATGCATCCAGATTGCAGGCTGCACTGCCTTCGCGAATGAGAATATACATACCGGCTTTCAGTTTCTCCTGCGCCTCAGCCAGCGTCGACGATTCGTGATCTGATGATACACCGGCCGCTATATATGCAAGCAGGTCCTCTCCGGTGAGTTGAGGGCAGTGACCATCCACCTGCTTTCCCAAATCCAATGCGGCCTGAATCTTGGCCATGACCTGTGGATCATGATTCAGCACTCCCGGTACATTCATCATTTCCGCCAAGCCAAACACTCGGTCATCTTCCATCATTTCGGCCACTTGGTGAGCATCCAATACGGCTCCTGCGGTTTCCAAATCGGTAGTAGGAACACAACTGGGGATACCAAACGCGATATGCATACGCACCTTGCTGGCGCTATCCATCATCAGTTGCACTCCTTTTTCACCCAGTACATTGGCAATCTCGTGCGGATCGGTTACGGCAGACAGTACGCCTTGGGTCACCGCAATATGGGCATAATGTTCGGGCATCAACAAGGTGGACTCAATATGCACATGCGAATCCACAAATCCCGGTAAAATATAGTGAGCCCCTTCCGGAACCTGCGTTTCACGAATGGCCATAATTTTGCCATTGCGAATCTCTATCTCTCCATCATAAATGCGCTCATTCACCACATCTACAATGTGACCGAACTTGATTTGCACCCCATTTTGGGTAGTCAACAAACTCTCACGACGCTTCTTGTTTTTCTCCAACTGTTTTTTCAATCGTTGCTCCTGACGAATCAGCAGGTCTTCCTTACGACCGTCCCGACGCAACAGGTACTCCATATACTGATGCATCACCTGCTCAATGCGTTCGCGCGAAGCCACCCAACCCCAATCATCCGCAGCCGTAGAACGAAGCCAAGCCACCTGAGCCGAGGCGTTGACAAACAGACAAACGACAAACAACATTACAGAGAACATGTTGCCCATGGCGAGGAAGAGAATAATGGAAGCGATATTATAGAGAATCCAACACATCCAGGCATCATTTTTCTTGTATATGAGCCAGAAGTTAGCCAGAATGGAAGATGCAATCGTAAAGGCAGAAGCCAGTTTAATACCGATATTATATTCCCAATCTCCCCGGTGTAAATCATCGGCCATAATCCAAGTCGCTACCGCATAATCAAGTGCAACCAGCACCAGTCCGATAACGGCGGACCATACGGCAGGACGCGCTTTGAGAAACTGAGGAACCACCTTGTCTATTTTTTGCCGTTTCGGTTGCATCACCGCCTTGCGCCATTGCACCAAAGACACAATCTGGAACGGAATGAAGACCACTATATATAACAGGGTCAAGTCGTAACTGCCCTGCAGATAAAACTGCCAACTGAGCAGCAATGACATGATAATGCCGGGATAAAATCCCAGATAATTATTGGGGTTTTTGATGGTCAGCACATATGCTGTACCTAATATACTGGCAGGGATACCCACGATAAACGCGAGTTTATCCCATTGCAATAATTGTCCTTGTAGGGCAGGATTGTAGTGCTCCAGTAGTAGCAAAACCAAAAAGACGAGCACATAAATGGCCAACGACACAATAAACTGTCGGCCCAAATCCAGAAAGAGTTTTTTACGTGTGTTCATACGCGCGCACATCACGTGCATGTATTTTAATTTAGGTGTACCTGATGGATATATAATAAGGGCGAGCTACATAGCCCGCCCTTATAAGTAAACAGCAGATTACTTGCGTTTGCGATCGCCGTAACGGCTCATGAACTTATCCACACGACCTGCGGTGTCCACCAATTTGGACTTGCCGGTATAGAATGGGTGAGAAGTGTTCGAAATTTCGAGCTTAATCAACGGATAAGTGGTACCTTCGATTTCAATCGAATCCTTCGTAGCAGCGCAAGAGCGGCTGAAGAACTGTGTACCATCTGACATATCTTTGAAAACTACAATGCGGTAGTTATCGGGATGAATACCTTGTTTCATAAAAAAACTTTGTTTTTTTCTGGAGCTTTGGCTTTGTCGAGTTGCGTAAGTAAACTTACATTCGACTTGCACAAACCTTCATACATTAATTAATTTATTCAGCTACGACATTGAGTTTAATCTCTGCCTTCACCTCGCGATGCAGTTTGGCAACAGCTATAGCCTCACCCAACTCCTTAACAGGTTCAATGGAGATGATCTTCTTATCAATATTCAGACCCATAGCCTCAAGAGCCTGGGCAATCTCAGCGGTAGTTACGGTACCGAAGATCTTACCATCCTCGTTTGCCTTCACTTTCACTTCGAGCGTAACAGCAGCCAATTTCTCTGCCAAAGCCTGAGCATCTGCCAATGCTTGAGCGATCTTCTTCGCCTGTTGTTTGAGATTCTCAGCCAAAATCTTCTTATTGCTTTCGTTGGCAATAATGGCCATCTTGTTAGGGATCAAATAGTTGCGTCCGTAACCATCTTTAACCTTAACGATATCGTTTTTGTAGCCTAAGTTTGCTACGTCTTGAATCAATATAATTTCCATAATCTTAAATTTTGAATTGTGAATTGTGAATTCTGCATTTTAAATTACTTCATCATATCGGTTACGTATGGCAGTAATGCCAAATGACGAGCTTTCTTAACAGCCTGAGCCACCTTGCGTTGATACTTCAGACTTGTACCGGTGATACGACGAGGAAGAATCTTACCTTGTTCGTTCAAGAACTTCTTGAGGAACTCAGGATCCTTGTAGTCGATGTACTTGATACCGCTCTTAAGGAAACGGCAATACTTTTTCTTCTTCTCAGCATTCTGTTGCGGAGTAAGATAACGAACTTCATCTGCCATAATTAAGCCTCCTCTACATTAGCGGGTTCAACTTGTGCCGTTTTTGCATGACGGCGTTTTTCTGCATACTCAAATGCATACTTGTCCAGACGGGTGGTCAAGAAACGGATCACCTTCTCGTCACGACGGAATGCAGTCTCGAGTGTTTCGACAATAGCGGGCTCTCCATCAAATTGAAGGATTGAATAGAAACCCGTGGTCTTGCCTTGGATAGGGTAAGCTAATTTCTTCAAACCCCACTCCTCACGGTTCAGGATGGCGCATCCGTTGTCCTTGAGAAGGTTCTCGAATTTGTCTACCGCTTCCTTCATCTGTGCCTCAGACAAAACGGGAGTTAAAACGAAAGCGGCTTCGTAATGATTAAACATAAAAATTGTTTGGTTTAAATTAATAATTTATACTTTTCGGACGTTCCAAATTCATTGGATTCTCCTTCCTTCTTCACCTAAACGGCGAAAAAGCGTGCAAAATTACAACTTTTTTTTGAAATCTGCAAATTTTTCTTCAAAAAAGTGTCAAAAAAACGAAAGCAAGGCGACCACTTGGGTCACCTCGCTGTTCTGTAAACCTGGCCATTGGCCAATCCCTTATTTCCAGGTAGGAACAAAGCCTTCGGTGTTGGAACCGAGAATGGCGTTGTCCTGATAGGGAATAGGTTGGGACGTGTACGTTCCACCTTGAGCGGTGGAGTAATAACGCAGGGTAAACTGCAATTTACTCAAATCCGTGTCCGATGAAGTGGCAAAAACCACCAAGTTGAAGCGCCACTTATTCTCAGCATCCTTGAACGCAGAGACAACACCACGGCACTCCTCGCCCACAAACGCAGCGAGGAGGTCGTTTTCCTGCACGGCGGCAGGTACACCATATTGGTCTACCATTACCGCCATTTGACTCAAGGAAAGATTACCGACTGTTACCCATGAAGGTTTGTCCCCAAATACACAGGTGCCATAAACGGCCATATCATAGGGATTGGAAGTGACACAGTCCACCTCCGGCTTGCAGGCCGTAAAGGCCAGAGCCATGATGCAAAAAATCAAGATTTTTTTCATATTGATGAATGATCGCCCTAAAAGGGCTATTGATGATTACATTTTAATTATTTTCTTATTGCCTTGGATGAGGACGCGGTGGGTGGCGGCATCCAGATAGTCATACTTGAGACCGAGGATGTCGTATACCGGTGCATTCTCACCTACTCCACTGAAGTCAATCAGATACGGATGCTCTACCGTTCCGGCCTGACCTTCGGCGTCATACTTGAGACCCTGTGAGGTCACTGCTACCACTTCGCCATCACGCACCTTGGCAAACTGAACGGTCTCACCCGCATTGGCGTGCAGGCTGACAAAGAAGAGGTTATCCGTCGCCTCACTGACAGCCACCACCTGTTTACCTACCATGGCGAGCAGGATATCACCCTCTTGCATATCGCCATCGGCGAATGCAGCGATGATTGGCATCATCGTAGGCGATTGATTGGACTGCGTCCTATTGATGATTGATGATTGATGATTTTCTTCGCGGGCGGGAGCGGTGGTAGTGGTAGTGTTCGTGAATGTGAGAGTGAGAGCGTCGCGCAGGCCATTGCGGCGAACGAAGTAACCTTCGCCCGGACGCAGGTACTCGAGCGAACCTACCCATGTGCCATCGGCCGTAGCAATGGCAAAGTCCTCATAACCCTTGATAATCGTACCTGCAGGAGCCTTGTCGCTGCCCGGTACAAAGTCACCGAGGGTTTGACGAATGGCCATGGACTTATCACTCAGATAAGCCATTTGCGCCCATTCGGACTGAGTAAAGTCGAGGGTGACGGTTGGATCCGCATAGAGCGAACCGGACACCTCTACATGGGCTGCATTCTGGGCATAGATCGGATAGACATTATCCTTGAGGATATCCATATCATCCAGCGTAGCATCCCAAGTACCATTGGACTGGAACGTAGCAAAGGTGTTATCAAACGGTGTACGGAAGATATCGTCTTGGGTGAACTGTTTCTGGTTGGAGAACAGGTTGTTCAAGCCCTTGTCGGCAAACGGATCCACATAGAGCGATACCCAGTTCCAACCCGGATTGAGAGCAATGGTTTGTACACGCATCTCGTGTGCACGCAATTCCACCGGAGTATCTGCCCCTACGAAGCTCTTGGCTGCAAAGGTCACTTCAGGATTAGCCTCCAGAATGTAGGTAGAACCGGTCAATGCGCTCCACAGACGGAACTCTACTGCCTGACCTGCCAAATCGGCTTTGCCATGGATGGTCAGGTAGAGATGGGAAGTATTGGCCAACGCATCTACCGACAGATTGGCTACGCCGACACATTCATTATGGATAAAGGCAGCCACTTTGTCCTTAGGACACATATCCACCACCCAATTACCTTGTTCCTGTTTCTTCACCTGAGCGATGATGTTCATCGACTGGTTGTAAGCAGGATCGGTTGTGGTTTGCCAATCAGGAGCCTGAGCCACCACAGTGATATAAATAGGCAGTGCGGAACAGAGACCATCTTCGTCTATGAGGTTGACGGTGGCATGATATACACCCGGTGCCAGGCCATCGGAGATGGTGATGGTGGTAGCCATAGTACCCAGCGGAGCGATCGTTCCCATGGTTTGTCCGAGGGTGATATAAGGACAGGTGCAATCGAGTGTATAACTCAGTTCGCGACCGGAAGCATTCTTAAACGCAGCTGCAATGGTGGTACCGCTTCCATAAGACAGCACCACTACACGCGGA
Source organism: Bacteroidales bacterium UBA1714 (assembly GCA_002317295.1). Taxonomy (GTDB): domain Bacteria; phylum Bacteroidota; class Bacteroidia; order Bacteroidales; family Paludibacteraceae; genus Colicola. Next base: position 75,019 of record DCIY01000022.1, read on the forward strand.
TCGACAGTCCAAGTGAGCACATTGCGATTGACATAGGTGGTCCACATTTGAGCGTTGGACATCGGGTTACCATTGAGGTCCTCTACGCGACGAACAATCAGACAGACGTGCTGGTTGTTGATTTCAGCGTTGGTCTTGTTGATCGTAATCTGCAACTCGTTGTCAGTGGATTTCCATGTGAATGGCAGGTTCTCAATGCCGGTAGCAGAGCGTACCGGAGAGATGACCTTATTATCAGCCGTTACGAGCGCAGGGTTAATGACCGTATCCCCAGCGATCTCACCTGTGGATTCTACAATCACCTGGTTGAGCGGAGAGAAGGTGGTGTACATGGTACCTTGAGCGTTCATGGCCTCCTGCTCAAACGGCAGGTAGATCTGTAACTCTTTCTCCTTACCCGTCAGTCCGGCATTATAATACGTCTTAATATAACTTGCAGGCAGGGCCATGGACCACATCTGTACCTGGTCGATATGACAAGCCATAGCGGCGTCGCCATAGACGATACTGGAACCTGCTACACCGCCAATATTGTTGGCATCCAGTTGGTTCACCAATGCACCGTCGATAAAGAGCGAAGCCTTGTTCTGAGCATGGTTGACACTGACTGCCAGATAGTGCCAATTACCATCGCTTGCGTAGTCATTCTCATCGCCAAAGGCCACTTGTTGACCTTCGCTGATCAAGTACAGCACGCCATCGATAAAGCGGATACGCACTTTGTCCTTACCTGTTTCTTCGAGGGCATCGCCACCGGCAGCAAACAGATTGGCATCGCCATCAAGGGCATCGGCCTTGAAGTAGAAGGAGATGGTAAAGTCCTCACGACTATTGCGCGTGTACTTGAGTGCCTGATCATAGAGAATGTTCATGGTCTTGTGGTCAAGCGCCACACTATAGCCATCGGGCAATGACCAGCTCACATCGGTGAGGTAGAGTGTCGCACCATTGGACAAATCCTTCACCTCTGTGCCACTGGCTTCGTCTGCAGGCCAATAAGCCAAGAGGTTGGCCTCATTGGAGGAGAGACGTTTCTTGTACTTGGAAGTCATCTCGTACAGGTTGAGTGCCTTAGACCACAGACGGATATTATTCATCTTACCCTTCATGTTATAGCCCATATATACCGGTCCATTGGCATGGCAGACAGGATGTATATCCTTGCTGGCATCGATTACATCTGCCTCCTGCTCACTGACGTAGAAATGCACCGTACTGTCAGCAATGGTATACACCATACCCACATGGGTCATGGCGGAGGTGAGATTGATACCATAAGTCTGCTGCAAGGGTTTGGAATAGACTTTCTGTGAGTTAGTTGCAAAGATGAGTTGATCTTCTTGCGGAATATAACCAAAGGCCATCTTCTTGCTGAAATCGGCACTATATACATCGTGGATAAGCAGGAAGGCAATCGTATCGGTTGCATCTGCATCCACCTTGACCATAGCTTCCATAGAGAAGTCCATGGCGTTGAGTACACGATCCACTTCCGTTATGGCTTGTTGACTAAGGTTACCCGAGAAATACAAGGCAACGGAATTGTCCACATCGGAGTTGTTGGTATAACCCTGCACCGAGAAGTTGGCCGTTTCGTCGAGGTAGTTGTAAGCAATCGGCTCGGTAAACGGCAGGGAGATGACATCGTCAAAGCTGAGGATACCGTCCACGGGTTTGGGCAGGCCAAACACTTCGGGACAACGGGTATCTTTGGTTCCACTGATGACGGATGAGTAACGTGTGGTATAGCCATTACCCAAGCGGCAGAACGATACGGCACGCAGGTCGTACTTTTGCTCTACAGGATCCTGTTCGCCATAGAAGCGGATATTGGCTATCCTGCCTTCGGTGGTAATCATGGCCTTGGTACCCGTAGCACGATCATACAGGCTGTCGGATACAAAGTACGAACACTGGTTCACCCACTGATCTTCGCCGTCGGTCTGACGCTTGTATTGGAGTTCGATATGGTCGAAGTTATCGTACTTGGTCGTTGAGAATCCTTCGATTTGCACCCCAATATAGTACTTACCATCCTCATCCTTCTGACTGAGGGTATTGATGAGGAAGTTCTGAGCCGGTAGGGTCAGATTCACCGGTGTAGAAGTCGGCAGGTAGTAGATATTGATAGCTGCCTCATCGATGATGGATTGCGATTTATCCGACAACGTCAGCACAATATTCTCGTAGTCATACGGTTTGCCACCGCGCTCTACTTCGAGGGTCTTGGTAATGGCCTGACCCGGACGCAGACTGTACTCCAATCCGTTACCCAGTGCCTGACCATCCACAAAGATTTTGGCACCATACGGGTTGGTATTTTCTTTCACTTTCAGCACCATAACGGCGGGTTCACCTTCGTAGGAAGAGATCATCTCCGTCTCGTTGGTCAGACGCAGGGTGAAGACTGCTTTCTCGTCCTGAGGCGTGTTATGCGCCACAGGGTTCTCCACATAGATCTGCGGGTTATCGATACGGATGGTACGTGTACCCAAAGGCAGGCGTTCACCATCGGGCTTGTAGAAGAAGGTGGAGTCGGCATCGAGCCATGGATGATGGGTCGCACCACTGCGCATCACATAGATATAACTGTGTACCGTGGAGTTGCTGTCCACCATTTGGATGGAACCCGAAGATTCTATATCCAGCAGACTGCCATCTGTAGTTCCCGATTCATAACTGTTGATATCACCCTTCAGATATACCGGAACAGATAGTACAGACTTATCACTCTCATGGTAGATATCGATATCGAAATAACTGTTGTCCGTAGCCGTAATCGTATAACCCGAGCCACCGGTAGAAGCCACGTAGTCGGTGTATACATTCGAACCCGTAGAAGATTGTTGGTAACTGATATTGATACTCCAAACTAATCCATAGCCGGACACGCCCGTACTGTTTCCGGAATTGCCTCCGTCACCATCCGCTTTGCGAGGTGTACGAGCAGGGGCTGAGATATCTTCGAAGTCGCCCAGGTCATCTTTATAAAAATTATTTCCATCGTTTATATCTGCCTGGTTAGCATTTGGATCATTGACAGTCGGTGCACCATTTGTAGGAAGACTGATCTTAGGTGTATTGTTTTCGCTGGCGCCTGCACCGACACTCCATGTCACGGGTTTGGATCCTTCTTGCGTGCGGTAGCGGTAATAGGTAAACGCATCTTCGCTATGCTCTATCGTCGTACCGGCCACGCTGTAGGCATGGTCAGGGGTACCTTCCATGGCATCTATCTTGATTTTCTCGTTGGCGGCAATCAACTGTTGCCAAGCGGCAATCTGTTCGTTGAGCATCTTCACCGTATCCTGAACCACCGACGAGGTAGACGGACAGTAACAACTGTAACCATTACCATTCGGGTAATAAACGATACGCCCTAATTGAGCACACATCTTCTGGGCCTCATCTGCATCCTTGGCGATTCGGAAGGCTTCGTCACGACGCGCCTCAAGCGAAGGAATGAGCGTATTGATGATATGCTCCTGCGTGTAGGCAAAGAGGCGTTCTGTACCCATTGCACAGGTAGTACCATTGCAAATGGCCAGATAGGTGGGTTCACCCTTGGCATTGCGACCCTTGCTCACCAACTTGACGACACCACCCTCAACAGCAGGACGAACCAGTGCCCAGCACATACTGTCCAGCACAGAGAGCGTCTTGTAGTGGTAGATATCCATCGTGCTGATATTACCCAAGTAGATATCCGCCATGGCACCCTGATCTTTGGGGTCGGCGGAAGTAGAAAGTCTATCCTTGAGTTGCATGGTCATTTCACCATCCAACATGGTGGAATTATTGGTCAACGTAAAGTTAACATTGGCATTCACCTTCACGGTATAGTTGGCATTCTGTTGGACAGCCAGACCTATCGAACTGGCGATACCGCAACCGACGCTGTAACTGGTTCTCAATATATCCATGGTCGTGGCTGACAGATGATGTGCCCACGAGTAAGTGGTACCTGCCTCGCGATAAGCATACGAATTGGCACCATACGGGTCACGGATATAATCAATAATGGTAGGCATACTCTCGTAAGCCGTAGCCACTTCTATACCAAAGTCTTTTTCTCCGGTCACAAAACCTGCAATGACATCCGATTCGTAGTGATAGCCGTTGATCTCCACCGAGGCACTGAGGTAGCGCAAAGCATCCTCTTCGGTCATGGTAAAGGTGGTATTGTTGGGCTGAACGACAAAGGTAGCACAGCCCAATTCGTTGAGTGTCAACCCATCTTTTTGCACCCCATTACTGCTATTCAGACCATTGCTGATGCTGACCGGATAATTGCTCATCGGTACACGCTGGTAGTTACCCGATTTGGAGTTGTTATAGTAATAAGGCTCGTAGGCTTGAACCAGGAAGTAATAATTGCTGTTTCCGCCTTTGAAGACCGGATGTCCAAGAGCGTATTGAGCGTTGCCCTCAGCATCCATCCAGCTCAGTTGCATCGATTTTTTACCGGTGACCATTTCCACATCCATGGATTCAGCACCATAGATAGACTGGAACTTATTGTTGCGCATTTGCAGCAGGTCCACCTGAACCGGAGCGTGATAAATCTTACGCAAGGATGCTTCATATTCCGTAGAGGACGTCAGCGTGCTGTCGCTATAATGCGTCTTCATGCCGATGCTGTCACCCAGATCCATCACCATCAATCCTTCGCCCTCGCTATAGAGCGAACCATAACCATTGGCATAAACTTGGGAAATGACATACTTGGTAGGCAGCAGATCCAAGCAAAACTCACCCGTGGCATTATCGGCTTTGACGATGATACGTTTGGCCTCAAACGTAACCTGAGTAGCAATACCTTGTTTTTTGGCAGACGGACTCATCACCGGTTGTGTGAAGGTTTGGGTATAGGACACCTTATCCGGATTTTGTTTATCAAAATACAGGTAGGAAGTATGATCCCCCTCCAGAGCCAGTATCAGGGTGATGCTATCACCGAGGTTGTTGGAACTCAGACCAAAGCCCAGAGGTTTATTGCCCTGGATATCACCACCGGCTACACGACCGACCAAACGTACACGGGTATCGTCGTCGATAACGAGTCCGTCGTAGTCGTGGGTAGGCGTAAAGGTGCGTTGGTCGGCATTATCTCCACCGAGGATATAACCCTCATTGGACAGGTTGTGACCGGGTTTGACTACCTGAATGGTCACTTCCATACGCGGTACGATAAAGCTGAAATTACCCATGGCATCGGTGACTACGGGTTCGCCCTGAGCATTGCGCAGGATGGTGCCATTGACCTTAATGTACGCATCGCGTACGGGCGCGGTGGAGTTGGTGAACAGCACACGACCCGAGAAATGGCGGGTATCGTTGCAGGTAAAGTCGATTCCTGTATATTCGTAATTGGCATCCTCATAGGTAAGGTCAATGGTCGATGCACTTCCCGTTGGACTGACAAAGGTAGCCCCCTCGCAGGCAGCATACGCTGTATAGGTATGACCCGTTCCATAATAAGGAATGGAATCGAGGGCGTAAGCACCATTGGCATCGGTTGGAATATCGTATTTGAGCACATCATAGTGACAGGGGGCCAAAATGGTCTCACCCGTCTTGGGATGGGTCACATGGTTGAGGATAAAGGGTTCGTCACAGTTGACACTCACATGCACATTGCCCGGCATATTGACGCCATTGGACATCTGCACACGGCCGCTGAGCGAACCATAATAAGCAGCATAACCATACGTGGTATCTGCATCCGTGAAGACGAGATTGCGATACCGGGTGGTGATGGAGAGTATGTACTCGTTGACCACGGCTGCACTGGCCATATCGTCGTAGGCGATACCGCCGGTGGCTTGAATGGTACTCCAATCGGCCAATGCTTTGGTGGACTCGTAACCGCGTTGGTATTCACGACGGCGGAGTTCGAGTGTGGTATGATTGGTCTCATCGGCCTCCCAGGTAATCTCCACCGATCCCTTAACACTGCCACAAGTAGCTTTGAGGTTGTAGATACCGCCAAACTCCTCCGTATAAGCAGGCTCCGAAGAGAAAACATACTTATTGCGCGACTCACAGATAGGATAATCACTATCATCCGCATGGACTTTGGCCTTGTAATGGTAATGAACAAAAGGCATGGAAACGATATCCTGGTACTCCACATAGTAAGCACCGGTTGCAGTGTCCTGCCTAATTTGGTCACCTGTGATGGTAATCTCTTTGCTAATCACATCCTCACCCTGGTCGAACTCGTCTTCCGTACTGAAACGGTGCAGAAGAATGGAGGCCTTGCTGTCCCAGTTAAACATACGATGGGTAGCATGCTGCTCAACCGCCTCTTGCCATACGGCATCTCTATCCTGTGCACTCACCACATCCCAAGGATAAGGGTTATTGAGTACCACACGTACGGTGACTTTATGGTTGGTATCAAAGTCCGCATCCTGAATCACCCGTACGCTGTCCACTGTGGGTAACACGTTGGTGAGCAACATCTTCCACGATTTGTAGAATATGGTATCGGGATCCCACATCGCCAATACAACGGGACGATACACCTGATAGTACACATAACCGGCCGGATACTTATACTGACCCAGTACCGCCTTGGCCGATTCACTCAGGTTCCAGGTATCAAACGCCGAGAGGGTATCGGAGGTGAGTTCCAGTTGGGTGTAGTCCACCGGGGTGTTGTCTATATAATTGTACCACCCGAACAGGGTATCGTGCTCGGTAGTGGTATTGGTATAGTTTGGCAAATCAAACGATTGGAGGGTCACATAGTCCGAATAGTCGGATTTATAACCACGAGCTACCACATACGGATCGCCCTCAATCATATCCGAGTCATTGGGGAAGGCAATCGCCCACTCCAACTGACAATTGGATGTATAACCCTTGCTGGCATTGGTGCGTAACAGACTGTGCACCGGTTTTTGAACAAACGGATACGCATAGTTAACATACGTTGTATCGCTCTTACCACTGCCGCTGGTCTCTATCGTTTTGGAATAAGCCATTGCCACCATGTTATGGTATCTGTCCAACTGAGGCAGATCTACGGTGACCGAGTTTTTTCCATTCTCACAGGTCATCGCCGTCACAAAACGATTGTCCGTGGCATCCCAAACCGATACAGCATACATATTGTAGGTCGCCGTCAATACCATGGACTGATGACCGGCACCCTCCATCGTTACACCAATCGTGGGATCGGTAAAGCTGACGCTGGCGTCATCAGCCGGAGCTTTCGGATCTTCCAAATTCGCCACCAGACTCAGCGTAGAAGTTTCGGCTGCCCCTTTGAGTTCAAACTTGTTGGGAGTTTGCATCAGCGTTTTGGGAGCCACCCATAATAGAGAGGCTTGCTTACAATCGGTGTGATTGCCCTGACGCACCCAGAAGGTAGGTACCTGCTTATCGTAGGTACGGGTATCTATCACCGTACCCGACAATATATTCAGTGCACCCCACCAGTCTTTGGTAAAGGCCAGGCTGTCGGCATTGACATTGCTCAGTTCCAAAATCGTGGTCCACTGACCATTACAATAATGACGGATATTGGCATCAGGCAGAATATGGATACCATTGCCGTCCTGAGTACCTGCGGTGATGATAAATTCGTACAAACGACCACCATGGTGTATCACACGGAAGTCCTTGCCGGAAGTAGTCTCCACATATCCTGCCTCATCGCTGCCGGAATATTCTTCATTAACATACACGGTGCCATACTTAGTCACACTTTTCGCGCCACGCAGCAACGGGTAGTCATCGCGCCCTAAGGTCTGTACCCAAGGAGTAGGATCTCCATTATTGAGCAGATGGGTCAACTCACCCGTGGCGTGCTTACTGGCCACATCGTTGCCATAGTAACAATTAGTGATACCTTTATTATTCGCCGATACATTGCTGTATACGGAATAACAACTGCTCATACTGTTGCTGCCATCTTGACTGTCCATCGTGGCAATACCACTGTTGGTGACAGCACCCTGATAGGAGACTACACCGATGGCGGCACAATTGACGATTGTCGTATTATTGTACACATACGCTGCAATCGGAGCGGCATAGCGACCACTCGAAGTGGTATACGAGAAATTAAACGTGGCGTTCCTGATAATCAGATTCTTAATCGTCGCATTCTGCACACGACCAAACAGTCCGATAAACAAGTCCTCATCTTCCGCACTGGGATTGACATTGAGGTTGGAGATGATATACCCATTTCCATCAAACACACCCTCATACGCCCAGCGGCCTGTCTTGATGCCACGACCCATTGGCTCCCAGTTGCGGTTGGCCAAATCGATATCCGTCACCAACTTGGCACAAAATGTATTGTAACCAGTGTTGACCATATCGCGGAATTGCTCCAACTGCAGCACATTCTCTATCTGGAATGGATCGATTTCCGTACCGGCTCCGCGGAACGATGGCTGGAAATTAAAATAAGAACCATTTTGCTCATAGACCATCAACGCATCCCACAGCACGGGCAAACTATCTTCACCCAAGGTCTGCAACCAGGGCGAACCGCCGCTCTTGGAGTCGTTCAGACGCCAGCATACCTCACCCGAGGCCATCTGCTCATTGGTGACCTGAGTACCTTGTGCAGTACCCAGAGACTGGGTGTAGAAGCAATTGGTGAAAGTCAAATCGGAGGAAGAACCACAGCGCGCAAACGTGCAACTGCCACTGGTACCAACACCCAACTCTACGGGAGCAAAATAGCAACCGGTAAACGATGTTTTGATACCCTCAGGCACATAAGCTACAAATCCACCGCATTTCCTGCCACCATTACTGTTCAGCATCTTACCGGTGAACGCGCAGTTTTTAATCATCAGCGTACCCGTTTGGGGAGAACCCACCAAACCACCGATACTCAAATCGTCCGAACCTTGTGCGGTCAGTGCGACAGAACTAATTACCTGGTTCAACACCGTCGTACCGTAGGTGTAACAAACCACCGAACCCATCAACGATTTGGCGTTGACACTTCCTGCCATACTGAGGTTTTTAATGGTAGCATTTTCCACATATCGGAACAGACCTACTGCTTTTTCTCCGGGTACATTCAAAGCCAATTGTATCGTATGGCCCTGACCATCAAACACACCTTTGTATCGATAGGACGAGGTTCCTATCATGGCATCCTTATCCGTGTATTGTGTATAATCAATATCGTTGGTCAGCACAGCGTGGAGATTGGCTGTACCTTCGGCACCCGAATTGACAATCGTGGCGAACTTACGCAACTGCGTACCCGTACCAATCTGCAACGGACTCTCGGCCGTACCTGCTCCGTTAAACTCAGGATAATACAGGTTATAGGTGTAGGCGTCGGTACGCAGACCTACTTTGGCATAACCATCATCGTCAGATCCATGTATCGCACACACAGCCAACAGCCAGTTCTTGATGGTGCGAGGCGTGGCACAGTCACTGTTATCAAAGACAATGGTTTGGACATTTTTAACCGAATCATATTCCGTACTCGCGTTCGGAAATTCCTCAAATGTATACGGTCCAAACTCTTCACTGTCCTTGGAGGAAGTTTCCGTGTGATTGTTCCACTTGCTGTCAATTGCGTGCAGACTGTCCTTAGGATGGTACAAAATCTGTTTATCCGTTTTGTTACCACCTCCACAGAAGTAGTACTGCCAATACATATCCTCCCTGGCGTATGGAGGCAGGGTACGGGTGTGATAAAAGGCTATATAAACCATCGCCTTTTTACCATCACCACCTCTTTCTATCACTTTTCCCCACACACCATGCTCATTGGAGTAATCACTTGGATGTCCTGTGTTATTAAGACCACTATACGCAATGGTCTTATTCTCGCCCCATCCACATTCTCCGGAACGAGAACCATAGACCTTCCAGGGTAAGACCACATCTTGACTCTCCACCTTTGCCGTGGCGGCATCCATTACCTGCCATCCCGGCACCAGCAGAGCAGCGAAAAATACAACGCGGCAGATGTGCCGCAAAAAAATCGGTTTTTTCATCATATATCAATCGTTCATTGGATTTGTCAAAATTTAATTACCTGCCCTTGGGCATTATATATCTTCCCGTTCTTAATAATCACAAGCTGACCATTGCGCATCATTTTGCATTCTGCATTTTGCATTAGGCCTTTGGTCGTGCATTCTGCATTCTGCAATCCTGTCGGTTCAACCGGATACTTGCCCGTCATCGTATGAATACGCTCGTTGGCGTTTTGACGGATATTGTTCCAATACAATCCGTAATCGATAGCGTGGAATGATTTGAGACCAAAGTGGGGAGAACCCGTATATTGGCCATCCAAAAGAGAAGACGAACATACTACCGTTCCGTGCGCGGGATTGCACTTAGCATCATATAAGCCAGCCTCGATGGAACCGCCAAACTCTCGCCATCCACCCAGATTCAGGATGGCAGGAGCATACGTCGTATCCTGCGTCCAAATAAGCGGGTTAACGGCCGGAGTAGGATTGGCGGGCCATAGGACACTCATCATATCGTCCGGTGTGCCGGGTCCTTCGGTATTCCACATGATATAGACGCCCGTGCTGGCTGCATCGGTGGCCATCTTGACACCACCCACAAGACCTGTCGTGCACTTGGTGCCGTTCTCAATCGTCTGCATGTCGGTTTTGCTCAATCCCATTCCTGCTGCATAGCAAGCCACAAGATTCTTCAATAATGGCTTCTTCTCCTCCTGAGTAAAATAATGCTTCATAATCAAATGCAAAATACCCGTACCATGCGAGTGGCTGGCGAGGATGAAGGGACGCGTGCCATTGGGGTTGAATTGGGTGAAATAGTAGTCTAACGCATCCACGGCATCCTGATAAGGAGCGTGGGAGAACCAGAACTTGGAAATGCTATCATAGGCTGCCGCATAGGTTGGTGCAACGTCAGTAAACTGCAACTCTTTCTCAACAGGCGTTTGACGATAATACGGCGCATAGACATTCACCATGCCTTCAAACGCTTTGGCAACCATGTTCCATGAATAAGTTACACCCTCCTCAGAACGCATGTATTGATCTTCTATATCGCATACACCATCCACGCACGAGTCGTTGATCACAAGGCATGAGGTGGGATAAAGAAAGAACAGATCCACACCCGTGTCTTCCGTGGGTTCGCCACCTATGGTCTTGGCTTCATTGGGAAGGAGTACATGGTTGAGGTACCAATCCTTGGCATAGGAATAGTCGGGCTTGCGTTGGGAGACCCATACGGCACTATTTCCAGTGACATCCAGCACCACTTCCTGCATTGCCTCCGTCACGTTGACACTCACTTTGGCGTTCGATTTGTCACTTGCCAGTTTATAGCCTTCTGAAGCCATCACGGTCACCTGTGCCCATGTGGCAGACTTCGGTATCCAGTAAGTAGCGCCGGCACGCACCGCTTCGTAGGGCATCATGCCAATTTTATACATATATTGCGCAATATACGTATGCTCTTCCAAACCCGTCACTTTCACAGGCTTCCAACCCGCCATCTTGGCGGCACGCTGCATACCATTCTCGCCGATGTTGTTCCAATAGGCGGTATAGTCCCATGCGTGGAGGCTTTTTTCGCCAAAGACTACACTTGGATCCATATAATTGCTCGCTGGCATCTCACGACAAACTATTGTACCGTGGTCGGATATTTCTGCGCCATATAATCCTGGTCGTACCTCATCTTTCATCATATCCAGTCTGGCACCCATGTTCTTTTCAGGTCCGGCTACGCCATCTGTTGTCCACGTGAGTGGGTTAATGGAAATGGCATCCTTAGGCCATATTCCAGCCTCACCATTGGAGTTGGGACCTTCGGTATTCCAGGATATATACACTTTGGCGGAAGTGGCATCGTTGGCCATCTTCACGCCCGTAGCCGTTTCTACGCGTGCTGCCCAACTCTCGCCCACACCAAATCCAACGCCGTAACAAGCCACCATACTATCCAGCAGTGCTAACTTGTCGGGTTGGGAGAAATAGTGTTCCATTGCTATACGCAGCAGTGCCGAACCTTGTGAGTGACCCGCCAGAATAAAAGGACGACGTTGGCCCGCTGGGTTGAGGGTGGAGAAATAATAGTCCAACGCAGCCGTCACATCCTGATATGCCAAACCATTGTACAGATAATTGCACATGAGGGTGTCCTCGGTGGTATGCGCCATAGCATCAATCATATTGGCTTGACGATAATAAGGTGCATAGACCTGCGTATAGGAGGCAAAAGTCATGCCGCTCCCGAAAAATGCCCCTTTGGCAGAGGTCATTGATATAGTGTCTTTACGCATACCCTCATCGTCAATACTCACGAATCCATTATGCGCCAGGCTATACTCGGTCTGTTGCATACATACCGTGGGATAGACATAGAAAAGGTCGATATTGGATGCCATTGCCGGTTCATCCGAACATCGTTTGCTCTCAATTTGGTGGTTGTACATCCAGTCTTTGCCATCGGCCGTTGTGTAATCGGGGTTACGATCTTCCGCCATTGCGGGAGTGATGGCTGCCAGAGCCATCGTTGCCAGCAGCGAAAAGAAGAATTTTTGTTTCATACTGTTTGTATTTTAGTTTAACATGTTGACCATTTTGGCAGATATACGCTCTTTTGCATTAGCACGGATATTGGCATAATAGAAGCCATAATCCCATCCGTGGTAGCATTGGGGACCAAATATGTCGGTCATGGCTATTGCGTATTGGGACGGATCCACCGTTGTGCATACCAACACGCCCCGGCTTACATTCAATTGGGCATCGGCATAACCGGCTACTAATTGGTTGTTCCCATCCAGCGAGCCCAGGTTCTCTTCCACGCCAGCCATCGTAGCATCCAATTTCCAGTTAAGCGGGTTGATGGAGATAGCATTGGGCAATAGAACGGCATTGTGGTAACCATCATTGCCCGGACCTTCCGTATTCCAAGAAACGACCACACCCGTGTCGCTCTTACCCGTAGCAAATTTCACATGAGGATAGCGAGCCAGAAAGTCCGAGGTGATGGAATAACCAATTATATAGGCAACTACCATACGACTGTAATATTCAGGATGACTCTTAAAATAATTAGCCAACAGGTACATGGCTGTCTCAGCACCCTGGGAGTGCCCGGCCAGAATAAAAGGACGACCCTCGTTGTAGTGCGCAAAATAGTAATCAAGCGCCTCAGAAGCATCCTTGGAGGCTGCATACTGAAAGAGGGTATCGTTCTGCTCCTGGGTCAGCGTCAGACCATAGGTGCCATTCACCTGTTTGTAGAAAGGTGCAAATATATTGCAGTCTTGCTCAAAAGCAGAAGCCTGCTGTATGATATGATTCTGAGCCCCACTACGCATACCTGCATGATCGATGCTGCACAGATTGGGGTCGGATTCGGAGGTAGGTGTATAGCAGGTGGGATAGAAATAGATAAGGTCCACATCCTTGGTGATGGCCGAAGGCAGAGCGAGCCAGTTATTGACACTGGAATAATCTACGGGAGTGTCCCATTGTTCATGACCTGTGGTGTTCTTTACCACTTGTGGCAGTTGCTGTTGCGGTTCCTGCTTTTTCTCGCAGCCAACAATCGTAATCAGGCAAATACCCAATAAAATTTTAGAGAGTTGTCTCATATCTTTTATACGTTTACAGTTCCTGACCAAGGGCATTGTAGGTCTTTCCGTCACGGATGATCAAAAGTTGACCACCCTTCAATATTTTGCCGGTATGGTTTTCGTTTTTGTTTTCGTTTACGTCAACAAGAGCCGTAGGTTCGACCGGATACTTGCCCGTCATGGTGTGGATACGCTCGTTGGCGTTTTGACGGATATTGTTCCAATACAATCCGTAATCGATATTATGGAACGATTTGAGACCAAAGTATGGAGTACCTATGTACTGGTTCAGTAGCGTCGAAGAACATACGACCGTTCCATGTGCGGGGTTGCATTTGGCATCGTATAAGCCAGCCTCAATCGTACCCCCATTCTCTCGCATGCCACCAAGATTCAGGTTGGCAGGCGCATAGGTGGTGTCCTGCGTCCAAAGAAGCGGATTGATGGCAGGAGCAGGATCAGCCGGCCATAGGACACTTATCATATCGTCCGGCGTATTGGGTCCTTCGGTATTCCACATAATATAAACGCCCGTACTGGCCGCATCGGTGGCCATTTTGACACCACTGGCAAGACCTGTCGCACACTTGGTGCCGTTCTCAATGGTCTGTATGTCGGTCTTGCTGATTCCAAAACCAATGGCATAGCAGGCCACAAGGTTCTTCAAAAGGGGCTTTTTATCCTCCTGAGTGAAATAATGTTTCATGATTAATTGTAACATACCCGTACCATGCGAGTGACCAGAAAGAATAAAGGGACGAGTGCCGTTGGGGTTGAAGTTGGCAAAATAGTAATCCAAGGCATCTACTACATCCTCATAGGGAGCACGCTCGTACCAATAGTCCTTCATAGCTGCGTTGGCAATAGCCCATTGCTCTTCGGTATCACCCATGAGCTCCAGTTCTTTATCGGTGGGCGTTTGACGATAATACGGAGCATATACATTCACCATACCAGCAAACACGCGTGCTGTATTATCCCAGGAAAAGGTTACGCCATTGGCGGAACGCAAGTAGTGATCCTCTATATCGCATACGCCATCCACGCACGAATCGTTTTGTACCATTACAGATGTAGGATAGAGATAAAACAGATCCACACCTGTATCTTCGGCGGGTTCGCCACCGATGGTCTTGGCTTCATTGGGAAGGAGTACATGGTTGAGGTACCAGTCCTTGGCGTAGGAATAGTCGGGCTTGCGTTGGGAGACCCATACGGCAGTATTGCCAGTGACATCAATCACCACTTCCTGCATTGCCTCCGTCACGTTGACACTCACCTTGGCGTTCGATTTGTCACTCGCCAGTTTATAGCCTTCTGAAGCCATCACGATCACCTGTGCCCATGTGGCAGTCTTGGGGATCCAATAGGTCGATCCGGCACGCACCGCTTCGTAGGGCATCATGCCAATTTTATACATATATTGCGCAATATACGTATGCTCTTCCAAACCCGTCACTTTCACAGGCTTCCAGCCCGCCATCTGGGCGGCACGTTGCATACCGTTCTCGCCTATGTTGTTCCAATAAGCGGCATAGTCGTAGGCGTGGAGACACCGGTCACCCAAGCCTATACTGGGATCCATGTATTTGCTGACTGGCATCTCACGGCATATCACTGTACCATGGTCGGATATTTCTGCACCATATAATCCTGGGCGTACCTCATCTTTCATATAGTCCTGTTTGGCACCGGTGTTCTTTTCCGGACCTGCCACACCATCCGTAGTCCAGGTGAGAGGATTAACCGCTACCGCATCCGCTGGCCAAAGCGAACTCACGCCACAGCCACCGGGACCTTCCGTATTCCAGGAAATATACACCTTAGAGGATGTGGTGTCGTTGGCCATTTTCACATTTGTAACCGTTTCGATCTGTGCCAAGCCGTAATCTCCTATTCCAAATCCAATGGCATAGCAGGCTACCATACTGTCCAACAAGGCTACCTTGTCGGGCTGGGCGAAATAGTGCTCCATCACCACACGCAACAAAGCCGAACCTTGTGAGTGACCCGCCAGAATAAATGGACGACGTTGACCCGCTGGGTTGAGCGTGGAAAAATAGTAATCCAACGCAGCCGTCACATCCTGATAAGCCAGACCATTGTACAAATACGTACATAGCGTGGTATCGGTAGCGGAATGGAGACCTTCATCCACCATCGTGGCTTGACGATAAAAAGGAGCATACACCTGGGTGTAGGACGCAAAGGTCAAGCCTGAAGTGTAGAACGCACCTGTGGCAGATGACAAGACGATGGCGTCTTCACGCATACCCTCATCATCAATGCTCACGAATCCATTGTGTGCCTTACTGTACTCGGTCTGTTGCATACATACCGTTGGATAGACATAGAAAAGGTCGATGTTGGATGCCATTGCCGGTTCATACGAACAGCGTTTGCTCTCTACCTGGTGGTTGTACAGCCAATCCTTACCATCGGCCGTTGAGTAATTGGGATTACGATCTTGTCCCATTGCGGGAGTGATGGCTGCCAGAGCCATGATGCAAAAAATCAGGATTTTTTTCATATTGATGATTGATCGCCCTTGCGGGCTAATTGATCGCCCTAAAAGGGCTATTGATGATTGATTACATTTTAATTACTTTCTTATTGCCTTGGATGAGGACGCGGTGGGTGGCGGCATCCAGATAGTCATACTTGAGACCGAGGATGTCGTGTACCGGTGCATCCTCACCTACTCCACTGAAGTCAATCAGATACGGATGCTCTACCGTACCGGCCTGACCTTCGGCGTCGTACTTGAGTCCCTGTGAGGTCACTGCTACTACCTCGCCATCACGTACCTTGGCGAACTGAACGGTTTCACCCTGAGCAGCGTGCAGACTGACAAAGAAGAGATTATCCGTAGCCTCAGCCACAGCCACTACCTCTTTGCCTACCATCGCGAGGAGGATATCGCCCTGTTGCATATCGCCATCGGCGAAGGCGGCGATGATTGGCATCATCGTAGGCGATTGATTGGACTGCGTCCTATTGATGATTGATGATTGATGATTATCTTTGCGGGCGGGAGCGGAGGCGGAGGCGTAGTAATGCACCACCACGCTGTCGCGCAAGCCATTGCGGCGAACAAAATAGCCATGTCCCGGACGCATATACTCCAGAGAACCCATCCATGTGCCTTCATCGGTAGCAATCGCAAACTCGTTATAATCCTTAATAACTGTACCGGCAGGTGCTTTCTCGCTGCCCGCCACAAAGTCACTCAGGGCCTGACGAATAGGCAACGACTGATCCATGAGATAAGCCATCTGGGCCCACTCGGACTGATCGAAGCGTAGGGTTACAGCCCGCTCGTCTTCGTTATACAGACTACCCGATACTTCTACATTGGCCGCATACTGCGCATAGATCTGATAGATATTGGACTTAGCAATCGCCATATCATCCAAGGTAGCATCCCATGTATCATTGGATTGGAACGAGGCAAATGTATTGCCAAATGGGGCAAGGAAAATATCCCCCTCGGTCAACTCCTTCTGGTACGAGAAGAGATAATTCAATCCCTTATCGGCAAACGGATCCACATAGCATGATATCCAGTTCCAGCCCGGATTGAGACTGATCGTCTGTACACGCATCTCGTAGGCACGCAGTTCAACAGGTTGATCCGCACCCACTATACTTTGCGACACAAAGGTAATCGCAGAGTCCGCACTCAGGATATAGGTGTCACCAGACAACGCATCCCACAGGCGGAATTCAACCTCCTTACCCGCTAAGTCAGTTTTACCACGGATGGTCATAAACAGATACGATGTATTTGCCATGTCGTCAACCGACAGATTGGCTACACCCACACACTCTTTATCTATAAACGCAGCCACCTTGTCTTTCTTACTCATATCCAACGTCCAGATATCATTCTCCATTTTCTTCACCACCGCAATCATATTCATGGATTGGTTGTAGTTGGGATCGGTAGTGGTCTGCCAATCGGGTTCATGAGCTTCCACATTGATATAGATAGATAATGCGCTGCATAAGCCATCTTCGTCGGTGAGGTTGATCGTAGCCTCATACACACCAGGAGCCATGCCATCCGATAAGGTCAAAGACACAGCCTGCGTACTGAGAGGTGAGATTACACCCATGGCCCTGTCGAGCGCCACGAATGGGCAGTTACTTTCAATCGTGTAGGTGAGTTCACGGCCGGAGAAGTTCTTAAACGCAGCCACAATGGTGGTATCGTGTCCATAAGGAATCAGCACCGAGCGCGGATCAATCACCCAGTCCAACACATTGCGGTTCACATATGTGGTCCACATCTGAGCATTGGCCATCGGGTTACCATTCAAATCCTCCACGCGACGTACCACGAGGTTGATATTCTGGTTATTGATCTCGGCATTGGCCTTGTTGATGGTAATCTGCAACTCGTTGTCGGTGGATTTCCATGTGAATGGCAGGTTCTCAATACCGGTAGAAGAGCGAACAGGTGCAATCACCTGATTATCGGCTGTTACGAGCGTAGGATTGATGACCGTATCACCGGCTATCTCACCTGTGGATTCCACAATCACCTGGTTGAGCGGTGAGAATGTCGTATACATCGTGCCTTGCGAGTTCATGGTCTCCTGCTCAAACGGCAGGTAGATTTGTAACTCTTTCTCCTTACCCGTAAGAGCCGCATTGCAGTACGACTTAATATACGAAGCCGGCAGAGCCATACTCCACATCTGTACCTGGTCGATATGCGCAGCCATGTTGGCATCACCATAGATTATGCTGGAACCAGCTACGCCACCTGCTTGATTGGCATCCACCTGGTTGACCAGTGCACCATCAATAAAGAGGGCTGCTTTGTTTTGGGCATGGTTGACACTGACGGCCAGATAGTGCCATGTACCATCGCTGGCATAGTCGTTGTTGTCACCAAAGGCTACTTGCTGACCCTCACTGATAAAGTAGAGCACGCCGTCTACAAAGCGAATACGCACTTTGTCCTTGCCTGTTTCTTCCAATGCATCGCTACCGGCAGCAAACAGGTTGGCATCACCATCCAAGGCGTCTACCTTGAAATAGAAGGATATGGTATAGTCCTCGCGGTTGTTGCGCGTGTATTTGAGGGCCTGGTCGGAGAGGACGGTCATGGTCTTGTGATCCAAATCCACGCTGTATCCATCAGGCAGGCTCCAGCTGACATTTGTCAGATTGAGGTTGGCACCATTGGCTATATCCTTCACTATCGTACCGCTGGCTTCGTCGGCAGGCCAGTAAGCCAAGAGGTTGGCCTCGTTGGCGGAGAGACGTTTCTTATACTTAGAAGTCATCTCATACAGATTGAGCGCCTTAGACCATAGACGGATATTATTAATTTTCCCCTTCAGGTCATAGCCTATATAGACAGATCCGTTCGCATGGCATACAGGATGTACATCCTTGCAGGCATCGGCTATATCCGCTTCCTGTTCGCCTACATAGAAATGCACCATACTGTCGGCAATGGTATAGGTCATACCCACATGGGTCATAGCCGAAGTGAGATTGATGCCGTAGGTTTCATACAAAGGTTTGGTATAGACCTTGCGTCCGTTGGCAGCAAAGATCAGTTTATCTTCCTTTTTAAAATAGGCAAATGCCATCTTCCTACTTAAATCGGTACTGTATTCATCGTGGATAAGCATAAACATCAACGAATCGGGAGCATCCGTATCCAACTTGACCATGGCTTCGATGGAGAAGTCCATGGCGTTGAGTACGCGATCTACTTCCGTAATGGCTTTTTGGCTTTTACTACCCGAGAAATACAAGGCTACGGAATTGTCCACATCCGAGTTGTTGGTATAGCCCTGCACGGAGAAATTGGCCGTTTCATCGAGGTAGTTATACGCAATCGGCTCCGTGAACGGCAGCGAGATGACATCGTCAAAACTGAGAATACCATCCGCTGGTTTGGGCAGACCAAACACTTCCGGACAACGGGTATCCTTGGTACCGCTGATCACGCTTGACATACGCGTCGTATAGCCATTACCGAGGCGACAGAACGATACGGCCCTCAGGTCGTACTTCTGCTCCACGGGATCCTGCTCACCATAGAAGCGGAGATTGGTTATTTTACCCTCCGTCTCTATCATGGCCTTATTGCCCGTGGCACGAGCATAAAGACTGTCGCTGATGTAGTACGAACACTGCGTAATCCACTGGTCTTCACCATCGGTCTGACGCTTGTACTGGAGTTCGATATGGTCGAAGTTTTCGTACTTGGTGGTGGAGAAACCCTCTATCTGCACAGGGATATAGTACTTACCCTCCTCGTCGGTTTGCGATAAGGTATTGATCAGGAAGTTCTGTGCCGGTTGGGTAAGCGTAACAGGCGTAGCAGTAGGCAGGTAGTGAATCGATATGTTAGCCGACGATACCTCAAAATAGACTTCATCGCTCAAATCGAGTTGGATATTGTCGTAATCGTAGGGGGCACTTCCGCGCTCGACTTCGAGGGTCTTGGTGAGTGTATGACCCGGATCGAGCAGGAACGACATATTGCCATGCAGCGGTTCGCCATCAATGGAGAACTTAGCACCATAGGGGTTGGTCTCATCCACCACATGCAGCCAGACAGTAGAGTACACCTCTTTCACATTGACATCGATTTCGCTCTCGTTGCTCATGTGGATGGTGAAGACTGCTTTCTCGTCCTGCGGCAGGTTGTTGATCACAGGATTCTCTATGTAGAGTGTCGGCTTATCAATCTTAAGGGTACGGGTACCGAGTGGCACGCTGTTCTTACCGTCTGGGAAGTAGTAGAGCGAAGAATCGGCATCCACCCAGGGTTCGCGGGTGGCACCCCCTCGCATCACAAAGATGTAACTGTGGACATAGGTGTTGTCATCGGTCATCTGGAGGGTAGTGGATGTCACTTTATAATCATCCAGACCAGAGCCACCTTCGTAGGCATTGATATCGCTCTTGAAATCACCATTCACCTTAATGATGGACTCATCTTTCTCGTAGTACACATCCATATCAAAGTACGCATCATTGGCAGGTGCAATCACGAAACCAGAACCGCCCTTGACGGAGGTGTAGTCGTCCATCTCGTTGGTAGATTCCTTGGAAGGGACACCACCACCGAGCGAGAAATCAAACTTTAAGCCATAACCTTTGACGTTTGTTGTAGGACTATTGGGATCTGCGTTACCACCACTGGTACCGGAGCTGAAGGATCCTGTAACCGTTTTAGGACCATCCACAGTGCGCTTACGATAGTAGGTGGAAGCCTCTTCGGTATGTTCGATAGAGGCACCGGCTATACTATATTTCTTATTGGCTTCGGTACTCATGACCTCGTATTTGATTTTTTCGTTGGCAGCAATCACATTCTGCCACTCCTGAATCTGGTTGGTCAGCATCTGCACGGTGTCCTTTCTTACGGTCATCGTGGATGGATAAATCGGGATATACTCACCACCTGCGTTCTGGTAATAGAATGTTCTGCCACTGGAAGCGGCCATCTGCATCGCTTCATCCATCGAACCGGCCAAACGCAATTGCTCACCACGGCGTGCCTCCAGATTCGGAATCAGCATATGGGTGATATAGCGCTGCGAATAAGCAAATACACGTTCCTCGCCGGGCTGCCAGGTGACACCTCCACAGATAACAAGGTAAGAAGGATGACCCTTTTCGTCCTCACCTTCTCTTACCAGACGGGCTGCACCTGTTTCGATGGCCGGTATCAGAGCCTGATAGGTCATGCTATCCACCACGCTGAAGGCCTGGTACTTCACCACATCCGCGGTGCTGACCGAACCGATATAAACATCCGCAATAGCGCCCTGATCAATGGCCTCGGCAGAAGTGGAAATCTTGTCGCCCAATTCGAGGGAGAATTCACCCTTCTTATAGGTCAGTTCATGTTTGGTGACGGCATCCAGTTTGCCACTCAATGCCCAATCGTAAGAGAATGTAGAGGAGAATCCCGCTCCTTGGGTACTGATGATACCCATACCTGCAGAGATGGAGAATTCACAGTTTTCCTTATAATCTTTGGTGTAATTGCGCCCCCAATGGTAAACCGTACCTTCGCTGCGGTACGCGTACGAACCGGCTCCATAGGGGTCACGTATATAGTCCAGTATTTGCGGTGCACCTTCCAGGGCATCCACCACCTCTACCTGGTAGTCTCGCTCACCCGTTACATAGGCTCCAATGTGATCGGACTCGTAGTGGTAGCCATTGACATCCACAGAAGCATAGATATAGCGTAAAGCCTCTTCGCCCGTCAGTTCGAAGGTAGCATTGTTGGGCATTACGGCAAACAGAGCCACACCATTCTCGTTGAGTGTGATGGATTGTGTCTCGTTCAGGTTCTCATCGCTCAGGCCATTGCTGACCGTCACAGGGTAGTTCTCCATCGGCACGCGCTCGTACGCGCCCGTGCTCACATTATTGTAGTAGTAAGGCTCGTAGGCACTCACACAGAAGAAATACTGCTTGTTATGTTTGTACACCGGATAACCCATCGTGTAGTGGGCTGTATGGGTGTCATCCATCCAGCTCAGTTGCATCTGTTGCGTACCGGACAACATACCCACCTCCAGGGTTTGTTCACCATAGATAGCCTGATACTTATTGTTGCGCAGTTGCAACAGTTCTACCTGCACAGGAGCATGATATACCTTACAGAACGAAGCATCGTATCGGGTGGAATCGCCCTCATGATAGCGGGTGACAACACCCACGCTGTCGGTAAGGTCCAGTACGGTAAGGCCTTCGCCTGCACTGTAGAGCGTACTGTAACCATTGGCATAAATCTGCGAAACCACATACTTGGTTGGGAACAGATCCAGACAGAACTCACCCGTCTTATTGTCCGCTTTGATCACAATACGCTTCGCCTCAAATGTGACATTCGTCGGAATACGCTGCTGTTTGTAGTCAGCACCCGTTACCGCCTGAGTATAGGTCCTGTCATCGGACAGTTTGTCGGGATTCTGCTTATCAAAATACAGATACGACGTATGGTCACCTTCAAGGGTGAGCACCAGCGTGATACTGTCGCCCAGGTTATTGTGTCCAAGTCCAAAGCCCATCGGTTTATTTCCCTGCACATCACCACCGGTCACACGACCAACCAATCGGATGCGGGTATCGTCGTCGATGATGAGTCCATCATAGTCATGAGTAGGTGTAAAGGTGCGTTGTTGCCCATCATCACCGCCGAGTATATAGCCATCGTTCGACAGGCTATGACCTTGTCTGTATGCCTGGATGGTTACTTCCATACGCGGTACATTGAACGAGAAATTACCCATCGCATCGGTTACGACTGCTTCGCCTTCGGCATCGCGCAAAATGGTACCGTTCACTTTGAACATCACATCGCGCACGGGTACCGTGGAGTTGGTATAGAGGATTCGACCCGAGAATTGACGGGTATCGTTGCACGTGAAGTCGATATTCGAATACGTATAGTTGGCGTCCTCATAGGTAAGGTCTATGGTGGATGAACTGCCGGTAGGACTCACAAACGTAGCTCCCTCGCAGGTAGCATAGATGGTGTAAGTATGTCCTGTGCCGTAATAAGGTACGGAATCGAGAGCGTACGCACCATTGGCATCGGTCTTCACATCGTATTTGAGCAGATCGTAGTGGCAAGCCGGCATGATCTGTTCACCCGTCTTAGGATGATTTACCTGATTGAGTACAAAGGCATCGTTGCAGTGGATGCTCACGCCTACATTGCCCGGCATATTCACGCCATTGCTCATCTTCACACGTCCATCCAGCGAACCATAGTAAGCCGCATAACCATAGGTGGTATCTGCATCGGTGTAGACGATATTGCGATACCGCGTGGTGATACTGAGGATATACTCGTTCACCACCGCCGCACTGGCCAAATCGTCATAGGCAATGCCATTGCTGGCCTCAATGGTGGTCCAATCGGCCAAAGCTTTGGTGGACTCATATCCGCGTTGGTATTCGCGACGGCGGAGTTCCAGCGTGGTATTGGCAGTCTCATCGGCCTCCCAGGTAATCTCCACCGCCCCCTTGACACTGCCACGAGTGGCCTTGAGGTTGTAGATGCCACCAAACTCCTCCGTATAGGCCGGATTGGTGGTATAAACATATTGATTGCGGGATTCAATGATAGGATAAGAAGTGTTCAACGTGCTGACCTTCGCTTTGTAGTAGTAGTGAACAAACGGCATCGAAACGACATCCTGATACTCTACATAGTAAGCACCGGTTTCGCTGTCCTGCTTAACCTGGTCGCCCGAGATGGAGATTTCTTTCTCTATCACATCCTTACCCTCATCGTACTCATCTTCCATACTGAAACGATGCATCAGAATGGAGGCACTGTTGTCCCATGTGAACATACGGCGTGAGAAATGCTGACGGATGGCCTCGTCCATGACGGCACTTTGGTCTTTCGAATCCACCAATTCCCACGGATACGGGTTGTTCAGCACAATACGCACCGTCACTTTGTGGTTGGTATCAAAATTGGGATCCTTTATCACACATACACTGTCTACCGTAGGCAATACCTCGCGTTGCAGCACCTTCCAGCGTGCCATAAAATGGTCACTTTCGCCCCATACGGCGTTCACCATCGGACGATAAGCCTTATAGTACACGAACTGAGCGGGGTACTGATAGGCACCGAGCACATCTTTGGCCGATTGCGATATATTCCATGTGTCAAATATAGACATCGTGTCGATAGCAGGTTCGAGCGAGGAATAATCCACAGTGGAATCATCGGTATAACTGTACCAGGCAAACGTGCTGTCGTTTCGTTGCTGAGTAGTGGGTTGGTTCAGCACGCCAAAGGAAGCAATCGTACTGATATCCGAATAGTCGGAACGGTAGCCACGAGCCAACATATACTGATCCGTATAGAGGTAATCACTATCTTGAGGGAACGCAATGGCCCAATCCAACTGCGGATTAGCATTGTAGGCAGCGTTGACATTGGTTTGCACAATGCTGTGGACAGGTTGCTCGCGGAACGGATAAGCATAGTTGGTATAGATAGTGTCTCTCTTGCCATCATCATCTGTCAGCACGGAACGGGTGAACATCAACGCCACAATATTATGATTGCGATCCTGTTGCGGCAGGAAGGCCTCTATCGAAGTAGTGCCATCGATAAACTCCTGCGTGGAGATGAAGTAATCGTCGGTGGCATCCCACAGACCCAGACTGTATGATCCGTTGGTCGATGTGATCATCGTCTCCATTGCTCCGGCTTCCGTACTGGACGTGGCAATAAACGGATCTACGAGGGTCAGACCGGCATCATCGCCCGGCACCTGGGTGGTTTCAATAGGAGATTCAATCAGCAACTGCGAATCAGCCGCTGTTCCTTTGATTCGGAATTTCTTAAACTCAACCGCCTCGTTTCTGGGGGCTACCCACAGGAGCGAAGTCTGCTTGCAAGTGGTATGATTACCCTGACGAATCCAGAACGTAGGCACTTGACGGTCGTAGGTCTTGGTGTCGTAAATAGTACCTTTCTCTATATTGATCTTACCCCACCAGTCCTGGCTAAAATCCAGTGAATCGGCATTCACATCCGACAGGGTGATGACCGGAGTCCATGCATTGCCATCGGAATACGAAACCGCAGCGGTTGGGCAGATATATTGTCCTGCACCGTCCTGCGTGGCCATGGTGATCACAAACTCGTACAAATGTCCGCCATGATGGATCACGCGGAAGTCCTTACCTGAGGTATTATTGATAAATCCCTCTTCGGCCGAGCCGGAGAACTCCAGGTTAACATACGAACTGCCGCTCTTACCCACGCTCAATGCGCCGCGCAACAGCGGGTAATCGTCTCTATCCAGGGTCTGTACCCAAGGAGTAAGATCACCATTATTCAACAGGAAAGTCAACTCACCCGTGGCGTGCTTGGAAAGAACATCATTACCGTAGTAGCAGTTGGAGATGCCTTTGTTATTGGCCGACACATTGCTATAGACGGAGTAGCAATTGCTCATACTATTGCTGCCTTCTTTACTATCCATTGTGGCTATACCACTGTTGGTTGCGCCACCCTGATAAGAGACTACACCGATGGTGGCACAATTGGCAATGGTCGTATTATTGTACACATACGCCGCAATCGGAGCAGCATAGCGCCCACTGGACGTTGTGTAGGAGAAATTAAAGGTGGCGTTCTTGATAATCAGATTCTTAATCGTGGCATTCTGTACACGACCAAACAGTCCGATAAACAATTCCTCATCTTCCGGATCGGGGTTAACATTGAGGTTGGAGATGATATACCCATTTCCATCAAATACACCCTCATACGCCCAGCGGCCCGTCTTAATGCCACGACCCATAGGTTCCCAATTGCGGTTAGCCAAATCAATATCCGTCACCAACTTGGCACAAAATGTATTGTAACCAGTGTTGACCATATCGCGGAATTGCATCAACTGTTCCAACGATTCGATCTGGAAAGGATCCAATTCGGTACCTGCACCGCGGAACGAAGGCTCAAAATTAAAATACGAACCACTTCGCTCATAAACCATCAACGCATCCCACAGCACGGGCAGATCATCTTCTTCCAGGGTCTGCAACCACGGTGAACCACCACCCTTACAGCCGTTCAGACGCCAGCATACCTCACCTGAGGCCATCTGTGCTTCACTGACCCGTGTACCTTGTGCAGTACCCAACGTTTGGGTGTAGTAGCAATTGGTAATGGTAGTGGTTCCACCAGATCGTACAAACGTACTACCACTGGAAGTGGAAATATTTTTAATCTCAGTGGGAGCAAAATAGCTGTTGGAAATCGTAAGGTTGCTATTGCCGGATGTGGAACCTACCAACCCCGCACAACTATTGCCCTCAGAACTGTTTGTGCAAACCAACGAACCTGTCATTCCACAGTTGGTGATGGTCAGTTGGGCATCATTGCCTACTGCTACCAATCCCGCATTACCTAAGCCTCCTGAACTGGTAGCAAGGACTGCTGCATTGGCGATGACGTTACTGATGGATACCGAACCACGGCAATCTCCCACCAGGGCGGCAGTCATCTTTGAGCCTTGAACAGATCCTCCTACTTTCATATTCTTAAGGGTAGCACCATTGACATATTGGAACAGGCCCACGGTTTGCGTATTGGGAACATCAATGGCCAGTTGAATGGTATGTCCCTGACCATCGAATACTCCTTTGAAGGGATAGGACGAGGTACCAATCATGGCGTCCTTATCCGTATATTGGGTATAATCAATATCGTTGATCAATACAGCATAGAGATTGGCTGTGCCATCGGCACCCGAGTTGATGATGGTGGCAAACTTGCGCAATAACGAGCCCGATGAGATTTGCAACGGACTCTCCTTGGTGCCCGCACCATTAAACTCGGGATAATACAGATTGTAACTGTATCCGTCGGTACGCAGACCTACTTTGGAGTAACCATCATCGTTGGAGCCATGCAGCGCACACACAGCCAACAGCCAGTTCTTGATGGTGCGGGGCGTGGCGCAATCACTGTTATCAAAAACAATGGTTTGGACATTCTTAACCGAATCATATGCATTACTCGATTTGTGTCGAAATTCCTCAAACGTATACGGCCCATACTCTTCACTTTCCTTGGAGGACGTCTCCGTATGGTTATTCCACTTCTCTTTGAGTG
Source organism: Bacteroidales bacterium UBA1714 (assembly GCA_002317295.1). Taxonomy (GTDB): domain Bacteria; phylum Bacteroidota; class Bacteroidia; order Bacteroidales; family Paludibacteraceae; genus Colicola. Next base: position 102,246 of record DCIY01000022.1, read on the forward strand.
CGTGCAGACTGTCTGTCGGATGGTACAAAATCTCTTTGCCTGTTTTGCTACCACCTCCGCAGAAGTAGTATTGCCAGTACATATCCTCTCTGGCGTATGGAGGCAGGGTACGAGTATGGTAAAAGGCTATGTAAACCATCACCTTCTCTCCATCACTTTTATTATGTCTTTCTATCAATTTTCCCCACACACCGTGCTCATTTTCGTAATCAATGGAGTATCCTGAGTTATCAAGACCATAATACGCAATGGTTTTATTATTCTCCCATCCACATTCTCCGGTTCTATGACCAAAGACCTTCCATGGTAAGACCACATCTTTGTCCTCCACCTTTCCGGCATTCATTACCTGCCAACCCGGCACCAGCAGAGCGGCTAAAAATACGACGCGGCACACATGCCGCAAAATTCCATTTTGTTTCATATAGATGATATTATTTTTTCGATTATTACATTTCGGGCACAAAGATACAAAAAATATCTGACTCCTGCAAGAGCAAGCACTGCTTTTTGACATTTCAGTACGCTTTTTTGACAAATGGATTTGCATATGTCAATTATTTGTAGTACTTTTGCCCCAAAAATAAGCATCATGGTTTTTGCATTGGTCACCGGAGCGAGCAGCGGCATGGGTTACTGCTACGCACAAGCATTGGCCAACAGAGGATATTCCCTGTTGATGGTCAGTAACGAGGAAGCCATTCACACGAAGGCGGCCCTCATTCGGGATGCGTATCCTGCGTTGGATATTCGTTCTCTGGTCATGAACTTAGGCACACCCGATGCTGCCAAACAGCTGTATGACTATTGCCACGAGCAGCATATCGAGGTTGAGGTACTCATCAACAATGCCGGCGTGTACCACGATCGAGATATTTTGGACGACTCTGTGGCGTTTAATGAATTGATACTCTATCTGCACGTCGTCACCCCGACCATGCTCGGATACTATTTCGGTCACGATATGTGCCAACGGGGAAGAGGCTATATTCTCAATATGAGTTCCATCACCGACCGCATTGCCGTTCAGCGCCTGGGGACCTATGGTGCCACCAAGGCCTATCTGAGTGCCCACACGCGCTCCCTACATATCGAGCTGAGGGGCAAAGGGGTCTGTGTCACGACCGTTCGTCCGGGAGCCGTCAATACCGGTTTGTATTCCATCAACAGCACCGCTACCAAAATCGGTTTAGCCTTGGGTTACATCGTCACACCCGAGCATTTGGTGAAACGGGCCTTAAAGGGCTTGTTCCGAGGCCGGGCTCGCGTCACCGTCCCTTGGGTATGGAACACCATTCTCCTTTTCTTTGTGGCCCTCATCCCTACGAGTCTGCTGCGATTGATTCGCCGATTAGGGATATTCTAATCATCTCCATGAGCGCTCTTTAAAAAATGACAATATGCAGGGGTAGGATAACTGCATACTAAGGTCATACTATCGTCATACTAAGGTCTGCTTTGGGTAATGGTTATGGGTTATGGGTTATTGGTTATAGAAATCTAAAAGAACGCAAAATCGGACTTTGCCATTTTGCCACTTTGCCGCATTTTGAAGAGTTGATACTTTCGTTATTTCATATTGAATATATAATATATATATTATATATAATTATTATATAACCCCTACTCCCCTAAATTGAGGAGTAAATAATGGGTGTTTTACAGGTAGGTTGGCGTCTACAGACCTATCGTGCTATATTAAAGAATGATAAGGAAGCATGCTTATTGAATAAGGGGTATGAGCACAAAAATATCCGGCAAAATGGCAAAGTGGCAAAGTAGAGAGGCTGTCTTTTCCTAAATAAAGTTGACTCTGTCTGATGCGGAAAAATGGGAAAACAGAAAAGGAAGAACCTCGAATGAGGAATGTCTATCCCTTCGGTATGGGTACGGTATCCCTTCGGTAGCGGACATGTCAAATGATTATTCCATCTTTCCACTTTTCCGCATCCGGAAGAGTTAAATTTGAACTATCAATACAAAATTATAGGTGAATATGGGAATCTGTGATTCTCCGCCCATGAGAATCGTATGTGATGCCATCGACACAAATATAAAGTCTGCCATCCATAATGACTTTTCGGCTCTGATTCAACCATGTACAACCGATTGAGTCCATGGATATTGCACGATAGGCGGTATCGGGAATGGTATCAGATTGGCTTGCATCACATCGTTTGAAATGAGGCACTAATGTCATATCGTTCGTAGGCACGAGATGTCTAACACTATCAGTCACCCCATCGCTCCAATGGGAGAAACACCACGATGGATATTGCGATTGACCCACAATCGTACTTTTGCCATTGTCACAATTATACTGAATGTCAGCAGGATAATCGCGGACAAAAATCGTGTCATAATAGGCCGTATTGCACGTTATGTGATAAGGGATACTATGGGGTAACAAGGTGTATTCCTTCCAATCCTTATGGTTCTTAAAAAGCTGAATATCACCATTGCATGACATGTGAATATTCGGCACACGATTGAAGTATGAGATCTCTGAATAGGATTTGTATAACGCATACTTGCCAATATAAAAAGGTTCATCCTGCGTAAGATAAATATCTGAAATACCACATCCTCCCATGGCGGCTTCACCGATTGTATCCAGACAATGGGGCAAAATCAGATTATTGGATGCCTTTAAACCCGTTAGAGCATATTCGCCTAAGACACGAAGTGAATCCGGCAGATGATAGCCTTGTACACTTCTTGCCTTATAGAAAGAATAGGAATTAATACGCGTGAGCGTATCAGGAAGAGCAAGATAGGTAATGAGCGTATCAGCTGAGTAGAGATCATTTTTTTTCAGTGACTCATAGAAATACTGTTTTTGCATCCAAGCCCAAGCTCCCAAGTCCTCAATATGGTATTGAAGGTGAACAGAGTCCACTTCCTTTCCCCACGATGCGCAGTATTTGAGCGATTTTGGGAAATAGACCACTTTCTTAAAAGGAGGCAAGCCAGCTTCTGCCACATATTCAAGCGTGGAGGGAAGACGCAACGTATCAGGCCAATGTTCCCCATAGGAGTTTATCACATAAAATGCCAAATAACCAATGGAGCGAACATTTTGACCCAGTTGGATATATTTCAGATTGTCTAAACTATTACAAAAATAGTCAGGGATAGACTCCACCTGATCACCAATGATTAGGCTGTCGATATGGGTTGAAGTGGTGATGGTGCTATAGTGTTGACCAAAAAAACAATCCATACTGCGGCAATTACGGGCATTATAATAAACAACCTTCACCGAAGTTTGGTCGAGCAAAGAAGCCGGTAGTGTCTCAACGTTCTCACCCACTATAAACTCTCTCAACGCGGTTGCATTGAAGGCAATAGAAAAAGCAGAGCGTCTTGTGACCACCGTATTACGACCATTCCATTCGATTCGCTCCAACTGCGAGGCAGCTTCAAAAGCCTCGATACCAATAATTTCCAAGGATTCCGGAAGAACGACAGAACGAACCATTGAGTTGGAGAAGGCAAAGTCCACGATTTCGGTAACACGATAGACGACACCGCCATAGGTCACCGTATCCGGAATAACAATATCTCCGGTATAGGTATTGACCTTAGGCCAATCCGAGTTGTTGTAAGTGTAGGTTACCGCTGCTTTATTACCACTTAAACGATAGTATACGCCACCAATATTAACGCCATCTGCCCATGTAAAACCATGCGTAATAATGCCCAGCATCAGGCATAGCAGTTTAAGTATGCTATTTCGTTTTGAGTTAACCATATTGTCTCTCGTTCAAGTTTAACTTCAATAATAACCATTTATCGTTTCGACTGCAAAGGTACGAAAAATATTTGAATGGCGCAAATAAAAAGTAAATATTCGACAGACTGTCATGTCTAAATCACTTTTTTGGTGTTCTGTAAGTGCTATTGTGGAAAAATAGGCAATTATAAAGGAAAAACAGACCGCAGCGTTATGGAGAAAAAATAGTAATTTTGCGGCGAATTTTAGAACATCCATGGATTAGGGTATGAAAAAGAATCTTTTTTTGCTGGCCATTATAGGCCTTATTTTAGCAAGTTGTCAAGACAGCACAGAGGTACGTTCCGCTGTGGGAACGTACAGTTACAAAGCCTCCGGTATCCTACAGGTCGATACACTTGCTTCCACTGCTCTTACCGAGCAGGGAGCATTGGAGATTGTTTCTCTCAAGAACAACGATAGTGTACTAATCACCTTTAACGAGTTGCTGGGTGGTGTGTATTCCACGCGCGGAAGTATACAGAGTAACGAAATCACCTTACAACCTTTTACCCGCAATTTTGTGCATGTCAAAGTGATTAATCCCGTGACGATTGCTGTGACAGGAAAAGGCCATATTTACGACAACAATATCATCATGGAACTCCATTACTCCAGTTTGGATCAGGATAGTATTATGCTTACCGCCAACGATGTCCAATTAATTGCCAAAAAGAATAAAGAATGAATCGAACGATTATCATATTACTGGCACTTGTCCCCTTTATGACCATGTGCCGTCCTAAAGCCACCTCAACGGAACCGGTAGCACTGCCTGTGGAAGTTTTGATTATCGACAGTACAACATCCGTGATAACGCACAACTATGTAGGCAGAGCCGAAGATGCAGATGTAATTTCGCTCAGTTTTGGGGTAGCTGGCATCATTGAGCGCATAGATGTTCACAATGGAGATTATGTGCAGGCCGGACAGCAACTGATTGTTTTGGATGCCACCAAATCGCGTAGTCTGCTGGCCACGGCCGAAGCGAAACTCCAACAAGCCCAAGATGGTTACAACCGCGCCAAAATGGTGTATAACGAAGGGGGCGTCAGCGAGATCAAGATGATGGAAATCACCACTCAACTCCACGAGGCGGAGCAATTGGTCATCGCTTTGCGCAATCAGGTGGAAGATTGCACCCTGCGTGCTCCCATGGCGGGTGTGATTGGAGATTTGCATTGGCATGTAGGACAGAATATTCTGCCCGATGTTCAGATGCTCAGACTCCATAACCGCACCAGCAAGCGTGTGGTCTATACTGTTCCGGAGCAAGATATTGCGCAGGTACAGATAGGTGACCCGGTATCCGTACGCATACCCGCATTGGGCGATCGCCAATGGCAGGGGCGCGTCACAGAGCGCAGTCTGAGTGCCAATACCATGGCGCACAGTTACGAAGTAAAGTGCCTGTTGGAAGGCAATACGACAGATATCCTGCCCGGCATGAATTGCCAAGTGCAGAGCCAAAAAGATCGGATCAGTGGTTACAGTGTGCCTGCTCATTGTGTTCAAACCATGGGAGACGGACTTTTCGTTTGGGTTTGTCGCCATGGCGAGGCTCACCGAGTGGGCGTAGAATCTGCTTGTTTTGGCAGAAAAGGTGTGTTGATCAGTCGGGGACTGAATCGTGGTGATTCGGTGATTGTCAGCGGCTATCAGAAATTATATCATGGAGCCAAAGTCAATGAAAAAAAATAATATGGATTTCATACAGCGTGCGATGGTCAATCATGGATTGATCTTCTTTATCGTGGCTGTACTCATGATTTTGGGTGTCTGGTCGGTGCCCAAAATGAATAAAAATGAGTTTCCATCCTTCACCATACCCAAAGGATTGATTGTGGCACTCTATCCGGGTGCTACGGCCGAGGAAATCGAATTGCAGGTGACGCAACCGTTGGAGGACAAACTGTTTACCTATTCGGAGATTAACAAGCAACACACCTATTCCGAAACCAAAGATGGAGCGGTATATATCTATGTGGATATCGAACCATGGGTCAAGCACACAGACCAGATGTGGGCCAAGATTCGTGCGGGACTGGAAACGTACAAGATGACCAATCTGCCACAGGGTGTATTGGCCGTCGTATGTGTGGACGATTTTGGTTCCACATCCTCTATCCTGCTCACCATGGAGAGTCCACAGCGAACCCCTCGTGAGATGGAGGATTATGCCCGTCAACTGGCACGCGAGTTGCGTACCATTCCCGAGTTGGGTAATATCAAAACACTCGGTACCCAACGCGAAGAGATCGCCGTTGAGATAGACGCACAGCGTTTGTCTCAATATGCCATCGATCAAAAATCGCTATTGGCCCAATTGCAGTTACAGGGTTTTCGCACAGTAGGGGGTAAGGTAGGTGACGACAACTCGCTGATACAGGTTGAGATTCCGTTGCAAACGGTGGATGAAGTAAAAAATCAGGTGGTGTATGCCAACCCATTGGATGGCTCCATCGTTCGGCTTAAGGATATCGCCACGATAACGCGTCGCTATCCCGAATCGACCCAGTTCGTTCACTATTATGATGGAGAGGAAGCGAAGTCTTCCTCCGTTGGAGAAGGGAATAAGGGAACATGCGTCATTGTGGATATACAAATGTCCGAAGGACATAATATCGTAGCATTTGGCCATGATGTGGACAAAGTGCTGGCGCATGCACACACCTACATTCCGCAAGATGTACAAATGCATCGCATTACGGATCAGCCCAAAGTGGTAGGAGCCTCCGTCGTTTCGTTTATGAAAGACATCGCCCTTTCGTTGGTGGTGGTCGTGGCCGTGATGCTGTTGCTCTTTCCGCTCAAAACAGCCATGGTGGCAGGCATCGGTGTACCCATATGTATGATCATCACCTTTGCACTCATGTATTTCACAGGTATCGAACTCAATACAGTCACCCTGGCAGCCCTCATCGTGGTTTTGGGCATGATTGTGGACAATGCCGTGATTGTGGTGGACGGCTATTCCAACGAATTGGACAATGGTCGCAGTTGTTGGGATGCCGCCTCTGTCAGTACCAAGCAGCTCTTTGTGCCAATGGTCGTGGCCACACTCTCCATTTCAGGAATGTTCTTCCCCATGACCAAGATCATTACCGGTGTTTTGGGAGATTTTGTCAAACTTTTTCCCTGGACCATCTGTTTTGCGCTGCTGGTCAGTATTTTCTACGCCGTTTGGGTCACGCCCTATCTCTCCACACGGTTTATTCATCGCCAAACCGAAGATTCGATTAACTGGTTCGAGCGAGGACAAAACTGGTTCTTTGATAAACTGCAACGCGGCTACAAATGGCTGCTGGGCTGGTGCTTCCGCCACCCATGGCTGACGATTGGACTGACCATGGGATTAATCCTATTGGGTCTGGGGCTCTTTACCCGCCTCAACGTACAAATGCTGCCCAAGGCAGAACGCGATTGTTTTGCGGTGGAGATTCACCTGAACGAGGGCAGCAATGTCCAACAAACAGCATGGATAAGCGACTCGCTGGCCCATATACTCTGCCACGATCAACGGGTGCGTTCGGTGACGAATATCGTGGGCATCACCTCGCCTCGTTTTCATATCACCTATACGCCACACATAGCTGCCGATAATTTCTCGCAACTGATTGTGAAGACCGTTTCCAATAAAGCGACCATGGAGTTGCTGCAGGAACTATCACCACGATACGAGAACTGTTTCCCCAATGCCTATATCCGTTTTAAACAAATGGATTATCAGGTGGTAAAGAATCCCGTAGAACTCTATATCAAGGGCAATGACCTGAAGCAAATGGCGCTGATAGCAGATTCTGTTAAAGAGTTTTTAAATACCATTCCTCAAACCCAATGGGTACACGACGACTACAGCGAATGTGCATCCACGGTACGGATGGTACTCAAACAGGATGAAGCGCGTCAATTGGGTGTCACCCAGTCGCTTCTATCGCTTTATCTGCATTCTGCACTCGGTGGACAGACACTCACCACCCTCTATGAGGGCGAACACACGGTGCCTGTTATTCTCTATACGGCGGGTAGTGATACCCTCAATTATGCTTCTCTGGCCGACCAACTCATTCCAACGGCTTATCCGGGAGTGTGGGTACCTCTGCGTCAGGTGGCCGACCTCTATCCCGATTGGCATCACACCAATATCACTCGCTGGAATGGAGAGCGCACCATCACAGTAGGGTGTGACCTGCGTGGGAATACGTCACAACCGGTGGTACAAAAGCAATTGGAAAAGTGGGTCAAGACGCACCTAACAGAATTGCCGGAAGGTATTCATCTCAGTTATGGAGGACTGACTGCTGCCAATGAAGAAACGATTCCGCAAATCGTTTGGGCTGTCATTGCCGCCATAGCCGTCATGTTCTTCGTGCTGCTGTATCATTTCAAGAAAGTGGACATTGCCACCCTAACCCTCTCCAGTTGCGTGCTGACGCTCTTTGGTGCGTTCCTGGGACTGTATATCTTCCAATTGGACTTCTCCATCACCGCCGTCTTGGGCGTGGTGGCACTCATTGGGGTCATTGTCCGTAATGCCATCATGATGTACGAATATGCCGAAGAACTGCACTTTGGTCCACGCAACCTGCCGGTGAAGGAAGCCGCTTATGAAGCAGGACTCAGACGTATGCGACCCATCTTCCTTACTTCCGCCACCACGGCGCTGGGTGTTATTCCTATGATCATTGCGCGCACCCCATTGTGGATGCCGTTGGGGGTCGTCATCTGCCTGGGTACTTTCTTCACGCTCCCTCTCACGCTTACATTCCTGCCGGTGGCTTATTGGAAAATCTATGATAAACCACAGGTAACCAAAAAGGTAATGACCACAGTGAAAGCAAAAAAAGTTCTTCCTATTCTATGCCTGCTCGTACTGCCGTTAACAACAGCGGCCGAACCATTAACACTCGACTCCTGTTTGGAAATGGCACGGCGCAACAACCGTGACTTACAGTCGGCCGCGCTCAATGTGGACAAGGCGAAGCAGGTCAAAGCGCAGGCGCTGACCAAATATTTTCCGCAAATCAGTGGTACCGCCCTTGGCTACCATAGTCTGCACCCTCTGGTGGAAGTGGGTATCGATGATTTGAGCAATGCCTCGGCGCGGGACTTATTAACCACACTCTATGGCAACTATGGCGCAGCGTTGGGATTACCCTCCTCGTTGGGATTTATGCAATATGGCTACATGGCCGGTGTTTCTGCCTTACAACCCATATATGTAGGCGGCAAGATAGTCAACGGCAATCGCTTGGCGCAAGTAGGCGTTGAGGCGGCCGAACTGCAACAACAAATCGCGGAACGAGATAAATTGGAAATGGTGGAAGAGAGTTATTGGCTGGTAGTGGGGTTAACCGACAAACAAGCCACCTTAACTGCCACCACCCATTTGCTGGACACCATCCATCATGTGGTTGAGAAAGCAGTGGAAGCAGGTATAGCCATGCCTGGCGATTTGCTGCAAGTGGAGTTACGGCAGTCGGAAATGGCACGCACCCAAATACAGTTAACCAATGGTATCGTCCTTGCCACCCGCGCCCTTTGCCAATCCATCGGCCTGCCCTATAATGACTCCATTGAATTATCCGACGACAGTATATCCATCGAACATACTCCTCTGCCAACAGAGGCAGATGGTAGGCTTTTGCCGGAAAATCAATTACTGGCCCTACAAACCAAAGCGACCGAACTGCAGTACAAAATGACCCTCGCCGATGCCCTTCCTCAGGTAGCCGTGGGAGCCGCCTACGGCTATGGCAAACTGCAAGCCGATGTGGTGAAAGAACTGGGCCATAAGACGGGCAATGGGGCCGTCATGGTCACCGTATCGGTACCGCTGACGAACTGGTGGGAGACGGGACATAAACTCAAGGCGCAATCCTTGGCCATTGAGCAGGCTAAATTGGAACAGGCTGATAAGAACGAACTGCTGGCGCTGCGAAATCAACAGACTTATGATCAGTTGGTAGAAGCCGAATGGATGCTCCAACAAACGACTGCAGCCTTGGAAAAAGCCAAAGAAAATTACCGCTTATCATCGCTCAATTACAAGGCAGGACTGAATACCATTACCGACCTGCTAACCGCCCAATCGCTACTGATGAAGGCGCAGAACGATTGTACCGATGCCAAAATAGTCTATCGACTACGCCTGAGAAGATTCAATGACTTAAATCCATAATCGATATCATTAGATAAAAAATGAAAAATATCGCGTACAAATTTGCGTATTCGAAAATAAATGATTACTTTTGCAGACCATTTTGAAAGTATTGCTCAACCTAATGAATTATGAGATTTCAAGCGTATTTTTTTGACATGGACGGAGTGCTGTTGGACTCCATGCCCAATCACACCATCGCCTGGCAGGAAACACTGGTACATTATGGCATTGATTTTCAGCCGCGCGATTGCTATATCAACGAAGGAATGACCAGTCGGGATGTGATTCGTATGTTGGCCGCTCGCCAACACGTAGCCATCCGGGAAGACCAGTTGGAAGAGATTTATCAGGCCAAGACGGCCGCTTATCGGCAAAAAGGCGGAGGCAAGGCCATGGCCGGAATGAAAGAAGTGTTGGAGTATATCCACAATCAGGGACCTCAGATGCAGATTTGGGTAGTTACCGGAGGAGGTCAACCGGACTTATACGAACAGTTGGAAGGCTTTTATCCCGGCATCTTTAACCGTCAGCACTTTATCACTGCCTATGATATAGTCCATGGCAAACCTGATCCGGAGTCCTATATCAAAGCATGGGAGCGCAGCGGATTGGACAAGAGCCAATGTTGCGTGGTAGAAAACGCCCCTTTGGGCATTCATGCCGGTAAAGGAGCAGGGCTCTTCACCATCGGTGTCAACACCGGCGTACTGACGCTCGACGATCTGCGCCAAGCAGGAGCGGATGCGGTGTTTAACAATATGTATGAGTTGGGGGAGTGGTTAATGGTTAATGGTTAATGGTTAATGGTTAATGGTTAAAGGTTCGCCACAAATGTGGTTATGGTGAATGGTTAGAGGGTGCCGCGTTGCACGTGTTGGGACTTGCGGTAGTAACGCAGAGGAGAGACTCCTTGCGTTTGCACTTTGGTTACATGCTGAGTAGACCATACCTCACAGGGCAGTTGTCGTCCATTGCGATCCTCCAATAAGGCCTGGTTGTGCAGATTTTTTTCTTTGGGTACAATCTGTCCGTCCACCCGGTCGTACAATGTAGACGCCTGCACGTGCATAGAGCCACGCTTGAGTCGGAATTTTTCCAAGGACTCGTTATTCATATTCAGCAGATTGACCCACTCCAATTCAGTCCCTTTAAGTTTGACCGAGATAGGCAGGAACAACTGCCCCTGAATATCCACCGTATAACTTTGCAACGAAAAATCGTAGGTATCCACCAACAGATTTTCCACCACCGTCGCCTTGACAATACCCAAATAGTTGTACTTGCGCGTATACGTCAGTACGCAAGTCGTTTCACTCTCATAACTCCACTTCCATCGTGCCAGTTCGTCGCTCGTATCCAACAACCGGCTGCGATCCAGCGTCATACGCCACAATGCCCGATGGACAATGGTTCCGGAATCCATGGCAACAGCCAGTTTGCGAATACGGGCATCTGTCTCATGCAGCATCAGCGAATCAACCCGTTCCCGCACCGTCGCATCACAATAGCGACGACAGGTCTGCCCCACAAACTGCAAGCTGTCCTGGTTCAGGCCATCCGGAGAAGGTATCTCTATCGCGGTAGCTACCAGTTGTTCCACCCCCCAAGACACCGAATCGGCATCCATCTTAACATCACTGACCACCTGATACTGCACGGGTTGTTTGGGCCATTCCTCCTCCATGCGGGCATAAACATGATGCAAAATCGTTGCCAGCACTTTGCGTTTGGACATACGCGTCTTTTTGGCCGTGACAACGGTTTGCTCCAGTGCAATGGGTTGTTCATGCAGCGTGACCGACATCACACTGTCTGTTTGCCAACACGTCATCTCTATGGTTTCCAGCGCATAACCGACACAGGAGACGGCTACCGTCTGGGAATGTTCCACGGATGCCGCGGGTATATCCAACTGAAAACACCCATTGACATCGGTGGCCGTTCCTATCTCAGGTACCTCTTGGACATAAACGGTGGCATAGACGATGGGCAAACCGGCATCATCGATGACCTTACCCGGCAATGTTTGCTGACACCATAGCATGAGGTTCATCATCAGAGCCATGATCAACCCTATACAACGACCAACATGATGATGCATCATTTTTTGATTTTTTCGGTCCATTTGGCAGGAATGATTCGATAGGGATAATTTTGATGCATAAATGCCGCATTGGGGCAATCCATTCGGTGAATACGAATGCCCTTGGTCACGCTGACAAAACCAAAAATCGGGTCACCCGGTTGCGGATTGCAGCACGAAGCCGGATGGAGGTCCACCCCATTGAGATCCGTTACTTCCAACGTCATGGGTTTGGTCTCCAGCGGAGCCCCTAACGGAGTCGAAGGACGACGAATCTTGGGTTCATGCGATGCCGGTTCTTCCTCTTTCACCTCCCGTTTCTCGCCATTGGCTTCCTCTAATTTGGCTTCCTGCTCATTGAGGTATTGACGAATCTTATTTTTGGCCCGATGAGAAACGACCACGGACAACCAATCCAGCGTCGGGTGCTGGGTGGTAGAGGTAAGAATCTCTATTTGGTCCCCATTCTCCAACAAATGACGAATAGGCACCATACGCCCCTGGATACGGGCTCCGGTGCAATGGCGTCCCACTTCGGTATGCACCGAAAAGGCAAAATCCAAAACCGTAGCTCCGGCGGGCAACCGTTTTAAATCACCGGTGGGCGTAAATACATAGACGGCCTGATCATTGATGCGAGACTGATGCTCTTTCACACCCTTATACGCCCAGTGAGCAGCCACACCCTGTTCCGCCACCTCATCCATTCGGCGGGAACGAATCTGCACTTCCACCCAACGGTCATCCGGACCCAACACCGTCGTATGCAAACTTTCGTATCCGTTGGATTTGGGAACACTCAACCAGTCGCGCAAGCGCTTGGGATTGGGTGGAAAAATATCGGTAATGAGCGAATATACCTGCCAGCAGTCCTGTTTTTCCCGATCCTCGGGAGAATCGAGAATGATACGAATGGCAAACAAGTCGTAGATACGATCCACATCACAACGCTGCGCCTGCATCTTGTGAGCAATGGAATGAATGGACTTGGGGCGTCCCTTGATGGTAAAGGTAAACCCTTCAGCCGTCAGTTTTTGCTGGAGCGGTGCAATAAACCGCTCTATGTATGCATCCCGTTCACTCCGTTTCTCATTCAGTGCCCGGGCTATATACTTGTAGGTATCATAGTCTGTAAACTTCAACGCCAAATCTTCCATCTCGGTTTTGATTTGGTACAAACCCAACCGGTGAGCCAAAGGTGCGTGCAACTCACTCGTCTCTTTGGCGATATGACGACGACGCGGACTATCTCCTTCACTGTCCAACTGGCGGAGGAGTGCTAAGCGATCCTGAAGAATCGAATAGAGTATATGAGTACTGTTTTCCATATTTTTGATGCAAAAATACTAAAAAATTTGCATATATCAAAAAAAAAGCGTAATTTTGCAGCGATAATACTGCAAATTATCGTATTTTCGGAATATTGAACAAAAAACATACCAAAAACAATGAAAAAGAACATTATCATTCATTCCCTGCTGATTATTGCCATCGTGTTCCTGGCATTCATCTGCATTAAGAGTGTTATCACCCCGATTAAGTTTGAGGAAAAGCGTCAACAACGTGAAGTAGCTGTCATCAAAAACCTGTCCAACATCCGTTTGGCCGAGGCTGAATTTAAATTAGTAAAGGGTCGTTATACCGCCGACTTGGATTCCCTGGTGCTCTTCTTGCAGACCGAGCCCAAAAAAGAGGTGCTGAAGGAAGGAAGTCTTTCGGATAAGCAGTTGGAGAATGGATTGACCGAAGCCAAGGCTACCAAGATTTTGGAGCGTGCCATCCTGAAAGCAAAAGTTCGTCAGGGTCTCGAGGATATCGATGAGATTTATGCCTATATCTGGGACAACGACAAAGAGGTAGTCAGCAATGGACTGAAAGGGTTCCGTCGTGATACCATCTTCAAGAACATGATTGAGACGGTCTACAAGGGCGCTTATACCAGCGAGAATATTGGCCAAATCATCTATATCCCATTCACCAATGGCAAGAAGTTTGATATTCAGGTGAATAACGAATATACCACCTCCCAAGGCATTCATGTTCCGTTGATGGAAGTCAGTGCTCACTTTAACACCTACCTGGCTGATTTGGATAATCAGGAGCGGGTGAATCTGATTGATAAAGAGGAAAAACTGGAGCACTTCCCGGGATTGAAGATTGGTGATATTACGGCACCCAACAACAACGCAGGTAACTGGGAATAATGGGTAATGGGTAATGGGTAATGGTTAACGGTTAATGGTTAATGGTTAATGGTTAACGGTTATAGGTTATAGGTTAATGGTTATAGGTTATAGGTTATAGGTTAACGAATGAGAATCATTTCCGGTAAATACAGGGGGCGGCGATTGTCGCCCCCTAAAAATATCAGTGCAAGACCCACAACGGATTTTGCCAAAGAGAGTCTGTTTAATCTGCTCAACAATCGTATCGATTTTGAGGGGATTGAGATGCTGGACCTGTTTGCCGGTACAGGAGGTATCGGTTTGGAAATGATTAGCCGTGGTGCCAAAGAAGTGACCAGTGTGGAACTGGCACACACCCAGCAAAATTTCATTATATCCACCTGTAAGCAGTTAGGAATAACCAACCTGAATCTGGTGCGGGCAGATGTGTTCAAGTTCATCAACGCCTGTCACCTGCAATACGACTTCATTTATGCCGATCCGCCGTATGCATTGGAGCGGTTGGCAGAACTGCCGGATTTGGTGCTTCCTCTATTAAAAAGCGAAGGCCTCTTCGTGCTGGAGCACGGAAAGACCCACGATTTTACTTCGCACCCTCGCTGGCAATCAACTCGCGAGTACGGCAGCGTTCATTTCTCTTTCTTCAGTTGATACCCCGTAATTTCTTTTCCCAGTTCCATGCACTCATCAGTACATCGGCAATGGGGGTATCTGCTTTCCATCCCAAGACGGTATTGGCACGCTTGGGATCAGCCCATACCTGCTCAATATCGCCCTCACGACGTCCTACTATCTCATAAGGTACGCGCACGCCCGTGACCTGCATAAACGTGCGAACAATCTCCATCACACTCAACCCACGACCGGTACCCAGGTTAAAGATCTCCACCTGTTCACGTTCAGGGACTTGTAACATGCGCTCTATCGCTTTGACATGCGCTTTGGCCAAATCGACCACATAGATATAGTCACGGATGCAGGTACCATCTTCCGTGGGATAATCATCCCCAAAGATACGCAGTTTATCTCTCAGTCGGGCTGCAGTTTGTGTCACAAAGGGAAGCAGATTATTGGGTATCCCATTGGGCAATTCACCTATCTGAGCAGACGGATGGGCACCAATCGGATTGAAATACCGCAGAATCGTTACCTGCAATTGTTTGCAGGCATGTGCACAATCATGCAAAATATCCTCATTGATTTGCTTGGTATTACCATACGGAGACAACGCCTTCTGAATAGGAGCCGTCTCGTCTACCGGCAGGTGTTGCTTATCGGGCTGACCATATACCGTGCAGGAGGAAGAAAAAACAATATTACGAACCTGATGAACCTGCATAATATCCAGGATATTCACCAACGAACCCAGGTTATTACGATAATACATGAGCGGTTGCTCCACACTCTCTCCTACCGCCTTGCTGGCTGCAAAATGGATGACACCGGCTATTTGTGGATATTCACAGAACACACGGTCCAAACTGGGATAATCCAAACAATCGATGTTCTCAAACACGGGACGTCGACCGGCAATGCGCTCAATACCATCTAACACCTCTACATTACTGTTGCTCAGATTGTCCACGATGATCACTTCATAACCCTGGTTCATCAGTTCCACTACCGTGTGCGAACCAATGTAACCGGTGCCTCCCGTTACTAATATACAAGGTTTAGTGCTCATAGGATACGTTTAAAATAATTTCTCCGGATATACGCCCTGGTGAATCAGTTCAGCAATCTTCATCACCACCTGAGGACGATCTTCTGAATAAGTAACTCCAAACCACTTACTGTCGGTGTCCAGCACCTTGCAAGTAGCCTTACCCGAGTGGATCAGATCATCCACCACCGTGGTAATATAAAATTCCTTTTTCATTTCCATTCCACACGCTGTCAGGAACTCCCGGAAGGCCTTTTCAGACTCCTCAAAATACTCAGGAGTAAAGCCCCACATATTCATGGAAACCGGTGTATTGCGAGATAATTCGTGCTCCTCATTATTCTCGGTATAAATGATTTTACCGCCTTTTTCTTCAATGCTGGTGCGCTCATTGATGGTTTGCAGATACCCCTCGGCATCCACTCCGCATACGCCACGGCTGACACTGCCGTTTTCGCTCAGGGTGTTCTGCACACGATAGCCTACCATACAATACTTACCTTGTGTACCGCCTATGCCTTTGAGATAATCAGCGATTACCTGGAACGAATCTTTGCCATAGAAATCATCGGCATTGATCACCGCAAACGGCTCGTGAATCAACTCCCTTCCCATCATGATGGCATGGTTCGTACCCCATGGCTTGGTTCGTTCGGGATTATAAGCAAACCCTTCAGGTATCTTATCCAAGGATTGGAAGCAAACTTCACAAGGAACCTTATCAGCATACTTCGACAGCACCACGCGCCGAAAATCATCCTCAAAATCCTTACGAATCACGAAAACAATCTTGCCAAAACCCGCACGGAGTGCATCATATACACTATAATCCATGATGGTTTCACCATTGGGGCCCAGTCCATCAATCTGTTTCAGTCCACCATATCGACTGCCCATACCGGCAGCTAAAATAAAAAGAGTAGGTTTAATCATATATGTTTGTGTTTTTGTTTATATTCGACTTTACGTTGTTTGATATCTTCAATAAAGTTCGCATAGTGACTCTTGTGCAACAACCAGGTACCGTGTACCTCGGAACAGTTATCCACCGTCATAAAGGCATGCACATCATTGGTGCTGATAAACTTAGCCAATTGGGCATATTCGTCCTTGGTCAGCATCGAACGAATCTCAATATGCTTGAGTCCGGTATAGCCGCCTTCCAGTGTGTACAGCGAGCACCCACGTCCGATCGTACGGACAATATATCGACGAATGGGTTCGTAGTCTTCTGTAATGATACTGACCCGCTTGCGATTATTCATGGTGGCGGTAAAATAATCAATGACCAAACCATTGATCCAGGTACCTATCAATCCGATAACGACCATACGGAAGTCATTAATCAGAAAGGCGGAGCAGCAAATGATAGCCCCTCCGATACTCACCGATGCACCAATATCAAAATGCAGGTACTTATTGATAATCTTGCCCAGAATATCCAACCCACCGGTTGAAGCATTGAGACGAAACTCAAACGCCTGGCAGGCGGACAACAGGAACACAAAGCACAATAAGTCATACCATACATCCCCCATACCCAAACCAGCTGCCATCACCGAACTTTTGATTTGCTCCAACACCTCACCTGTTCGACTCAACAGATAGGGATTCCCATTTCCATCCAACACTTGCAATCCTGCCTGCAGTTGGGAGAGGATCTCCGGATTATCCACCACCTGGTGCGTAAAATTGGTATAAGGATATACGCGATCCCAAAACTGAATACAGGGACCCAATATCATGGCCGTATATACGGTCTTAAATCCAAATTCGTTGCCTATGAGAATAAATGCCAGAATCAACAGGAACGCATTGATTCCCATAATCCAATACGACAATGTGTCCGCGTTACCGCCCAAGGTCGTATTGATCACGATACTCAAACCGGAAATGGTACCGACAATCAGTTTGCTGGGCATCAGAAAATAATACACCGCCGCACCACCAAAGATCATGCCGAAAGTCATCAGGAACAGTTCTTTCCAGAACTTAGGCGCCCGAATGGTCATCAGAACAACCAATGCCAGGTTTTTCCAATAGGTTTTTGAAAATAAGGAACGTATCGATTCCATGGGTTATTATAAATTGGCCATCTTCATGGCAGTCACAGCACCTTCTACACCTTTATTGCCAAGTTTACCACCGGCACGATCCAAGGCCTGTTGACGATTCAGCGTCGTCAGCACAGAAAAAACCACCGGAACACGCCCCTGCACATTCAGCATCGTCACCCCTTCGGTGACCGATTGGCACACATACTGAAAATGAGGAGTTTCTCCCTGTATCACACACCCGATGACAATGATGGCATTCACACTCTGCTCACGCATCATGCGCGCCGCAGCGTAAGTCAACTCCACCGTTCCGGGCACATGCTCTATCAGGATATGGTCGGTCAAAACACCTTGTTTAACCAATGTATCCATAGCGCCCCGGGCCATGGCCGAAGTGATATCACTATTCCAGTCGGCCATAATAATAGCATAGCGCTGATGATTTAACACATCAGCGCCAGGCATGTTTTTCTCGTCATATTGCGACAAATCCGTCGTCATTACTCGGCTAACGCAATATATTTCTCGATATCTTGTGCCTCAACCGAAGCAGGATAATCCGACTTAATCAGGTTAAACGCACGGAGAGCTGCTTTCTTGTTACCCATTTCCAGGTAAACCAAACCCGCCTTTTTCAGACTCATGGGAGCAATCAGTTCACTGCCTGACTTAGCGGCAGCCTCAAATGCCTTCACAGCCTTGCCCAATTCTTCCATGTGAACATAAGCGTCACCTAACATCTGGTGGGCAGCAGGAGCAATCATCTGATCTTTAGCTTTAAACTTAGCCAGGAACTTGGCAGCTGCATCATACTCACCCAACTCGTAGTAGCAGATACCGGCATACAGGGCTGCTAACTTACCGGGCTGATAGAGCTTATAGTCATTGGCAATCGCCTCAAAACCAAGGCACTCGGCATCATCGCCATTCAGAGCCTTTTGGAAATCACCCTGCAGCAAATAAGCTTCTGCTTTGGCGTTCTCATTGCTGGCTTCCAGACCCTTGGGCTTAATGACATAATTGTTCAATGCCATCACTGCCAACACGACTGCTGCGATAATGACAATAATCCAGGTCAGCATGTTACTATGCTCCTCAATCCATTGACCGGTCGTACTCAGAGCCTCGTTTACATTCTCGAGTTGCTCGTCTTCTTTTTTAAAATTTTTCTTTGCCATAATATTATGTATTTTATCTTTTACTAAATTGAGCGTGCAAAATTACACTTTTTTTTTAATATACGCAAACTTTTTAGAATAAAAAGCACAAAAAAAAGGCACTCATACTGCTTTTACTCGAGAAAACTCCTAAAGATAGGATTTGAGTCTTTACCTTTCCTTTGTAATCCGACCACCTCATCGCTACGCTTTCGCGGTCACGGCGCAGAGTATCGGCACGCCATTGGAGAGTTATTACACTCGTTGAATAGTAAGTGTTGAGTTTTCCGGTCTCTTAGCAATACGAGCACCCGTTATGGATTTGTTAATCACGACTTTTCCAAGCCAAAGTCAGTACAATCTGATGCGTCATACTTTCCATATGATAGGGCATCGACTGCAGTTCATGACCATACAAATGGGTATTTTGGTAGCGGAACTGGTAGCCCAACTGCGCATTCAGCAACGGGCCACGATAACCAAAGGCAAAACCCGCAAAATGGGCATACTTGGGATTGATAAAAGACACATCCGTTCGAGTCGTAGTCGGATTCATGTCATAAATCCAATCAAAATCCTGAAAATTGGACTCATATGCATAACCCGCTTCCACATAGAGTACATGACAAAACATGGCTTCTATACCCGCTTTGAGTGTATGGATATCATCCGTTCCCTTCCAGTGACGATAGTCATACTCCATGGACAGCGTCACATGCTTGCTGGGCGTAAAGGCCAACCCAAACGTTGAACGCAATGGTTGGGTATATCCCGCAGAAAAAGCGGATGTCGGTGAGCTCAAATAGGTAGAATCAATTTGCACATTATCCCTCGTCAGTTGGGTCATTTCACCATGGGTCTGAGTAGACATTTTCAAATACCCGGGGGTATGAAACGAGGCACCAATGGATAACCAGTTCAGAGGCTTGTACATCACGCCCACACTACCTGCTACACCTATTCCGTTTTGGCAGACATAGGAATACAGATTCATGCTGCGAAATGCATAATCCTCCCACAAATACATGGCCTTGGTATAGAGCAACGAGCGAATGGACAACCCCAATCCGACATACACCTTGTCCAAAAAATTGGCACCCCAATCGATGTTAAACTCATCCAGATAACCATACTCCTCTACCCTCACCTCGTTGGTCAACACCGGGAACGTACTGCCATCTGCCAACCAGTTGGTCGTATTGCCTACCGGATTGATCAGATAAGCACCATATCCCAACAGACTGAGCCACCCGATATCCGTGTTGTTCCATCCGTTATCTATATCCAGGGAAGACTCCGGTAATCCATTGGTTTTCTGTGCAATAGCATTGGCTACAGACAGACCCGGATTATCCATAATGGCTTTGGAAGTGCGGGAAAAATTCTTCACACGATTGAACCCAATCATAAAGTTACAGGTGCGCATCGGGTTGTACTCATCGTTGGCTGTCAAGGACAAAATCAACGATGCCTGAGGGGCCATAAATCGCGATTGGAGTACACTGGATTCCCCCTGTTGACGGGTATAATCCAAGGTCTCACTCAGGGTAACAGAGGCCTCCAATTGATGATACACACCCAACCCGGCAGGGTTATCACCCACCGCAGAAGCATCCCCACCGATGGCAGTCATCGCTCCGGCCAAACCCATATAACGAGCCGTTCCCGTTATATCCCGATCGCCAATTCGTTGCAGATCCTGAGCCCAAACTCCTGCAACCATACACAGTCCTATGATTAGTGTCCCTGTTTTACGCATAAGCCTTCTATATCAGGCATGAAACCCGATGATCTCACGCACTTCGCTGATGGTCTTGGCAACACGCTCGCGGGCACGCTCCGCACCTTGTTTGGCCACTGATTCCAAAAAAGCATCATCTGCCTGATAAGCCTCTATTTTTTCACGAATGGGAGCCACCACGGCACATATATCCTGCGCGAGCTGTTTTTTCATATCGCCATAGCGAATCTCGCATGTATTCCATTTATCATTGAAGTAAGCCAGTGTGTCCGGTGACGAAACAGCCTCCATGATGGTAAACAGATTCTGAATCACCTCGGGTTTGTCACTGTTCATAGCCTGAGGGCCTGCATCCGTTACGGCACGCATGACTTTTTTGGTAATCGTCTTATCATCCTCAAACAGGTAGATACAATTACCATTGGACTTACCCATTTTTCCAGAGCCGTCCAATCCGGGAATCTTGACCGCATGACTGGTATAGTAAAACGATTGGGGTTCCTTAAAGTACTCCACGTTATAGATGCGGTTAAACCGACGGGCAAACAGGCGGGCCATTTCCATATTCTGTTCCTGATCCTTACCTACCGGCACCTTATCGGCCTTATGCATCAATATATCCGCAGCCATTAGGGAGGGATATGTGAGCAAACCCGCATTGACATTATCCGGTTGTTGACGCACTTTTTCCTTAAAACTGGTCACTCGTTCCAATTCGCCCAGATAGGCATTCATGTTTAGGTACAGATACAATTCCAGCACCTCTTTGACATCACTTTGGACATAGATGGGTGCCTTATTGGGATCGATACCACAAGCCAGATACTCCGCCAAAATGGTTTTCGCACTGCGACGAATATTATCCGGCGTCGGATGGGTGGTCAGACTGTGCCAGTCTGCAATAAAAAACATGCATTCAAACTCGTCCTGCATGCGAACAAAATTTTTGACCGCACCAAAATAATTGCCCAAATGCAAATTGCCCGTGGGGCGAATACCACTGATTACTCTTTCCATGTTTATCTGTTTAATCTATTGGCAGCATGCGGCCTATCTGCTGCTCGAGGGCAGTCAGGGTTTCGGTTTTGGCCACACCCGGCACTTCTTGCAGTTTAGTCAGCAGACTCATCAAATGTTTATCATCTTTGGCATGCAACTTAATCATCATCGAGTAGGCGCCCAGCGTATAGTACGCATCTACCACCTCCGGTATCGTATTCAATTCCTCAATCACACGCTGATACATCGTTCCCCGTTCCAGCAATATACCCACCAGGGCACATAGGTTATAACCTAACATTTTGGGATTAACCTGATATCCGGAACCCACAATAACGCCGGTATCAAACATTTTTTGCACACGCTGGTGGACAGCAGCACGGCTGACGCCACATTGTTCCGCTACATCCTTAAACGGAATGCGCGCATTTTGCGTGATAATGCGAAGAATCTTGCGATCCAATTCATCAATTTTTTCCATAACTATATAGTAAAAGGTTATTTTTGCCGTAAAATAGTCTGCAAAGTTAGACTTTTTTTTGGATATATGCAAGTATTTTTGTAATTTTGCAAGCAATTTGTAAGAAAATAGGACATTTTTTATCATTTTTGTGACACTATGACATCTTTATACGACTATATTGAGCAACATTCTTCCTCCCAAAGTGAAGTCTTGGACCACATCACTCAGGACACCTATCAGCATGTCATTAATCCTCATATGCTCTCCGGTCATATCCAGGGGCGGGTGCTCAGTTTACTGAGCCAAATGATTGCTCCCACGACGATTTTGGAACTGGGAACTTACACCGGATTCTCCGCGTTGTGTCTGGCAGAAGGTCTTCCAACAGGAGGTGAATTGCATACCCTGGAGCATAATGATGAATTGGAATCGCGCATTCGCCACAACCTCAGCCTCTCGCCTTTGGGAGATCACATTCACTTGCATATCGGCGATGCTAAACAGATCTTGGCCGAAGATTCCAGTCTGCCTGAACAGTTTGATTTGGTATTTATCGATGCCGACAAACGAGAATACTGTGCCTACCTCGACCTTATTTATTCACGCGTACGCGCAGGAGGTTGGATACTGGCAGACAACACCCTGTGGGATGGGCATGTCATCGATGACCAGTATGACAAAGACGCACAGACCTTGGGTCTGCGCGCATTCAATGATCGCGTGGCTCAAGACAAACGCTTGGACAAAGTCATTCTGCCCCTTCGCGATGGCCTGACCATCATTCGTAAACTCTAAACTCTAAACTCTAACTGTAGGCCGTAGGCCGTTCTCTGTCCTACGTATTTTTAATCGGTTCAAAGCCCCGCCCAAACACACCTTCGGTTTGTGTTTCACTTACGAATGCATCCGGATCAATGGAGCGAACAAGTCGGAAGATCTTATGCGATTCACTTCGACGGGCCAATACCGTAATCACCTTCATGGATTGGTGGGTATAACCTCCCTGACCGTCCAGAATGGTGACACCACGGGGCACTTCGGTCATAATAGCCTCCGCAATTTGATCATATTTGGTGGAAAAAATAAAGAACTGGACGGATTGGCGCACACGGTTCATCACCCAATCAATGGCCGTGGAGGACATGAAGGTGTAGCATAAACCGAAGAGCACTTTTTCGATACTATGTACTTCCGGCAGGAAATAGGCGCCGGATATAATCAATATATTGCTCACCAGCATGGCACGCCCCATGGGCAGGTGGGCATATTTGCTGAGAATCATGGCGATAATATCCGTTCCCCCAGTGCTGCCGTTATTAAGCAACACAAATCCCAAACCGCAACCGGCAAACAGTCCACCTAAGATGACCGCCATAAACGGATCGGAGATGATAGGGGTATCGGGAATGGGAATCAGTTTCATCCACAAGGTGAGGCAGATGACGCCATAAACGGTTCTGACACAAAATTTCCAACCTACCAGTTTGATGGCGACTATGAGCAATCCGGCATTGATGACCAGGTTGGTCAACCAAATAGGTAACGCACCATGGGATGCAAAGTACAAAATTTCACAAAAACCGGCCATACCACCTCCTACAATGGCATGGGGAACCATGATTTGATTGAGCACTATCGCAAACGGAATAGCACCCAAAGCAATAATCATGAGTTCCTTTAGAGTCCGAAGGGTTTTGTACTTATCCGGCCTCGGAATATATAGTTTCTTATTCTCCATCTCTCAACTAGGCCTTGCCCGTAAACCTGGCCACCAGGTTTCTGTCTCCCCAACCGTTATCCACACGGCCTACCGGAACCCAGAATTTGGACTCACGCACCCATTGGGTGGGGTAAGCGGCCTGTTCACGGGTGTACGGGTGATGCCATTCGTTGGCTACCACTTCATACTCGGGGTGCGGTGCGTTCACCAGTACATTGTCTTGCTTATCAGCCTCACCACGTTCGATTTGCGCAATCTCCTGGCGAATGGTCAGAAGAGTATCAATAAACTGATCCAACTCATGTTTGGATTCGCTCTCCGTCGGTTCAATCATCAGCGTACCATGCACAGGGAAAGACAAGGTGGGAGCGTGGTAACCAAAGTCCATCAGACGCTTGGCAATATCCGATTCGGTGATACCCAATTCGTGGAACTGGCGACAATCCAAAATTAACTCATGTCCTACCCGACCATTTACTCCGGTATACACCACACCATACGCATCTTTCAGTTTAGCCGCCATGTAGTTGGCACTCAGGATGGCCGCAGCCGTGGCTTCACGCAGTCCCTGTTCTCCCATCATACGGATATAACCATAGGAGATAAGCGCCATATTGGCATTGCCGTACAGCGAACTGGATACACGGTTAAGCTCCGCCTGAGGCATGCAGTCTTTCAGCGCCTCGGTACAGCAGATAGCACCCACACCGGGACCACCTCCTCCGTGAGGAGAGGCAAAACTCTTGTGCAGGTTGAGGTGGCATACATCAGCACCTATATATCCGGGATTGGTATAACCAATCTGAGCATTCATGTTGGCGCCGTCCATATACACCAAACCACCATTCTCATGAATGATTTCGCACATTTGGCGAATGGCCATTTCAAATATACCATGGGTGGACGGATAGGTAATCATACATCCGGCCAAATGTTCCTTATTGGCCTCCGCCTTTTCTTTCCAATCAGCGAGATCCGTATTGCCATTCTCGTCGCAACCCACCACACAGGGAATAAATCCGGCCTGAACACAGGAGGCAGGGTTGGTGCCGTGAGCGGACTGAGGAATGAGCAGGATATTGCGCACCAGTTCCTCATTATCCTTGGCCTTCTGGCGACGACGCAGGGCCTGGCGAATGGTCACCAGTCCCGCATATTCACCAGCCGCACCACTGGTAGGTTGGAGGTTACAAGCCGCAAATCCGGTAATGGTAGCCAACATCTTTTCCAGATGGCGAAGAATACCGATATAACCATATACCTGATCGTCCGGAGCCATGGGATGCACATTCATAAAGCCCGGCATGGTCATCGGTATCATGGCCGCAGCAGGATTAAGTTTCATCGTGCAACTGCCCAACGGAATCATGGAATGAGCCAAACTGATATCCTTACGATCGAGACGCTTGATATAGCGCATCATTTCGGTTTCGGTATGATAGCGACGGAAGATATCTTCCTGCAAAAAATCCACCTCACGCACCCGACTCTCGTCAATAGACCACAGGTGGGTAAAGGCTTCTTCGTTCTGCTCCAACATCGGCGGGTTATACACCATACTGGCAAACGACTCAATCAGGGCATTCATATCTTCAAAACCTATCGTTTCGTCCATACTCAGACCAAACCAACCGGCAGGATCAAAGTAGAAATTAAATCCGGTCGTGTCGGCACAATGCCGCACCCTTTCCAGACTGACCCCTTCGGCGGGCCAGATCTTGAGCGTATCAAAGAACTCGGCATTCTCCTGCACAAATCCGTATGCCTGTGCCATTTCGCTCAAATAAACCGCCTTACTGTGAATGCCCTCAGCGATTTCGCGCAGTCCTTCTGCTCCATGGTATACACCATACATACCGGCCATAATGGCGGATAGCGCTTCTGCGGTACAGATATTGGAAGTGGCTTTTTCGCGTTTGATATGTTGTTCACGGGTTTGCAAAGCCAAACGGTAAGCCGGATGGTCATGATTATCCTTACTCAATCCGATGATGCGACCCGGCATATCGCGCTTATACTCATCACGGGTGGCCATATATCCGGCCGTAGGACCGCCAAAGCCCATGGGCAAACCAAATCGTTGAGCAGAACCGCACATGATATCCGCCTGAAGCGGACGTAGTAGCACTAAGGCCATGAGATCGGCTATCACACTCACCTTGAGGCCGGCCGCATGACACTCGTCTATCAGGGTCGTATAGTCTTCAATGCAGCCATCCGCATTGGGACATTGGATAATGGCTCCAAAATAGTCCTCATTGGGGACAAAACCGGCATAGTTACCCACCACCAGTTCGATGCCCTGCCCCAAAGCACGAGTACGAAGTACGGCCAGAGTGGATTCAAAAATCTTCTCTTCCACAAACACCTTCTTACATCCGCGTTTGACCTGCTCGCGGGTACGCAGATTGCGCATCATCGTCACCGCTTCCGCCGCAGCCGTTGCCTCATCCAGCAACGAACAGTTGGCCAAAGGCAGACCCGTCAGATCACTGATCATCGTTTGAAACACAAACAACGCTTCCAGACGACCCTGACTGACCTCCGCCTGATAGGGAGTGTAAGAGGTATACCAAACGGGGTTCTCCAGGATATTACGCTGAATAACCGCTGGCGTAATCGATCCATACCAACCATGGCCAATCAGACTCCGATTAATACTGTTTTCACGCAGTTGATAACGCATATCATCCATGTGCTCAAACTCGCTCATCGGTTGATCCATATCCAACGGTTGAGGCAGCATAATATCTTTGGGCATGGTTTGCTCAATAAGTTGATCGATAGACTGCGCTCCAATGGCTTGGAGCATGGTTTGTTGGTCTTCCTTACTGAGACCAATATGACGGGAAGATAGGTAGTTAGCCTTCATAGTTTAT
Organism: Bacteroidales bacterium UBA1714; assembly: GCA_002317295.1. GTDB lineage: Bacteria > Bacteroidota > Bacteroidia > Bacteroidales > Paludibacteraceae > Colicola. The sequence continues at coordinate 129,132 of DCIY01000022.1, forward strand.
AATGTATTGCCTAAAATATCGTATTCCTTACCATGGCGAACAATCACCATTCGGCCATGACGCAGCACCTTGTATCCGTTAATGTCTACATCTGCGTTTTGATTGATTGTATTGGTTCCGGTGCCTCCTCCCATAAACGAGAACGAGATCACCCCATCCGTTTCCACAATATTGGTAATCGGATAATCACTGAGCAGCGTCCATGAGTTGACGGTAGCCGTGGGGAAGCAGTCACCCTGTTTCCCCAAATAACCATTACTGGTGTTATTGGGATTATACGAAGGAGCCTGACCATCGGCTTCCAGAATATCAACACCCATGTTATTGGATTCGGTATTGACCGTATTGCCGGACCATTTGCCATAACTCCAATTGATTTTGGTAATCAGCATACCATGGCCGGGTACATAGCTGTCCCAACCTGCCCGTTGACGATTCTCTATCAAATAAAACGTGGACGGATTGGGCGAGATGATATTGGAGGGTTTGGTACCGTTGGCACTGACTATATACGCCTCATTGTGCGTTCCCAGCGGATGTAGAGTCACATCGCACGGAGAAGAGAGCAGTACAGGATCCAACCACCCCATAAACCATCGTTCGTAGGCAGAATAGTTGGGCGGAGTCATCAGATCATTGAGATAAATGCCATAATCCATAATATCCCAAATACCCAGCGTTTTGGTACTATGGCCCTGATAATAGATATCCACCAAACCCAATGCATGTCCAAACTCATGACAGGCCAAACCGATGCCACAAATATGGGCTACACTGGCATTACTCAGGTATCCGTCCAACTCTGCACTGACCTCATAGGAATCAATGGTTTTGCCATCAAATGTTTTGGGTAACGAACTGCCGGATTGTACGATGGTCCAATAGTGAGGCCAAATGACATCACTGGGCGTAGGAATCCAAGAAGTACTGATGACACTTTGGTCATTTTGACCGGGACCGGCATACAGAACAAACACCAGATCCACCTGACCATTTCCATCGGCATCATACAGGGAAAAATCCAACGAATCGTCCATCAGCGCACATGCTTCCAACACCAAATCGCCCGGACGCACATCGTTTCGACCACTGGCTGCTCCATAGTAGGCATAATTATGACTCACCGTCACCGGACCGTAGATATCAAACTGAGGATTGTACTGCCCCATGGATTGGTCATTAAAATACTGGCGAACCGAACCCGTGGCACCATTCAGGTTATAATTTTGAGCCATAAACATGGAATCGATATCCTGACGCGGTACACGCAAGGCCATATCGGCATAGTTTACCATAATCACCGGCACACGCTCTATGATTCTTCGCTCAGTTCCTACCGATTGCACCGCTTGCACTGCCTGCACACTCTTGCGGGCCATGACCTCTTCACCTGATAGTCTCATCGCCTCATCGCCTAAGACCCTTCTCTCCGGCACCCAGGCCCACGCACTGACAGTCAGCAGCAGGGTCACTAATATCAAACTAATTTTTTTCATTCACTTTCGTATATTTTTCGGATGATTAACGGACGATTATCGGACGATTAACGGATGATTACCGAAACATTAACCTACCTTACAGCAACCTTTCCTAACCTCATTACCTCGTCCGCAATCATATTCGCAGCATCCGGGAAGCCCAATTGTTTGGCATTTTCGCCTAAGGAGCGAACCAAATCATCGTTATGAATCACCTCCAGCGTTTTGGCAACGAGTTGCTCTTCACAGTCGGCATCGCGCACCAAAATAGCAGCATCCTTATGCACCAACGCCATCGCATTGTGGGTCTGGTGATCTTCGGCCACATTGGGCGACGGCACCAGGATGGACGCCTTGCCCAAAAGGCAGATTTCCGAAATCGAACTGGCGCCCGCGCGAGAAATCACCAAATCGGCATCGTGATACGCCTTGGCCATATCGGTCACAAAGGCAGAGCAAGTGATATTGGACTCCAATTTGCCACTGTCCACCATGGCCTGATTAAGTGCTTCCAAACAGTTTTCGTAGTACAGTTTGCCGGTTTGCCAAACGATATCGATATCGCTATGCATCAGTTCGGTCAGGTGGTTGGTAATGGTGTTGTTGATGGTTCTTGCACCCAAACTGCCACCGATAATCAGCAGGTTCTTGCGACCGGTCTGCGCTTTATCTTTCTGCTCTACCAATAGCGATTGGCGAATGGGATTGCCGGTCAGAATAATCTTCTCTTTGGGAAAGAACTTCTCCATTCCGGGATAGGCCACACAAATCTTCTGAGCGCGATTACGCATCAGTTTGTTGGTTACTCCGGCAAAACCGTTTTGCTCTTGCAGCAGCACCGGAATACCCATTTGCGAAGCAACCCACATAGCCGCCCCACTGGCATATCCGCCCACACCAACAGCCACATCGGGTTTGAAATCCCGAATCACCCGACGCACCTGATGGATACTGATAATCAAGTCCTTGATGACTCCGATGTTCTTCCACAACTGCGTGCGATAAAACCCGCGCACGGGCAAACCTATTATCTTGTACCCGGCCTGTGGTACGCGTTCCATTTCCATGCGGGAACTGGCTCCCACAAACAGAATATCCGCTTCAGGATCTTTTTCACACAATGCATTGGCGATACTCACGGCGGGAAATATATGTCCACCGGTTCCGCCTCCGGAGATTAGGTATTTCATACAACGATATAATTGACGGCGCAAAGGTACAAAAAAATATTGGTTTATGCAAGATTTCCTCCAAAATTCACACAAAATACCCATTTTTCTGCCCAAATTTCAAGAAAATGTTATTTTTTTTGTATTTTTTTTCTAAAATATTTGCACATATCACAAAAAAGCAGTACTTTTGCACCCGCTTTCGAAAAGAGAAGCAGTGATCTAACACATCACCAAACCAAAAAATTATCGGTAACGATGATTTTTTGAGAGGAGGAAATGCGAGCCGCCTCCAATCGCAAAGCGATTGCACTTAGGCGAGCCATTTCCGACGAGGTGCGGTAGTTCAGTTGGTTAGAATACCGGCCTGTCACGCCGTAGGTCGCGAGTTCGAGTCTCGTCCGCACCGCAAAGTGTCGCAAGTTATTGAATGTCAATAATTTGCGACACTTATTTTTACCCATCCAACTGCAAACCCCGCCAAAATCCCGCCATATTTTTTTTTCAAGGTCAATTATAGCTATTAATGAAGTATTACTATCAAGTAACAAAAAGAGGAAGCTGTTAAACTCCCTCTATATCGATGATACGTAGTATTTATTAATTGCGCCTTTATGGTGAAAAAACTTAATGTTCCTTCACCCAGTTGACCATTCGTTGAAGAACTTCGGTTGAAATAGTCTCTGCGATTTGTTCGTATTCTGCCACCTCACCAGTTTGACAATGCTGAAAAAGATGATTCAAGTTTTCTAACGGCACTATTATTGGTTCTGGATTAATGATTCCCTCTTCGATTGCAGACAGATTTGTTGTATAGTCCACTTGGGTATCCTTCATGCCATTTAACGCAAGCACAGGACAGTGGATATTGGTTAACGATGGACGTACATCCAGCAGAATCATACTTCGCATATAAGGGGTGCTCAATTGGCGAAAGGCTGCTCGGAGATTAGTCTGAAGAGCAACCGGCAAGTTGTTAGGAATAGGGATGTTTTCAAGCGACTGATTTTTGGCAATACGGTCAAATGCATTCTCCAAGACTTGGCAGTAGATATCTACTACTGCCGCCGAGAGACCTGCTTTAGTCAATAGGCCTCTATTTTGGGCCAACAAAGTTTCTCGTCCCGAGACCACCGCTCCTGCCATCGATACCACAAAATCGACATTAGCATTACTCGCCAGTAACAACGCAATGGCACCTCCCTCGCTGTGTCCTAACGCACCAACTTGGGTAAACCTTTCACGTAGCAGCTGTATGCCTGCTAAAGCATCTTGATAGAAATCCGTGATGGTAGAAGAGGAGAATACTGTGGTTGTATCTCCATAGAACCGATCATCATAGCGCAAGGTGGCTATCCCTTGACGAGCAAATGCATCTGCAATGACTGCAAAAGGCTTATGGTCAAAGATGGCTTCATCTCTATTTTGTTGACCACTGCCTGTAATGAGCAGCACGACAGGCGTGGTTTTGTCATATCCCTGTGGTAGCGACAATGTCCCATGAAGTTTAACGTCGCCATTACGAAACTCAACCTCTTGTGTTTCGTATGGGAAGGGCGCTTTAGGAGTTTGTGGACGTTGTATTGATTGTTCTTCTGCTATTGATAAGTCTAAAGGAAGGGACATACCTCCTTGTTTAAACATCCCGCGAATTACTGTTCCATTGGCTTGACCTTCATATACCGCACCAATAGCAGGAATGGTTATCAGCACCTTGCCAGTGTTGATAGGCGTCCATTGCGTTGGAATACCTTTAGCTCCCTGCTTAGGTGAATCCATGGTACAGCCATCTTTAGAGAAATGAAATACCAAAGGTAATTTAGTTCCTTGAATACTCAGTTCTCCAGACCATGTTCCGTTTTGGGATAAGGCAGATAACGCATAACTGCACAATAATGCTAAAATAAAAAACTTTCTCATAATTATGAATTGTTGTTGACCTTCCAAACTGGAATATCAAAGTTGACTCAGTATCAGATTCTTATCCAAACCCATCTTATCAAACGCGAAAAGTCGTTTACCAAGTTCATTGAAGGATGCTCCAAAATGGTACAGGTCATCGTCCA
>DCIY01000022.1:133860-134744 GCA_002317295.1 Bacteroidales bacterium UBA1714
AATCAAGAATCGGTCATGGAATCGACTGTTATATGCTTTCAGCTCAATTGAACGACCAGGGTATTCGGCATCATGTGCTTGTGCTTCTGCCAGCAGTTTGCGTCCCACTGCCTCAGTATAGATAATGGCTTTCACACCCGCCTTACGAGCTTCTAAAATATCAAAGGTGCGAGCATCAATATAGCCATCAATCAAAATGACCTCTCTCTTGGCACTACCAATCAATTGCTCCAAATAGATGCGTGCATCAAGAACCTGACCTTCTACAAAGATACCTTCGATAGGTTTAACACTACCATCATCCAAGCGGGAAAGTAAATCATCAAACTTATGCTCCACTAACGCAAGACTCTGCTTAGTCTCCAAGCGGAACTGCTCCAAAGAATCCAAGCGTTGGAAGATACCCGCATGAGTAGCAATGTATCTGCGCATCGCCACGAACGCACGTATCAAACGTACGCTTACTTCCTCGGCAGTCTCACTATGCAATACACCGCTTAATTGGGAGACGCCCTCTTCTGTAAATGCGTATGGCAGATAACGAGCTCCTCCTCTGTTTGAGGTGCCAATTTGGAACCTTGAAGAACTTCTGTTTGAGTTTGAGGTGCCAAATTGGAACCTCAAAGCATCCACTTCTTCCTTTGTGAGCTGAAACATAAAATCACTAGGAAAACGCTTGGGATTACGCTTAACTGCTCTGTTGAGAAATTTTGTCTCTATTCCATAGAAACGAGCCAAGTCGCTATCTAGCATCACTTGCACACCACGAATAGTAAAGATACAATTCTCTACTTCATTTTGATTACTGGGGTTTAAATTAACTACTACTTGATCCTCCGATTTTGTCGAAACAATTTCCTTACTATTAGGCATAATATCTCAAT
>DCIY01000022.1:134924-135106 GCA_002317295.1 Bacteroidales bacterium UBA1714
TATTTTGGAATCCCTTTATTGATCGGCGTTAAGATAGGGAAATTGGGTAGTGAAAATCCCGCCAAAATCCCGCCATAGATAGGCAAAAATTGGAGAAATAAAATTTATAAATAACTGAAAATCAAAGAGTTGAAAAACTGCTTTTGAGGGGTAAAAAATCGCGAGTTCGAGTCTCGTCCGCA
>DCIY01000022.1:135219-136054 GCA_002317295.1 Bacteroidales bacterium UBA1714
GCAAAAATCTGGTAGAATTACCACTTTTTTGCTATGAAATGGCATTTTTTGTGGTAAAAATTTGCATAGTTCATAAAAAAGTAGTACTTTTGCAGCAAAAATCCGGTAGAATTACCAAATATTTGCTATAAACTATGGAATTTACTCGAAAATCCTATTTGGACAGGCTTATTTCCGCAGAGGGAAATGGAATGATCAAAATCATCACTGGCATCCGTCGGTGCGGTAAATCGTATTTGTTGTTCAACATCTTTCGTCCATATCTTCGTGAAAAAGGTGTCTCAGACGATCATGTGATTAGCTTGGCGATGGATGACCGTCACAACAAGAAACTGCTTGATCCAGACAGGTTATTGGAATATATAGATACTCAGGTTATTCAAGATGGTCAAACCACTTACATCATCATCGACGAGGTGCAGATGGTCAAGGAGTTTACCAGTGTGTTGCTGTCATTGCTGCACATGCCCAATGTGGAAACTTACGTTTCTGGAAGTAACTCTAAATTCTTGAGTAAGGATGTCGCTACTGAGTTTCGTGGTCGCGGATGGGAGATTCGCGTTCGTCCTTTGAGTTTTGCCGAATACTATGAAGGTGTAGGTGGCGAAAAAGCAGATGCTATACGTGATTATTACAATTATGGAGGACTGCCAGCAGTAGCTCTGTTATCGGATGATGCTGCCAAGGAAGCTTATCTCAAGGAATTGGTGAGTACTATCTATCTCAAAGACCTCATTGAGCGTAACCGTCTGCAGAATGCTGAAGGCTTGCAGCAGATTCTCAGGGTGATAGCGTCGAATATGAGTACCACCACCAATGCCAATCGTATAGCCAA
>DCIY01000022.1:136112-137840 GCA_002317295.1 Bacteroidales bacterium UBA1714
CAAGATGCGTTCATTATCAGCGAGGTACTGCGTTATGATATACGGGGTCGCAAGTATATAGGTTCTGAAAGTAAATATTACTTTGAGGATGCGGGCTTGAGAAATGCGATTATTGGTTTCCGCCAAATAGAGTACACGCACATGATGGAGAATGTATTATATAATGAATTGTGTGCGCGCGGGTTCTCGGTAGATATCGGTCTAGTTGAAGTAAGGGAGATGAATGAGAAGGGACAATCTGTTCGCAAGAATCTGGAAGTAGACTTTGTAGTTAATCGTGGCTCGCAACGCATCTATATACAATCTGCTTTTATGCTTCCTAATCAAGAAAAGATAAATCAGGAACAGCGACCTCTATTGCGTATTGATGATGGATTTAGAAAAGTGATCATCTCGGGTGAGCATAGCAAAGTTCACTACAACGATGACGGAATATGTGTAATGGGACTGTTTGAGTTCTTGCTAAATGCGGATAGTCTACAGGAATAGGTTCAAAAATTCTTTCTGTACTAAACGCTCGCGATTACTTTTTCAATGTACGCAATTCTTTGTATCGATCCCACAGCCCGAGTGCTAAGCCTAAGAAACCTATGGCTATACCCACTTTACATGCCTAGCAACCGCAGTAAAGCACTTTCATCATACATAGGTATGAAAAAGCAAATACAAGAATCAGTAGCAGTTTTATGTCCAAAATAAATATTTCATTTCTTCAAAAACTTGGCACGTTTAATGGTGTGACCGATGACGATGGCCAGCATCAAAAGTCCGATTTTGCCATGTACTCCGCCTAAGGAGGTGTGATGCATGTTGATGAGCAGTACCACCAAAGCAGCAACGCCTGTTAATAAGGTCATGGCAGCCACCACGGACAGCCATTTGGTAGGTTTCTTGGGAAGGTTCTTGATTTTGTTCACCCAAGCCTTCCAACCAAAATGCAGATAGAGGTGGTAAACAACCAGCCCCATCATGAGGCATGCCAACAGGACATGAATGGTCATATAGACCACAAAAGGTATTCCGTGCCATGGCATCCCTGCGGATGCTTCCATTTGGATAGATGAGGCTAATATCAGTACCGATACCACAACCAGAGTGATATCACATGCTCTTAATAGGTTCCTTTTATTCATTGTATGATAACCAATCTGTGGCAGATTGAATATGGATAGTTTGATTATTGAATTCTACATCGCGAGTATCCGTAAAAGCAATCAACGAGAGATGCGTACAATTCAGTTTGGTAGCAGCCATACATAGCGATTCAACTTCCCGTTTATAAGTGTTTTTGTCATCAATCGAATAAGCTACCTGTATCAGTTCTTTGACGACACCCTGATGGCACACAACAAAATCTACTTCTTTGCTGCGTGAAGTAGGTTTGTAATAGTAAATGTCCTCTGCCATTGATCGATGCCGTCTTAGCAGTTCGATGCACACGGCATTCTCCAATCGCCAGCCCATATTTTCACCTAAAAGATTATTCTCGCGATTAGCAATAAAACCAGTATCTACCACGTATGCTTTCTCTCCGCGAATCCGTTCCTTGCTTTTGTAGGAAAATTTCTGTACACGATGAATCAAAAATGCCTGTGCCAGATAGGTAACGTATTTTTGAGTTGAAGTATTACTCTTTAAGTTGGAGATTTCTGCCAATGATTCGTAATTGATTTCCTGACATATATTATTGAGTAGATGATTTGTTATACGCCTTAAACTCTCTATATT
>DCIY01000023.1 GCA_002317295.1 Bacteroidales bacterium UBA1714
TAAACCTTTTTCAGGACAAATCACCATAAACGGGACATCCATATAGGATCCATATAGGATGCGTATAGGATGAGCGTTAAAAAACTCTTTTTTTCGCTCTAAACTTGCATATGTCAAAAAATAATTGTACTTTTGCGTCGCAAAACGCAAAATAGAACAAAGAACAAACTAAACTTCTAGTATTATGCCTGAAATAAGTAGATTCTATGGAATTGTAATTAGTCTATTTTGGAAAGACCACAATCCCCCACATGTTCACTTTACATATGGCAATTACGAATGTTCTATAAGTGTAATTGATCGTGTAGTAGATGGACAAGCCCCGGCGAAAGTGATTGCCAAAGTAAATGCCTGGATTGATTTGCATGAACAAGAGATTTTAACCATGTGGGAAGATGCCCAAAATGGAAATCAAATAGGAAGAATAGAGCCCTTAAAATAGATAGTTATGTTAAGAGTAACGGATGTAGAATATTTGAAAGATTATACGCTAATGTTATCTTTCAATGATGGAGTTAAGAAGATTGTTGATTTGGCTCCATATTTAACAGGAGATGTTTTTGGCCCTTTGAGAGACAAATATCTCTTTATTCAATTTGCACTAACTCCAATTACGTTAGAATGGGCCAATGGTGCAGATTTAGCACCTGAATTCTTATATGAAATAGGACAGGTGGCTTAATATAAGTTCCTCACCCCGGAACGGGAAAATAACAGACCAACCCGATACGGCACATGCTCGTAATTACTGGAAAGTGCTGAAATTCAGATTGATAGATGAAGGAAACGAGTCGGTTACAAATTGTAACCAACTGAAATTAACCGCATCAGACGGAAAACATTATCTTACTGATGTGGCTGACACAGAGCAATTGCTGCGTATTATTCAGTCTGTACCAAAAAGAAAGCGATTGACTACATTACTCCAAAAGATGAATTGCCTTTTTCCAAAGGAGAATAACCTCACCGTCCACCGCGGGACGTAAAATGGCGGACACATATTGAACCATTACAAATTGTAACAGGTTGGAGTTTCTTTGCCATTTTTTGGCTGATTTTTCACTATATTTTCCGTAAGTGGGCCGTAAGTCGCCCGTAAGCAGAGCGTAAGTCCATGCTCCCATACTGCTGGGAGGCGTATAGGATGAGCGTTAAAATAGTCCACTTTAAGCGTAACAACACACCGGACAAATTCGAACAACCCACGGGACAAAGTTTGCGTATATGAGAAAAAAGTTGTAATTTTGCACCGTGAATTGAAAAAACATGTTCCACGCAGCGTAAGCTCTCGGAAAGGTCTCGAAAAACTCACCGTGGAACAAAGATAAATACAATTGAAACGCTATGAAAAAGTATTGTAAACTTCTATTTGTTGGCATCGCAAGTATGGTTAGCATCGCCATGAGTGCCCAGTCCCACCTGCAATTCAAAGGCATCGAAATCAATGGATCTATCCAGTCCGTGATGTCTCAACTGGAGCAACAAGGATTCCAATCCATAAGTGCCGAAAATTTAACTGGGTCGATGGTGGGTAATTTTACGGGTCGTACGGTCACCTTACTCTTGTCTGCCACACCCGTTTCTAAGAATGTCTATACCATTATCGTGGTGTACGATGATCCATCTGATGAGAGTCTGTTGTTTACTGTCAACGATATGCTCAAAACGCGTCTAACCAAGAAGTATGGAGAACCTCTTAATGCAGAGGAACAATTCCAGTCGCCTTATTCGCGCACAGAAAGTCCACGTCAGGCATTTATGTCGCAACAAGCAGTTTGTCGCACCGTGTGGAAGTTAGATCAAGGTGCAATAGCTGTTTCCATTCAGAATCTGATGGGCCAGGTTGTCACTACGCTGGTCTATGCAGACCAGGTCAATACTGCCCTCAACGAATCCGAAATGGATAACGACCTGTAAATAATGGTGAAGGGTGAAGGGTGAAAGGTGAAAGGTGAAAGGTGAAGGGTGAAGGGTGAAAGGCGAAAGGATAAAAAGAAGGAGCACTCGCGTGAGGCTCCTTCTTTGTTGAAATCCTTGACAGGAATTGCGGGATTATTGCATCAGCAAATCCATCACAATCTTGGCGCTGTGTGCTACCGAGGTACCAGGACCAAAGATAGCAGCTACACCGGCACGATAGAGGAAATCATAATCCTGTGCAGGAATGACACCACCGGCGGTTACCATGATATCCGGACGACCCAGTTTCTTGAGTTCCTCAATTACCTGCGGAATCAGCGTCTTGTGACCTGCAGCCAAAGAGGATACACCGAGTACGTGTACATCGTTCTCCACAGCCTGCTTAGCAGCCTCTGCCGGAGTTTGGAACAACGGACCCATATCCACATCAAAACCGCAGTCAGCATAACCCGTAGCCACCACTTTGGCACCACGGTCGTGACCGTCCTGACCCATCTTGGCAATCATAATACGAGGTTGACGACCCTCTTTCTTAGCAAACTCGGAAGTGAGACGCACAGCTTCCTGGAAGTCAGCGTCATTGGTTGTACCTGCTTTATACACGCCTGAAATAGTTCTAATAGTTGCTTTATAACGTCCTACAACGCTCTCGCAAGCGTCGGAGATCTCACCTAAGCTAGCACGCAGACCGGCAGCCTTAACGGCCAAAGCGAGAAGGTTCTCACCCTTGCCACCATCAGCCCAAGCCTGAACAGAAGCGGTAATCTCCTTTAATGCAGCCTGAACAGCAGCCTCATCACGATGAGCGCGAAGGTCAGCCAAACGAGCTACCTGCTCATTGCGAACAGCGGTATTATCCACCTCAAGGATATCAATAGGATCTTCGTGATCGAGACGATACTCATTCACGCCGACAATCTTTTGACTTCCTGAGTCAATACGAGCCTGTGTACGAGCCGCAGCTTCCTCAATACGCATCTTAGGAATACCGGTCTCAATAGCCGCAGCCATACCGCCCAGTTTCTCAATTTCCTGGATATGAGCCCAAGCCTTATCCATAATCTCCTTAGTCAGTGCCTCTACATAGTAGGAACCTGCCCATGGATCCACCTGTTTGCAGACCTTGGTTTCCTCTTGGATATAAATCTGAGTATTACGAGCAATACGAGCGGAGAAGTCGGTAGGCAATGCGATAGCCTCGTCTAATGCGTTGGTGTGCAAGGACTGGGTATGACCCAGCGCAGCACCCATGGCCTCGATACAGGTACGACCTACGTTGTTATAAGGATCCTGCTCGGTGAGCGACCAACCGGAAGTCTGGCAGTGGGTACGGAGCGCCATGGATTTGGGATTCTTGGCTCCAAAGGACTTGACAATCTTTGCCCACAACATACGACCTGCACGCATCTTGGCAATCTCCATGAAGTGGTTCATACCGATGGCCCAGAAGAAGGACAAACGCGGAGCAAAGGTGTCGACACTCATGCCTGCATTCACACCGGCACGGAGGTACTCCATACCATCGGCCAGAGTGTAAGCCAATTCGATATCTGCCGTAGCACCTGCCTCTTGCATGTGGTAACCGGAGATAGAGATGGAATTGAACTTAGGCATGTTCTGAGAAGTATACTCAAAGATGTCGGCAATAATCTTCATCGAGAACTTAGGAGGATAGATATAGGTGTTACGAACCATGAACTCTTTGAGAATATCGTTCTGAATCGTACCAGCCATTTCTTCCAACTTAGCATCCTGCTCCAAACCGGCATTGATATAGAAAGCCAGGATAGGAAGAACGGCACCATTCATGGTCATGCTGACGGACATCTTATTCAATGGAATACCTGCAAAGAGGACTTTCATATCCTCCAACGAGCAGATGCTTACACCGGCTTTTCCGACATCACCGACAACACGCATATTATCGGCATTGTAACCACGGTGAGTAGGCAGGTCAAAGGCCACGGAAAGGCCCTTCTGACCCGAAGCGAGGTTACGACGGTAGAAGGCATTGGATTCGGCAGCAGTAGAGAATCCTGCATACTGACGAATGGTCCAAGGACGCATCGGATACATGCCGCTGTACGGGCCACGCAGGAAAGGTGGCAAACCGGCTGCATAATTGAGGTGCTCCATTCCTTGGAGATCCTCTTTGGTATAAATAGGCTTAACGTCAATCAACTCAGGCGTTTGCCAATTTTTCTCATTCGCTCCTTCAACATGAGAAGCAGCTACTTTTTTGATATCAATATCTTTAAAATTTGGTTTCATAGTGCTTATTTGTTAAGAAGTTGAGCATTAAAATTCTTTAAGGTATCGAGAACATTGCACTTTACGTGGATAAAGTTCTTGATACCAAGTTTCTGAAGGTCTTCCATGCAAGCGGGAGCACCAGCAACGATGAACATCTCCTTGGCATCCTGAAGTTCTAACCAAGCTTGAGGTGCAAAAGCTGCATACTCATCATCAGACGAACACAGAACGATAATATCGGCTTTGGCCTTGCGGGCAGCCTTGATACCATCGTGAACAGACTTGAAGCCATTGTTGTCAATTACCTTATAACCTGCGCAAGCGAGGAAGTTGCACGAGAATTGTGCACGGGCAATACGCATGGCCAGATTACCAATGGTAAGCATAAACGCAACCGGTTGTTTCTTGGCTCCCTCGGTCTCGAGACGCAAGGTCTCAAACTCTTCTGCAGCACGAGCAATAGGCAGAGCAGGAATCTCGTTCACCTTCTCGCAGCAGCAACCGCAATCAACAGGTTTAATTTTCTTGGCAACCTTCTCATTGAAGTTCGGGAACTGGTTGGAGCCCAACAACACTTCTTTGCGTTTAGCCACGTCGCTCAGACGGGTCTTCAGATTGGCAGCCACAGCCTCTTGTACTTTACCGGCTACAATCATCTCATACAGCCCACCCTGCTCCTGAATGGCGAGGAACTGCTTCCATGCCTCAGCAGCGATACTGTTGGTGAGGTTTTCGATGTAGTACGATCCTGCAGCAGGATCAACAACCTTATCAAAATGAGCTTCTTCCTTGAGCAGCAATTGTTGGTTGCGGGCGATACGCTCTGCAAAATCAGTAGGTTGCTCATAGGTCACGTCAAACGGCGTAACAACAATCTCGTCAACGCCTGCAAGAGCAGCAGACATCGTTTCAGTCTGGCTGCGCAACAGGTTCACGTAGGCGTCAAAGACGGTCATATTAAAACGGGAAGTAGCGGCGCAAACATTCATCTTGGCAGCCTCTTTGAGGGCAGCGGTAAATGTAGGAGCCTTATATGCTTCCACAATCTTAGCCCACAACAGACGAGCGGCGCGGAACTTGGCAATTTCCATAAAATAGTTACCACCGATACCCATGTTAAAACGAATCTCACGAGCAGCGAGGTAGTTAGGCAGACCTGCTTCAGTCATCATGGTCATGTACTCAGCGCCCCATGCCAATGCATAGGCGAGTTCCTGAGCGCAATAAGCGCCGGAGTTATTGAGGATAACCGAGTTAACGGCTACAACACGATAGTTCACCAATGTCTTGGCAGCATTGACGGTAGCCACCAGTTTGGCAGCCACTTCCTCGCGAGCGATGCGTTTACCCTTGATGAGCATATTCTTCATCGGGTCCACATTGATGGAACCATGAACTGCCTTGAAGTCATAACCCATGCGACCATAGTAGCGAACGAGAATACCGGCGAGTTCCGGAGCCTTGCAAGCGCAGATGTTGAAGTTGATCTGGATAGCACGAGCATCTATACCATTGAGCAACACTTTGATAAAATGATAATTGAGTTTCTCTGCGTCCAAGCAGAATCCCAAAGAGGTAATACCCTTGTTGAGAACTTCGAGTGCCTTGGCATTGGCCTTGCGGGCATTGACGCAAGCGCAGATGTTCTGACGAATCGCCCACTCGTTGTTCTCACGAGTACCGCGAACATAAGGGAATTGTCCGGGAGCGGACACGGTTGTTTTGAGACCACGAAGGTCTTCTTGACGATAGAAAGGCTGTACATTAAAGCCTTCCGGAGTGCGCCAAACGAGCTTCTTCTCGAAATCTGCACCCTTGAGATCGGTGATGATTTTCTCCTTCCAGGTCTTGGTGGAGATGGCGGGGAAATCAGCCAACAGATTCAATTTTTCTTCTGCCATGATTTTTATAAATTAAAGAGTTAATTATAATAAAATATTGAAATAAAAAACTATTTTACAATCAGCCGACAAAGTTACTGCTTTTTTTTCAATTATGCAAATATATTCGGAATTTTCTTTAGAAAATCATTATTAGGTTCTCGCGCGCTTGCGTATATGCAAAAAAAGGTGTACTTTTGTATGCTAATTTGGGAAAGTGGGCGATGTGCCAAAAATAAGAACGATAATGAAGTATATCAGGTTTTGGATATTGCTGGTTGTTTGTGGATCATGGAGTATGCTGTCGGCACAAACAGATGGCGCATGGAGAGATTCCATTGTGGAAGTGAGTGGCGAGTGGGAAGTGAGAAGGATAGAACCCAGTTCCAAACCCACTTTTGGTTCGATACTCAACAATCTCACCCTACCCTTGGAAGTGGGATGTGCATTTACCCCTCAGATGGGGCAGACACGGCCGGGTTTTTATATGCGAACAAGTTTGGAATATCGCAGTCACAAGACGGTGGGTTGGTGCGTCGCGGCCGAATTTGACTCCTATACACGCAAGTATGAAAATCAGGAAGTCAATGGCATCAATGTTACCCAGGGAAGGGATTGGACCATTGATATATTGGCAGGCGGTGGGTATCGGGTGCCTTTGGTAAAGGATATACCCTCCTTTATGGCCAAACCACTTTATGACAACATATGGTCCATAGGTTGGATGCTATATGCGGGTGGCAGTTGCCAAACATTGCAAAAGATTGTCCCAGACCATTATGATGATCAGGGTGAAATGCTCTATCATGTGGAGACATTGGACACCTGGGTACCGACTATAAAGATGACAATGAGTGTGGAATATAGTATCTGTTACGGCATCAGCGTTTATGCCACAATGGGATACTTGCAGCATATTCAAAAGACCCAATTGGAAAGCAGTTATATCGGGGAACTGATTACCAGTATCGGTATTACCTGTTTTTTCAGATAAGCAGAAACTTGAAGACAAACGATTTATACGATATTATTGCACAAAACCCCAAGATTGCCATCGTGAGGGAACAGTTGCGCAGAGGAGGAGAAAAACATCTTCTTTTGAGCGGGTTGTATGGTTCTGCAAGGGCAATGGTTATCCTGGCAGCTGGGCAAAGTGGCAGAGAGGCTGAAAGGCTGAAAGGGCAGAGATCCTTGTGCGTAGTGATGGACAATGAGGAGGAAGCCAGGTATATGTTTGGCGATTTGAGGCAAATATCCCAACCTGACGATGTGTTCTTCTTTCCCACTTCGCGACGCAAACGGCAAGGGGTGGATGAGGCTATGGCCATTCAGCGAACAGAAGTATTGACTCAGTTGTCTGTGGACGTCCCAAAGGTCAACCCCTTATGCACCCTGATTGTAACCTATCCGGAGGCGCTGATGGAAAGTGTGCCGGCAAAAGAGGAACTGATACACCAGACGCTGCACCTGAATATGGGCATGGAGATGGAATTAAGCCATCTGAGTCAGCAACTGTTGGATTTGGGATTTGTGCGGGTGGATTTTGTGTACGAACCGGGACAATTTGCCATTCGAGGTGGCATTGTAGATGTATATAGTTATAGTCACGAAGATCCTTATCGGTTGGATATGTTTGGTAATGAAGTGGAACGTATTCATACATTCGATATCGAAAACCAATTAAGCAAAGAGCGCGTAGACGCCATTTGCATTACTTCGGGAGATGGCAATAAGGAAACAGGCAATGAGGCTTCGCTGATGGATTATTTGCCCAAAGACACCGTGTGGATAAGCAACGATTGGAGTCTGGTTAACTACAAGTTAAATAGTTTAGAGAACGGAAACAAAGTTTCCTACAGTTTAGAGAACGGAACCACGGGTTCCTACAGTTTAGAGAAGAAAGAGACCATTGAGTTGAGGGATAAGAGCACATTTGCCACCTATGATGAGATACATTTTAATACCCTGCCCCAACCGACGTTTAACAAGAACTTTGAAATTCTGAGTGAAGATATTCGTCAACGCAAAGAGGCCGGTTATCATATCTGTATTCTGGCTGATCAACACAAACAGACAGATCGGTTAACGGCTATATTGGAGAGTCTCGCCTCTCAGACAACACTTGAGGACAACCAAGCAGAACCCATATTTCAACCGGTTGAAGGCACCATGCATGCCGGATGGATTGACCACGAGGCTAAAATAGTTTGTTATACGGATCATGAGATTTTTGAACGCTACCATCGTGTGGCATTACGTTCTGAGAATGCCCGCCGAGGTAAGGCGGTGGTGACTCTTAAGGAGATTAACCAATTGCAGATAGGCGATTTTGTCGTCCATAGCGATCATGGTGTAGGACAATTTGGAGGCCTGGTTACCACAACGGTGAATGGTAAGCCGCAAGAGATGATTCGTCTCAATTACCGCGACGGAGACACCATTTTTGTATCCATTCACAATCTGCATCGTATCTCCAAATACAAGGGTCGTGAAGGTACGCAGCCAACGATTTCCAAATTAGGAAGCGGTGCCTGGGAGAGACTCAAGGAACGAACCAAAGACAAAGTCAAGGATATTGCTCGCGACCTGATTCAACTATATGCCCAGCGCAAGAACCAACCGGGATTTGCCTACACACCTGATGGTTATATGCAACAGGAATTGGAGGCCTCGTTCTTGTACGAAGATACACCCGATCAGGCCAAAGCAACTCTGGATGTCAAACGGGACATGGAGAGTCCCAAACCTATGGACAGACTGATTTGTGGCGATGTAGGTTTTGGCAAAACGGAAGTGGCAATGCGCGCTGCGTTTAAGGCGGCAACCGATGGTAAGCAGGTGGCTGTATTGGTTCCAACCACTGTATTGGCATTGCAACACTATCAGAGTTTTACAGAGCGCTTACACCATTTTCCAGTACGCATCGCTTATCTGTCGCGCGCAAAGACGGCACAACAGACGCGAGATATTCTCACGGATTTGGCAACGGGCAAAATTGATATACTCATTGGCACTCACAAGATCATTGGCAAAAATGTGGTATGGAAAGATTTGGGATTGCTGATTATCGATGAGGAACAAAAGTTTGGCGTAGCGGTAAAAGAGAAACTTAAATCCCTCAGAGCCAATATTGATGTACTGACACTGACGGCCACACCTATACCCAGAACCCTGCAATTCTCCATGCTTGGAGCCAGAGACCTCAGTGTCATGACTACTCCACCCCCTAACCGGTATCCGGTGCAGACAGAGATGATTAACTTAGACGATGAGGATATCATCCAGGAAGCAATTGAATTGGAAATGGAACGCAATGGACAAGTGTTTGTAGTGAACAATCGCATTGAAATGTTGCCACGAATTGAGAACCTGATTCACAAACTCTGTCCCAAGGCTCGTGTCATAACGGCACATGGCCAAATGCCAATGGAGGAGATGGAACAACGATTGGAAGCATTTATCAACTATGACTACGATGTATTGGTTTCCACCACCATTATCGAATCAGGCGTTGATATACCCAATGTCAACACCATGATCATCTTCTCGGCACAACATTTTGGACTGGCCGATTTGCATCAGTTGCGCGGTCGCGTAGGAAGAAGCAATCGCAAAGCGTATTGCTACCTCATTACCCCAGATCGCGAATTGCTCACACCGGATGCCAGAAGAAGATTGGACGCTATTTGTACGTTTGCCGAACTGGGCAGTGGATTCAATCTCGCCATGCAGGATCTGGACATTCGTGGTGCAGGTAATCTGCTGGGTGCCGAGCAAAGTGGTTTTATAGCAGATTTGGGTTACGACACCTACCAAAAAGTGTTAAATGAAGCCGTAGAAGAATTGAAATCGGAAATGGGAGTGGAACAAAGTCACGAAAGTAATGACGAGGACTCTGCTTTGAAGGCTGAAAATCAAATCGGAAACTGGTGTTCAGATGCACAATTGGAAACCGATATACCGGTCAGTTTTCCCAGTGAGTATATCGAAAACATATCCGAACGCATTACGTTGTATCGCGAATTGGACGGGTTGAGAAATGAAGAAGAAATGACAGCGTATCAAAAACGGTTAATTGACCGATTTGGTCCATTGCCCCAAGAAGCAGAGGAATTGATGAATGTAGTACGATTACGATGGTTATGCTGCCAATTGGGTATTGAAAAGATTTATCTCAAAGGAGAAAAGATGAGTTTGTTTATGGTCTCCCATCGTGAAGATTATTGGCATTCCAAGGCCTTTGAAAAAATCATTACTTTTATGGTCAAACGTCCTGAAAAATGTCAGTTCCGAGAAGGCACGGACAGTAAAGGTCGAAAGAATGGTAAAAAATATATGATGATTGGCCAGGTTCGCACCATTGCGGGAGCCATTCATTTAATCAGCAAAATAGCAAATGATGAGTAACAAATCTTTTATAGGGATTATTCCGGCTCGTTACGCCTCCACGCGATTTCCGGGCAAACCATTGGCAATACTCGGCGACAAACCGGTTATTCAACATGTATACGAACAGGGCAAAAAAGCTTTGGAGCGTATAGTGGTTGCCACAGACGATGAGCGTATATACGACGCAGTTCGCCGGTTTGGAGGCGAAGTGGTGATGACCCGATCGGATCATAAATGCGGCACAGACCGTTGTCTGGAAGCCTATGAAAAAGTCGCAGGTGGTTTGGAGGATATCATCATTAATATACAGGGTGACGAACCATTTATTCAACCTCAGCAGATTGAAGCTTTGAAAGCGTGTTTTGAGCACGAAGAAACGCAAATAGCGACGCTCGTGCATCCGTTCACGGATCAGAACACCCTGGCCGAGTTGGAAAATCCCAATTCGCCCAAGGTCGTTTTTTCTCCATCGATGAAAGCGCTTATGTTCTCCCGTTCGGTGATTCCCTATCTGCGAGGTGTGGACAAGAGCGAATGGCTGAAGTGCGGCAGTTACTACAAACATATCGGTATGTATGCATACAAGGCGGATATACTAAAACAAATTACCCAATTGGAGCAAACACCCTTGGAAAAAGCCGAGAGTTTGGAACAACTGCGTTGGTTGGAAAACGGATATACAATTCGTGTAGGCATTACTCACCATTCCTCGATAGGAATTGATACACCAGAAGATTTGGTGAAAGCCAATGAACTATGGAAAAATAACAGAAATAACATACAACTATGATTGACAACACTCCTACGCCGCACAATGCGGCCAAGAAAGGCGAAATCGCCAAGACGGTCATTATGGCCGGTGATCCATTACGTGCCAAAATGATGGCAGAAAAGTTTTTAACGGACATTAAGATTGTAAGTTCCGTACGCAACATCCATGTCTACACAGGTTTGCATAACGGCAAACCGGTAACGGTTATGGGACACGGTATGGGTATTCCTTCGATTGGTATCTATACCTACGAGTTATACAATTTCTATGATGTGGATACGATTATCCGTGTCGGCTCATGCGGATCACGCCAAATGTACGTACACATAGGCGATTTGGTTATTGCCATGGGTAGTTGCACGGATAGCAACTATGCTTCGCAGTACAATCTGCCAGGTGCCTTTTGTCCCATTGCTGATTTTGAACTCGTGCGCAAAGCCGTTGACAAATGCAAGGAACTGGGGTATCCGTACCATGTAGGTAACGTATTCTCCGCTGATATGTTCTACTCGGAAGACGAGCGCAAAAACAATTGGACTAAAATGGGCGTATTGGCTGACGAGATGGAAGCTCCATCGCTGTATATGAATGCCGCACGCGCTGGCAAAAAAGCCCTGTGTATCTGCACGGTCAGTGATCATATCATCACCGGAGAGCAGACAACCGCAGAACAGCGTCAAAATACGTTTACCCAAATGATGGAAGTGGCCTTTGAAATTATCTAAGTCCATACGATTACATTGGCTGTTGGTGGTGGCACTAATAAGCACCATGCCCGTATGGGGTGAGACTAACAACGAGCACAAAGCACCAGAAGAGACACCAGATAAGAATTCGGTGTTGACCGGTTTTTCCGGTGGTATGTTCTTGCATGCCGGTTATGCTTTCGCAGAATCACCAGATGCGCTTTTTCGTAATGGAAGTCTCAGTTCGGTGAAAAATGTCATGAACCTGCCCAGTGACGGAATTACATTAGGTTTGGGCGGTGCGTTGAGAACGCACCTAATTGATCATATACATTTGGGATTGGAAGGCGGGGTGAGTCAGATGCCACTAATGAAAAGCGGCAGCAATATCCGAACCGCCTTCGGCGGGGTAATATGCGATTGGTATTTTACTATAGGCAAAGTGCGACCTTTCGTTGGAGGACTGGTAGGTGGTGGAGCCAACAAACGATTGTTTGTACCAGATGCCCAAAACGTGGTGGAAAGTGATTCATTGAGTTATAATGCCTCGTACACCAAAACGCCTTTTTTCCTACTGGATCCATATATTGGAATTGAGATCAAATTGGGAGGACATGCCAATTTGGTATTTAAATTAGACTACATGTTGCCATTTGGTGACAGTACCAAAGGTATCAGCAGCCATTTGGTCACTTGGAGTAATTTTATTTCCCCAAGTGGTCCCAGATTGTACGTAGGTATTATGTTTGGTAAATATAAAAAATAAACCATGTTTAAAAAAGAACCTCAAAAATATGAGACCCGCAGACCCAAAGAGAAAGAGATGATCTTTGGTATCCATGCGGTAATAGAAGCCATTGATGCAGGTAAAACGTTGGACAAAATTTTGATTCGACGTGACATGACCTCCACTCTGGCCAAAGAACTGATTCAGCGCCTCACTACCCAAGATGGTCAAATGATGACCAATGTGCAACGGGTACCGGTGGAAAAACTGAATCAATACACCGATAAGAACCACCAGGGAGTGATAGCATTTGTCAGTCCGGTGGAGTTTTATGATTTACAGACTTTGGTTCAAGGTTTATATGAAGAAGGCAAAGTGCCTTTTATCATGGTATTAGATGCTGTAACGGATGTTCGTAATTTTGGCGCCATTGCTCGAACCTGCGCCTGTGCAGGCGTAGATGCGTTGGTGATTGGTACCCGAGGCGGAGCGCCCATTAACGGCGATGCCATCAAAACCAGCGCCGGAGCCCTACATACACTACCGGTTTGTAAGGTGGATAATATGCAAAATGCGTTACGATTTCTCAGAGAAAGTGGTCTGAGTGTGGTGGCTGCTACTGAACATTCAGATAAAAATTATTCCCAAGTAGATATGACGAATCCACTGGCTATTGTAATGGGTAATGAAGAAAAAGGTATCTACGAAGAGAACCTTAAGCAATGTACCGAACGCGTACGCATACCTATGACAGGAACTATTGAGTCCCTAAATGTGAGTGTAGCTGCGGGAGTGATGATATACGAAGCCGTCCGTCAGCGCAGACTTTAGTACTGCAACCAATTCAGAAACTCATCTACCTCAGTGGTAAATGCCTGAGGTAATCCGATTGGTTGCTGATTATCAGGTGACAATTGTACCAACATCGGTTGCGCATTAGAAGCAAACCTTTCGCGTTGGAGACGGGAGTATTCACTTCCGTCTTCTATTTGATTATGATTCAAGTCCTGACGCGAATCCACATAGAGTTCGATAATCACATAGGATTGCAAGCGTTGCTGTACTTGAGGATCAGACAGTACCCATTGCTCCATTTTGCGACAATTAACGCAGCCGTATCCCGTAAAGTCCAATAAAACCGGTTGACGATGGGCGCGGGCATAAGCCATACCCTGCTCGTAGTCGTAGAATACTCCGTCAGAGGCCGGCATAGGTGGCGCAAACGCTGCAATAGCTCGTACGGGAGCCCCCCAAAGACCGGGAATCAAATAAGCAGCAAAAAGCCATGACGCAATCGCAACCATTTTACCCACCCATGATTTTCTAATCAGATAGAAACCCAATGCCAGGAAACATATCACCCAAACGGCAATAAATAACCATCGAGGCAGAATACCCCAACCATAAGCCATATCTGCCACACTGAGGAACTTAAGAGAAAGCGCTAATTCTATAAAAGCCAACGTCACCTTGAACGATTGCATCCATTGACCCGATTTGGGCAGTTGCTGCAGCCAGTTAGGAAACAATGCAAAGAGCGCAAAAGGCAATGCCAATGCCAAAGCAAAACCCAACATACCCATCGCAGGGGCCATCAAACTACGTGAAGCAGCCTCTACCAGCAAGGTACCAATAATGGGACCGGTGCAAGAGAAGGAGACTATGACGAGGGTAAAGGCCATCAGCACAATGCTGCCAAACCCACTCGTTTGCCTGGCTCGATTGTCCATACGGGTGGACCAACTGTCGGGCAACGTTATCTCAAACAATCCAAAGAAGGATAATGCAAAGACCACTAAGAGGGCAAAGAAGAATAGATTAACTATCGCATTGGTAGCCAACGTGTTGAGGGCCGATGCTCCAAAAATCAAAGTCACCGCCAAACCCAGTCCCACATAGATGATGATAATCGCCAGGCCATAACCTACGGCGTCACGTATTCCACCCCGCCGTTTCATAAAAAAGGAGACCGTCATGGGAATAATAGGCCATACACATGGGGTGAAGATGGCCAAAAATCCACCCAAAAGACCTAATAGGAAGATGACGATCAGACTACGTGGATGTGAGGTGGAAGGCGTAAGAAGCGTGCCGCTGACGTGGCTAAGGTCAGAGGGGGCATCTGCATAGGTGTAAATGACCGGACTGAGGCATTGCTGATCGTCACAGGACACAAAACGAATGGGAGTCGTGGGCGTAACGGTAAGCGTAAAACCAGAAGCACAATCCTCGCCAATCATGGAGTCTCCCACGGAAATGAGCGTCATGTGCCATCCGGAATCGATAGTGGCTGTAAGAACGACACTATCCCCCTGCGGTTGACCCGACCAATGAACCGGCTCAAGAATCTGCGCCTGTAACGAGGTAAGGGTTATCAGGAGCCCACTCAGTACCAAGAGTCTTAGAGTTCGCATATGTCACTGGGCATACGCCAGTCTCCACGAGGAGAAAGACTGACAGATACGATTTTAGGTCCATCAGGTAAACAGGATCGTTTATACTGTTGGCAATAGAATCGATGCATAAATACATCAAGCCAATGGTGAATCTGATCCTGGGTATATTCATCTTCAAACGCTTGAGTGGCCATATAGGCAATCTTATCACGCGAGAAACCAAAACGTAAGAAATAGTATAGGAAGAAATCATGTAACTCATATGGGCCTACATGATCCTCCGTTTTTTGGGTCATATTACCATTTTCATCTGGTGGTAATAATTCTGGTGAAACAGGCGTATCAATAATATCCATCAGAATGGCACGCGTTTGTTCCCCAAATAGATTATTCGCAGTATAACGAACCATATATCGAACCAATGTCTTAGGGATACCGGCATTAATGCCATACATAGACATATGATCTCCACAATAGGTAGTCCAACCAAGTGCCAATTCGCTCAAATCACCTGTTCCTATGACCAGGCCATTGTATTTATTGGCTAGGTCCATAAGTATTAAAGTACGAACGCGAGCTTGAGCATTCTCATAGGTTACATCATGATCTTCCATATCGTGATTGATATCTTTGAGATGCTGAGTAACCATGTCTCGAATAGATATCTCGTGAATGGATATACCAAGTTGTTCCATTAGGCGAAGCGCATTTTGATAAGTGCGATCCGTAGTACCAAAACCAGGCATCGTTACGCCTAAAATACGCTTACGATCATACCCTAACATATCAGCTGTCAGCACAGACATAATGAGGGCCAGTGTAGAGTCTAAACCTCCACTGATACCCAATACCAATGTACCAGCATGAGTATGCTCCCAACGACGTGCCAATGCATTCGTCTGAATAGACACCACATCACCACAATATGAATCTTCATCCTGTTTTTCTGGCAGGAAAGGAGATTTCGTAAAATGACGATGGATAGGTTCCGAAAATCCCTGTTCCGACTCAATCGGTGCTACATTGATATGTCGGTAATGACCATGCTGATCCTTGGTAAAATTGGTATTACGCTGACGATCCGTACGGAGTCGTTCTACATCAATTTCCGTAATGGCCATGGTGCTCTCATGCCGAAAACGATCTCCCATTTCGAGCAAATCGCCATTTTCCGTAATGTAAGTGGATCCTGAAAAAACCACGTCAGTAGTTGATTCTCCTACTCCACTGGAAGTATAGACGTATCCACAATGCACACGAGCTGATTGCTGTGTCAGCATCTGACGACGGAAAGCATGCTTACCGGTAACACAATTGGAGGATGAAAGGTTAAATATTAACTCAGCTCCTTGAATAGCCAATTGAGTAGAAGGTGGCAACGGACTCCATAAGTCCTCACAAACTTCAATACCAAAACAATAGTGATTGGTGTTAAATAATAAATCAATACCAAAGGGTACGCTACCACTCCATAAATCAATGGTTGGAATACGAGGATTACCACTGCTCTCGCGTACAGCGCGCCCTGAAGTGAACCAACGTTTCTCATAAAACTCTCCCGTATTTGGAAGATTGATTTTTGGCACCACTCCGATCACTTCACCATCCGTAATGACAAAGGCACAATTATACAGATTATTATCTACTTTCAGAGGAGCACCTACCAATACAATAATGGATTTACCACGCGTATACTCCGTTAATTCACGCAAAGCAAGCATCGAATCCTGCTGCAACTGCTGGGTAAAGAACAAATCAGCACACGTATAACCGGTAATAGCCAATTCTGGAAAACATATTACTTCAACACCCTCACAAAGGGCCTCGGTGATCTGACGTTTAATCTCACGAACATTTTGAGCACAATTGGCGACCTGCAACATCGGCACGGCAGCGGCTACACGGACGAATCCAAAATTAAGATTCATAATGGTATAATGATTTTAACGTACAAAATTACAGAAAAATACGGATATATACAAATTTTTTGTATTTTTTTCAGCAAAAATTTGCATAAGTCAAAAAAAAGCAGTACTTTTGCACTCGCTTTTGAATAAAGGAATAGGGTGCTATCGTCTAGTGGCCTAGGACAACGGCCTCTCACGCCGTAAACCCCGGTTCGACTCCGGGTAGCACTACAGAATGTGAGAAATGAGACTTATTTGGAAACAAATAAGTCTTTTTTTTCAATATTCCAGATGTAGATCATGAAAGAGAATATATAAACAAAGAAGCCCTGAGAAAATCTCAAGGCTTCTGAAAGTGGCGGCTACCTACTCTCCCACAATACGCAGTACCATCGGCGATGCTGAGCTTAATGACCCTGTTCGGAATGGGAAGGGATGGGACCTCAGCGCTATAACCACCTTAATTATAGTTTAGAGTTTAGAGAACGGCCTAAAGGCCTACAGTTTAGAGGATGCCCCTAAACCATCGCTCAACTCTGTAGTTGTTGACGTATGACGTAAAAATAATTCATCAAGAGCTTATTGTCTTTTCGAAAAAAGACTGAAATCTTTAGAAAAAGATCTCGGGC
>DCIY01000002.1:0-6303 GCA_002317295.1 Bacteroidales bacterium UBA1714
TAACTGAAAATCTAACTGAAAATCTGCCGAACGCGAAGCCACCATCGTGAGCGCAGCGAACCATTATCGCGAAGCCACTATCGTGAAACAATTATCGCGAAGCATGATGAAACTGCAACTGATACTGGCCGTGGTGCTATGCGCCTTCGGGTGCGTACTGATCACGGTCAGTTTCTTTACTCCACCTCCGGGTGTGATTGATAACTCCGTCCTCGTCGCCTTTGGCGAGATCCTGACCTTTTCGGGAAGTCTTATTGGAATCGATTATCATTATAGGGAGAAGGGATGAAGGGATGAAGGGCTGAGAGGCTGAGAGGCGGAAGGGCTCGCCACTCACGTGGCTAAAGGCTGAAAGGATGAGGGGATGAGAGGCTGAGGGGCGGGGTGACCGAATGTCATCCCGCTATTTTACATTTTTTTCCTAAAATTGTTACAACATTTTCCGGAAATTGTGACCAAAATTAAAGCGATATGTTTTTATATATCGTTTTTTTATTGTAATTTTGCAGCCGATTTTAAATTGCGTGATTAGGCGCTAAAATTGAATAAACTAAAAACTAAACAATATGATGAGAAAGTATCAAACACCGGAGACGAAGAGTCTCAACATGCAAGCACAAAGCATGATTTGCACCAGTCCTGCGCCCGCTCCAAGTGCTCCTCAAAAAGCCAGTTTGCCATATATAACGAAAACCACAGGGAGGTGGTAAGTCCTATGAAAAAGATTGTTCTTTTCGCAGCCGCTATGCTAGGTCTGGTGGCTTGCAACAACAATGAGCCTACTGCCCCTGCCTTCGAAGAAGGTCAGTTATTTACCATCGGTGTCAGCACGGACAACATAGGCAGCCAGGCACCCGGTCGTACGATGAACGGCGTAGATGCAGGCTCTAAACTCAGTTACACTTGGGAAGCAGGTGACCAGATCTTAGTTACCTTTGGTACGGGTGCAGACGCTGATACTGCCCACTATACACTCACAGAAGGCGCAGGAACGAAAGATGCTACGTTTGCAGGTAAACTGCCTAAAGATGCAGCGGTAGGTGACACCTTTACGGTGCAATACCCTATTGATACCCCTGCTTTGTCGATACAAGAGTATAATGGAACTACGCTGCCCAAAAACAAGATGCTCTACGTCGGAGGCGGCAAGTTGGCTGCCAAAACCGCTGCAGTGACATTGGCTGCCCAATACATGGTATTGCAACTCAACCTTTATACGCGTGCAGAGACATATGATTACAACAACCCGCTTACTCCCCTTGACAGTATAGTGGTGGATTATACCTATAAATTATATACCAATTGCAGAAACAAACTTACCTTCAGCTCGCCTATAGACATGCCAACTACAGAGGCTGAAGCCTTACCTTTCTATGTTGTAGTACCCGTAGAGCACGTGGCGAGTCTTAACGTAACCTGCTACGCATTCATAAAAGACGAAACAAGAATCTGTCAACTTGGCGTTCCAGACGTGAATCCAATCGCAGCAGGTACGTGCCTGAATATGCCTGCTTATCAAATCTCCTGGGCATCTTGCCTCGCTGCAGGTACGCGCATCACCATGGCGGATGGCAGCACCAAGAAAGTGGAGGACATCGTAGTAGGCGATTTGGTGCGTACCTTCGATCATGAGGCTGGATGCATTTCTTCTGCCAAGGTATGTCTTGCTATGCAGGAAGAAGGACAGATGCAACCGCTCAATTTGCACTTTGCCAGTGGCAACACTCTGACGATTGCAGGCCAACATGGTCTCATCGAACAGAATAGCCGCAAGTATGTGCTTATTCATTCGGGGAATGTGCAAAAATATGTGGGCAAGTGTTTCTACAACGCCCATTCTGCCACTTGGGATCAACTGGCAAGTTATGAGATAGGTAATACCCCAGTGGATCGCTATGCCATCTATTCGGCCAAACACCTGAATGTGATTGCCGAGAACATGCTGACCGTAGAAGATGATGTAGATTTCCTCTTGAATATCTACGAGTTGGACGCCAACCTCAAAGCGGATGCGACTCAACTGGCAGCCGACATCGCTCAGTATGGTCTATTTGATATTACCCAGTACGATCCAGACTATGCGCAATACAAAGAGCAGATGGAAGACCTCGGTTGCCAATACATCTATATCGCCATCGGCAAAGGCCTCGTACCTGCCAACTACATCGAGCAGATGAAGTCCTACTGGAGGGGAGAATAAAGGGGTTCCAGCGCGACCTGTTCGTGCTGGAACCTCTTCTGTTGTTTAACCATTAGGGCTTTACCTGACCTTGAGCGTTATACTTCACGCCGTCCTTGATGATCAGCAACTGACCATTGACCATCATTTTGCATTCTGCATTTTGAATTAGGCCGTAGGCCGTGCATTCTGCATTCTTCAAGTCAGAGGTCTTGCTGATGCCCAAGGCAATGTTCTCCAATGCCGGATATGGGATGGTTGTATTTTCCAATATTTGGGTCAAATCGATGAAAGCACGATATTGGCGTAGGATATGACCGGCCTTGAGTTGCACAAGTTCATTATTGGACAAGAGGTAATAAGCAAGCGTTTCCGTCAATACAGAGTCTGGTGCCAGCCAACCAATCATGTGGTTGTTGTTCACAGGTTCCGTTACCGCAGCGCCTTCGAGATCGAAGGTCACATAATCGGCATTTGCCTTGAAGATATATGCACCACCGGCTACCACATCGTTGAGTGGAACCTCGGAGCAGTAGAGAGCCGTTTGATCTTTGTCAGCAGGTACATACAGTGCCTCTACGCCTTCCATAGCAGTGATCTGCCTGGGTAAGCAGATGGTACCGTAGTTTCCCAAGGTGACTTCGCGGGTATAGATATCAGCAGGCTTGGAACCTATCGTAGTGTATTGCTGGTCAGCCAAGTCAGCAGCCACATCGGTTGTAGCAGTACGAGTAGAAGCAATCACTTGGGTTGGAGGATTGGAGTTATCCGCCTTGAGAATCAGCGCAGGATTGACCAGGATATTGCTGGCAGGGGTGGAGGCGTTAACTCCATTGCCAATACCGGCCTGACCTTCACCACCAATAGCAATCACCAAACCACCATGGATATGGATATTCGAAGCAGAACCTCCATATCCGCCACCTATACCGGCAGCATCCCTACCACCAACAGCAATTACTTTGCCGCCGTTGATGGTGATATTCGAACCATCAGGATATTGTCCACAACCACCGATACCGGCGTTTTGGACTTCACCAGTGGCTATGAGTTTACCTGTTTGAAGAGATTGACCATAGATAGTAAGGGATGTCGTACTACCCGACACGATGATACATACATTCGAGGTCAGTTTGGCACTATCGGCGAGAATTAAATGTACCTCACTATTGCATTCGACACCTTGGGATAATTGTACATCCGTGCCATTCACTACATACCAACCCTTTTTCCACGAAACAATAGAACCAGAACTTTCCACCACGGTTGCCGAGGAGCATGTTTGTTCCTGGCCATTGGCGTCTATGTACTTAACATTTTTCACTGTTGTGGCATTAAGATTCACCACTGCCGCGGTCAATACCGCCAATAAAAGAAAAAGTTTTCGCATACGTTTTTTATTTTTTTTTATCGTGCACTGAGCATATTACTCGTGAATGAGGTTGTGGCCGGTCATTTCGGCAGGTTGAGCGATACCCAACAGATGGCAGATACTCGGAGCCACATCGGCGAGGATACCATCCTCACAGACCATCTTACCCAGATCCGCATTCTTGTCCGCCGGAACAAACACAAACGGAACGGGATTGAGCGAGTGCGCCGTATTGGGTGTACCATCTTCGTTGACGGCATGATCCGCATTGCCATGGTCGGCAATGATGATGACATTGTAACCATTGTCCTGCGCCGAAGTGATGACACGGTCCACACAGATATCAATGGTGACCACCGCCTGCTGAATGGCACTATAAACGCCCGTATGGCCTACCATATCGCCATTGGCAAAGTTGAGCATGATACAGTCATACTTTTGCTCATCCATGGCATGGCATAGGGCAGCGGCCACTTCCGGAGCCGACATCTCGGGTTGCAAATCGTAGGTGGCTACCTTGGGACTGGGAATCAGGATTCGGTCTTCGTTGACATACGCTGCATCACGACCGCCCGAGAAGAAGAAAGTCACATGGGCAAACTTCTCCGTTTCGGCAATACGCAACTGACGCATGCCGGCATTGGCCACCACTTCGCCTAAGGTATTCTGAACATTCTCCTTGGGAAAGAGAATATGCAAACCGGTGAATGTGCTCTCGTACGGGGTCATGCAATAGTAATGCAGGTTAGGTATGGTATTCATTCCCTGCTCCGGCATATCCTGCTGGGTGAGGGCAATGGTCATTTCGCGGGCACGGTCATTGCGGTAATTGAAGAAAATCACCACATCTCCCGCTTGGATGGTAGCCAGAGGTTGACCCTGATGCACATGCACGATGGGTTTGATAAACTCATCGGTTACTTCTGCCTGATAGGATGCTTCCATGGCCTCGTGCATGGACTCAAACGCAGCACCCTGACCATGAACCAACAAATCGTAACCCACCTTGACACGCTCCCAGCGTTTATCACGGTCCATGGCGTAGAAGCGACCCTGAATGGATGCTATCTGACCACAGGACTGCGCCATATGTGCCTCCAATTGGTCAATAAACCCGATACCGGAATGAGGATCGGTATCGCGGCCGTCCATAAAGCAATGAACGAAAGTATGATTTTCCAATCCATACTGTTTGGCAATATCCAACAGGCAGAACAGATGTTCCAAAGACGAGTGTACACCACCATTGGAAGTCAGACCCATGATATGCAGGTTCTTGCCGGAATTTTTGGCCGTGGTATAGGCCGAAACGATTTCCGGATTATGGAGAATGGAACCATCCTTGATGGCACGATTGATCTTGACCAGGTCCTGATACACCACGCGTCCGGCGCCTATATTAAGGTGTCCCACTTCGGAGTTACCCATTTGGCCATCGGGCAGACCAACGTTTTCACCGCTTGCCTGCAATTGGGAGTGAGGATACTTGTTTAACAAAGCCGACCAATGCGGGGTCGACGTGGAATAAATAGCGTTGGCCGAATTGCTTTCTCCAATTCCCCAACCGTCTAAAATCATTAATAACGTTTTCATATCTTTAACCATTAACCATAGCCACATTTGTGGCGAACCATTAACCATTACCCACTACTCCACTACCCACTACCCACTACTCCACTACCCACTACTCCATTACCCACTACCTCCGATCTTTCATCATCCGGTCTATTTCCCGCCGGTCATCTTTGGCTTTGAGGCTTTGCCGCTTATCATAGCTGTGCTTACCCTGGCACAAAGCGATGTCCATTTTGGCCAATCCCTTCTCGTTGATAAACAGGCGAAGTGGAATAATCGTCTTTCCCGATTCGAGGGTTTGTCGATGCAGTTTCTTCAGTTCCCGCGAGGTGAGCAGCAGTTTACGATCTCGTTTGACCTCATGGTTGGCATACGAACCAAACCGATACTCAGCGATATGCATCTGCTTAACATACAGTTCGTTGCCTACGAACTGGCAGTAGGTATCCGCCAACGAGGCTTTCGACTCTCGGATGGACTTGATTTCCGTTCCGAAAAGCTGAATACCCGCCGTATACTGGTCCAATATCTCGTAATCAAAACGAGCCCGACGATTCTTAATATTTACATCACTTTGCAGGTGCATACTTACCAAAATCGCTGCAAAATTACACTTTTTCCACGATAAAAGCAAATATATTGAAAAAAATTTGCAAGATTCAGATATTTGTCGTACCTTTGCAGCCGATTTTCACCACGCAGGTGGAACAGTATACAATACAAACCCTTTAATACAACAATACAGTCTATGTTACAGGACATTCTCGCCGTTACCGGCAAACCGGGATTATTCAAATTGGTTACTCGTGGCAACAATATGCTCATCGTTGAATCGTTATTGGATGGTAAGCGTATGCCTACTTATGCTCGTGACAAGATTGTGTCTCTGGCGGACGTGAGCATGTTCACCATGGACGAGGATATGCCTCTGAGTGAAGTGCTGACCAAGTTGGGGGAAAAAGAAGGGTTAAAGCCGGCTGGTATCGATCCCAAAAAGGCAGACAATGACCAGTTGCGGGAGTACTTTGCCAGTTTCGTGCCCAATTTTGATCGGGAGCGCGTGTATCCCAGTGATATCCGCAAACTGGTGGTTTGGTACAATGTGCTGATTGGCGCCGGCATTACCGATTTCTCCGTAGAAGAGGCGGAAGGGGCGGAAGGGCTGAAGGCTGAAGGG
>DCIY01000002.1:6404-33169 GCA_002317295.1 Bacteroidales bacterium UBA1714
AAGGCTGAAGGGCTGAAGGCGGAAGAGAAAAAACCTGCGCAAAAAGCAGCTCCTAAACAAGTAAAAACCCAAAAAGCCGCCGGTAAGGCCAGTGCCAAAACCGGAGTGGGTGCAAAGAAAGGTTGATTCTTCAACAACTGATAGATATCATAGAATCTGCAGCGCCGCTGAAGTGGCAAGAGGCGTGGGATAATTCGGGGTTGCAGGTAGGTGATCGCAATGCGAATGTGCACAAAGCATTGTTGACGACAGATGTAACAGAAGCTGTCGTCGATGAAGCTATTGCGCTGGATTGTGATGTCATCGTTTCTCACCATCCTTTGCTCTATCGAGGTCTCAAGCAGGTGTGCGGGCAGACGCCTCAGGCGCGCATCGTCGAAAAAGCGGTCCTGCACCATATAGCCATCTATTCATCCCATACCGCCCTGGATAATTATCTGCATGGCATCAGTGGACAGATGGCTGAACGCATAGGATTGACCGATTATCGTATTCTGGTTGATGGGCCGGCATGCCAGCATGTGGGCGAATATGGTTTGGGGGTTATCGGGCAGTTACCCCAACCCATGGCATTTACACAACTGCTGGCGCACATCAAGTCTGTATTTGATGCCCCGATGCTGCGCTATATCGAACCGGTGAAGCCCATGGTACAAACGATGGCCCTATGCGGAGGCGCCGGATCGGAGTTTATGCCGCAGGCGATTGCTCAGCATGCGGACGTGTACCTGACGGCCGACTGCAAGTATCATGAAATGGCCGAAGCCCAAGGACAGATAGGCGTGATTGACATGGACCATTGGGTCAGTGAGCACTTCAGTCGGGAACAATTTGCGCAGTTGTTGGAAGGGCATATACAAACCATCATTTCCCAACAGGATCATTCACCAATAAATATATACTAATATGGCAAAAAAAGAAGAAAAAGAATTAACCGTAGAGGAAAAACTCAAGGTCCTTTATGAGTTGCAACAAGTGGATTCCAAGATCGACGAATTGCGCATTTTGGCAGGTGAACTGCCTCAGGAAGTCAAGGATATGTCCGATGAGGTAGAAGGTTTAAAGACCCGTTTGCAAAACATTGAGAACGAGATCAAAGAGTGCGAGACTCAGATTTCGGATCATCGTGTACGCATTGAAAATGCCAATGCCAGCATTTCCCGTTACAAAGAGCAACAGGACAAGGTGTCCAACAACCGCGAGTACGACAGTCTGACCAAAGAGATTGAGTATCAGCAGTTGGATATTGAGTTGTCTCAAAAGAAAATTCGCAACTACACGGCAGATTTGGAGGCTCGCCGTTTGGAGAAGCAGAAAACGACCAGCGATATCGAGGAGCATACGGTGGATCTGAACCAAAAACGCAACGAACTGGAGAACATCATGATGGAGACCAAGGCGGAGACCGAGGCATTGATGATTCGCGGTGGTGAGTTGGAGAAAAAAGTGGACGACCGTTTGCTGATGGCCTTTAAGCGTATTCGTAAGAACGCTCATAATGGTTTGGCAGTCGTTAAGGTTGAACGCGACAGTTGTGGTGGTTGCCACGCCAAGATTCCGGCACAGCGCCAGTTGGATATTCGTCAACGCAAGAAAATCATCGTTTGTGAGTTCTGCGGTCGTATATTGGTAGACGGCGAACTGGGCGATGAAATCGCAGCATCCAAGAAACGTAAATAATCAGGAACAGGGGTTGGGGACTCAGAATCGATAACTGAAGCTGACGAACCAACCCCATTCATTCATCTTTCGCGCATTGCCCACCTGGGCACGTACGAGGTTATTGAGTCCAAAATCATAACCGGAGACCAGGCGATAGCGATCCCATTCCAGGCCGCCTCCCAGTCCCCACTGTATATTCGCGCGCCACAATTCTTTCTCAATATAGCGATCGTAGGGTTCGTTAAAGGCGGGTACCGCTATGTGGGTGGTCTCGGAGATAATCTTAATCTGGGCACCGTCCATCCACGCGTTGGTGGCATCCGTAAGGTGGTTGACCAAATCATCGTATTGTGCTACACCAATATGTAATTGAGGTCCGGTGTAGAAGAACAGATTCAGCTTCTTATATAAAGGAATAATATAGTACGCGCGCACGGGTATGGTGATATCGTGTTCCCACACACGGTGATCTATGGTATATCCGTGGGCATAACTGTCTTCATAGCTCATCATACCCCAACTTTGGGTATTTTGGCCATACAGGAGGGTGTAATAAATACCGGTTTGGATGGTAAAGTGATAGGGGAGCATGAAGTCAAAACTGAAACCGATGCGTCCTCCGTGCAGGTACATATCGACAAAAGAGGAATCCTGACTGCGTTGCCAGTTTTGCACATACCCGGCCTCAATGCGGTACTGCATGGTAAACTGATACGGAGCAGCCTGTTTCTTACGGGTAGGGTCAAAAAACTCATCCTGTGTGGATAGCAAATCGGGCCCGGCAACATCTTGCGGGGAGGATCCCATAGGAGGACGTGTATTGTTTTGTGCCCAAACAGGGATACACAAAGTACATACTGCCAATAAGAAAAATTGTCTAATCTGCATAAAATTGCTCGTTATGGACTGCAAAGTTACGAATAAATTCGCAAATTACAAAAAAAAACACACTTTTTTAACAAAAAATTTGGTAGTTTGAGAAAATTATAGTAATTTTGCACGCTTTTTCGTCGGAAAGGGAAAAGTATGGCCTATTCGTCTATCGGCTAGGACGACAGATTTTCATTCTGTAAAGAGCAGTTCGACTCTGCTATAGGCTACCAAAATTAAGATTGAAGTTTAAAAGTTTAAAGTTACAGTTAGAGATGGCAAATCACAAATCATCTTTGAAACGCATTCGCCAAACGGCTACCCGCAAGGCACACAATCATTATTATGCTAAGACCGCTCGTAATGCCGTTCGCGACTTACGTGCTATGACGGAGAAAGATGCAGCTATGAAGATGCTGCCTAAGGTTAGTTCGTTGTTGGACAAGTTGGCTAAGCGCAACATTATTCACCGCAACAAAGCTGCTAACCTGAAATCCGGTTTGGCCGTACGCATTAACAAGTTAGCCTAAGCATTCTGAAAAAGAGCGATACAATTAAGGGCTGCCGAATGGTAGCCCTTCTTTTCGTACAGGTAAGTCGAAACAGGTAGCCGTTATCGGAGCTTATTGATTCGGGCAGCATCCATTCTGAGTAAGATAAACAGCAGAATCGTAAATCCCCATAAGGAACTGCCACCATAACTGAACAGGGGCAATGGAATGCCTATGACGGGCAACAGTCCCAGAACCATTCCCACATTGATGGTGAGATGCATCAGAAAAACACCCACGACCGAATAGGCATAGACTCGGGAAAACGTATCTCGTTGTCGTTCAGCAATCATCACCAGGCGCAACAGAAACACCATATAGAGCAGCAGAACAGCCGCACTTCCCAAGAATCCCCATTCTTCTCCGATGGTACAAAAAATAAAGTCGGTACTCTGTTCGGGCACAAACTTGAGTTTGGTCTGTGTACCTCTCAGGTATCCTTTGCCTGCAAAACCTCCACTGCCGATGGCAATAATAGACTGGTTGACATTATACCCTACCCCGTGAGGATCATCTCGCATGCCCAGCAACACTTCGATACGTTGACGCTGGTGTGGAGCGAGCGCCTTGTCAATCCATTGATCCGGTAGTATCTCCAATCGAAAAACGAGGATACCGATTAGGATGATGGCAGCGCCGATGATAAAAATCTTGCCACTCATTCCCTGGCGGAACATGGGCAGCAGGAAGGCCAGAAAGATAAGGGCCGAACCTGTCTCCTTTTGCAGCACCATAATAATCACCATGGGCAAGAGCACCAGGGCCATAGGTACTACCAGATCGCGCCAGGATCGGATGGTATAATCGTAGCGTCCCATATATTTGGCCAGTACGATGGCCGTCAGACACTTGGCAAACTCAGCGGGTTGTAAACTGATGGGACCAAACGTGAGCCAGGAGTAGGAACCCTTGATATCTCGCGTGACAAAGGGTGTAATAATCAGGAGCACAATCATGGCCCCATATAACCAATATCCCAACACATCCCATACCCGTTCGTCAATGAGCAACAGACTGCCTCCCAACAGCAGGGCGGTCATGAGCCACACAAACTGTTTACCGGCACGATGGGAAAACGAGAAGATGCCTGATTGTTCAAAATCATAGCACGCCCCATAGATATTGAGCCACCCAAACAGGGCCAGCAGCACAAACAGCAGAATGGTTACCCAATCAATGGCAGAGAATATGTTTTCGCGTTTATTCATTATCCTGTATTTGTAACACGGACCAGTCATTGGTCAAATAGGCTTTCATCATTTTGGTGGCGATAGGGCAGGCCCATGTTGCCCCAAATCCTACATTTTCCACCGCCACAGCAATGGCTATTTGCGGATTATCTTTGGGTGCAAACCCAATAAAGATGGCGTGATCTTTGCCCTTGTTGTTTTGCACCGTACCCGTTTTACCGCACATTTGCAGTTCAGGCACATTATACCAGCGGCCGGTACCATTGGTCATCACACGAGCCATGCCGGTTTTGACCAACGCAAAATAGGCCGTATCTATTTGTGTCTCGTATCGAGGCCATTGGATGGCTGCGGTATCAGAGGTGGAATGACGAAGCAGGTGAGGGGTGATGTAATAACCGGAATTGGCAATGGTAGCGACCTGGTTGGCCAATTGTAACGGGGTGAGCAAGATTTCGCCCTGACCAATGCTTAAGGATCGAATGGTAATGGCTTTCCAGCCTTTCTTACCATATACCTTATCATAGAAAGCGCGCGAAGGGATACTTCCCGGTCGTTGGTCGGGAATATCCGAATCTTCGAACTTACTGCCCAATCCAAATCGGAGCACATATTGGCGCCAGGTGTCGTAGTTGCGTTTGAACGCCTCATTGTCTGCTCCATAATCGTCTTTTTGCAGCAGATCCCGATACGTGCACCAGAAATATGGGTTACAACTTTGTTCGATAGCCTGCTCCAATGATACGGGGCTGCCATGGTTGTGAGTGCACTTGATGGGTGTGGATTTAGGACCGGAGCAGGGGTATTGGGTGGTGGTACGAATGCCTTTCATTTGCAATGCCACCAGTGCCTGAATGGTCTTAAACGTTGAACCGGGGGAGTATTGTGCCTGAACGGCACGGTTCATCAAGGGTTTTTTCTCATCGTTGAGCAGGTTTTGGTAATTGGTTCCCCGTTGGCGTCCCACCAGTGTTTTGGGATTCCATCCGGGTGTCGAAGCCATGGCCAGCACTTCTCCGGTAGAGGGTTCAATGGCCACTACGCTGCCGGTCATGTCTCCCAATAACATCTCGGCATATCGTTGGAGGCGGTTATCCAGTGTCAGGGTCAAGTCGGCTCCTGCGGTAGCACTGCAATCCAGTTCGCCATGATGATAACTGCCCTGCAGGACGCCTTTGGAGTCCCGCATCAGTACTTCCACGCCTTTTTCTCCACGCAGCAGGGTCTCGTATTGGCGTTCCAAACCATCACGACCGCTATAGTCACCGATTTGGTAATAGGCATCGCGATCCAAATCGCGTTGGTTGACCTCTCCTACTCCACCCAATATATGAGCCGCCTGGGTGTAGGTATAGTCACGCAGGGTACGTTTACGAATACTCACGCCGGAAAACAGATACAGTTTTTCGTTGAGTATAGAGATATCCTCCTTGCTAAGTTGGGAAATAAACACCTGTGGGGTATATTTGGAATAACCTCGATTGCGTTTATCCTTGAGAGCCACCAGGCGTTGCTCAAAATCCTGTTGTGTGATGCCCAGAGTCTGGCAAAAGCCGAGGGTATCAAAACGAGTGTTTATCTCTTTGGGCACAATCATCACCTCGTAGACGGGTTGATTGTACACCAGTAAGACGCCATTGCGGTCATACATCAGGCCTCGGCTTGGGTAGACGGTTTGACGTACCAGAGCATTATTATCCGCCTTGGCAGCCGTGGAAGATCGGTCAATGATCTGTAAGACGAACAAACGCACCAAAAAAACGATTACGACGCCAACAATGACACCGCGTATCCACAGACTGCGTTTGAAATATGGGTCGTTAATCATGAACGAGGGTATTATAACCAAAAGCCAACACAATGGTCATCACGGAAGAAACGATGGCGCACAGCAGGCTCCAGGCCAACAGTTGCAGGCTCCAGGCCTCCAGCCAAAAGACCAGACAATGGTGACAGAGCACCAGCCAAATCGTCCATTTGATAAACTCCACCTTGCCTAACGAGGCACTGGAAATCATTCCAGTGATGCGTTTGGATTCCGGACCGATGCGATCCAGCAACAGTCCGCGAATGAAACCCACAGCGACGCAGGCGGCCATGTGGACACCGGGTGAAGTACAGAAAATATCCATCACACATCCCAATGCTGCAGCAATAAGCAATTCGGCCCAACGGGGCAAGCGAGGCATGTATAAGAGAAAGAGGACGTAGATATAGGGATGGCACAAACCCACCAGATGCAGATTTTGCAATACCAGCACCTGAATGAGCAGCAGCAGAATGAGCAGCAGTATTTGTTTAATCCAGTTCATGACGTTGACCTACCTGTACATATTCCAACTGATGGTAATCAACCATCAGACGTACACGAATCTTCTGATAGTTATCTCCATCTCCTATTTTAACGCGATCCACCACGCCGACCGGCACATCTTCCTCAAACGCGGTGGTCAGTCCGCTTGTGACCACCGTATCTCCCACTTCCACACTCACATGGCGAGCCACATCGGTTAATTCCACATAACGGCTGTTGACACCAGACCAGGAAGTAAAACCCACATAGCGATTCTTCTTTAATCGGCAACTCAGATGGTTTTGTGTATGCAGTATGGGCACACAGACGGCATAGTGTTTGCCTACCTGGGACACAATACCTATGGCTCCCTGCACATTGCTCACGCCCATTCCCTCGCAGATACTGTCCTCGGCACCCTTGTTGATGATAAAGTGGTTATGGGGAGAGTGAATGGTCATATCGATGACCTTGGCTCCTGTATAGGAAAAGTCATTTCCCTGCAAAGCACTCAGCTGCTCAAGCAGTTGGGCATTTTGCTCCACCAATTGCTGATTTTGCGTATGGAGATGAAAATAATTATGCCAATGATCCCCCTGGTCATTGATTCCGGCCACCACCCGATGACTGCCGGTTAGCACCCGGCTGTACTGGTAGGGATGGGTAGAAACGATCAGCATCACAGCAGCAATCTCCAGAAGCAAAAATATCAGGAGATTGCTGTGTTTGGCAATAAATTCCAGCAGATTACGCATGATGGGTCAGACTCCGTGCTGAGAACTTAACGAATCAGGAAACCAAAGTTATTGACATTTTTGAGTGCAATACCGGTTCCACGAGCCACCGCGTGCAACGGATCTTCGGCCACATGGAAGGGAATGGTAATCTTGTCGGTTAAGCGTTTTGCCAATCCGTGTAACAACGCACCACCGCCGGCCAGATAGATACCGCGTTTAACAATATCGGCATACAGTTCAGGCGGAGTGGCTTCCAGGGCTTGAAGAATGGCATTTTCAATCTTGGAGATACTCTTTTCCAGGCAGTGTGCAATCTCCTGGTACCCGATAGGCACCTGCATGGGCAGTGCCGTTACCTTATTGGGACCAATCACCACATAATCCTCCGGAGCGTCTTCCAATTCGGGAAGAGCTGAACCCACGGCTATTTTGATGCGTTCTGCTGTCGGTTCATCGATACGCAGGTTATGCATACGACCCATATACTCCACAATATCCGCATTGAGGTCATCACCGGCCACCTTGATACTCTTGTTGGAAACGATACCACCCAACGATATAACAGCAATTTCCGTGGTACCTCCACCTATATCCACTACCATGCATCCTTCCGGACTCTCTACATCGATACCCATACCAATCGCCGCAGCCATCGGTTCATAGATCATATATACATCACGACCACCGGCATGCTCCGAGGAGTCACGCACGGCACGTATCTCCACCTCGGTACTGCCCGAAGGAATACATACGACCATACGAATGCTGGGAGTAAACAGGCGGGATTTTTGGGGCATCATCTTGATCATGCCTCGAATCATCATCTCGCAGGCATAGAAATCGGCAATCACACCGTCGCGCAATGGGCGCACGGTACGAATCAGCGTGCCTCCCTTACCAATCATCTGTTGAGCCTTACGCCCTACAGCGACCATCTTGTTGTCTGTCGTGTTGACAGCGACCACCGATGGTTCATCTACCACCACTTTATCTTCTGTAATAATGATTGTATTGGCTGTGCCTAAGTCAATAGCAATCTCTTGTGTAAAAGAAAACAAACCCATAGGAATACTGTTTTTTTCAAAATTGAATATTGTGAGTTAATTATAGCCAGCGAACATACGCAAAGTCCATGCGGTGAGGCAACAGTTCATGCAGCGGATAGAGGCGCAGGGCAAACTTCATACCTCCGGCAAAATTGTGCTGATAGTCTGTCTCAAAGCGCATGTGTGAACCTTCCGCCTTGACCATTTCGAGAGGAACGACCTTGTATAGTTTGTCATTATTGTGCAAGGACATACGCATGATGACCAGTTCCACACCCAGACCGCGATCGTTGAGGTTGTGAGTATCCAATTCGCAAACGACATGGAAAGTATCGCCCACATTGGGCATGACATCGGAGGTTTCGGGCACCCGTTTCTCCACCACTTCAATCTCGTCCCAATGCTCCACGATGTTCTGCTTCCAGGCCGCAATGCGTTTGGCTTTCTCATAGTTCGATTCTGACAACAGCGCGTGACGCAGAGCCAGTGGGTTGTAGAACTTGCTGAAATAATCGTCCATCATCCGCTTGGTAGTAAACCGAGGGGTGATTTTGGTAACGGAGTTCTTGATGGTTTGAATCCATTCGGGGCTGTATCCTTTGGAATTCTTGGCATAGTACATCGGGATGATTTCCGACTCCAGTGTCTTATAAATAATCGCTGCATCCAATTGATCCTGGTGCTCCTGGTTCTCGTATGTACGTTTCTCCGTCAGCGCCCAACCGGCACCCGGAACATAGCCTTCCAGCCACCAACCATCAAGTACTGAGAAGTTGAGTACACCATTCATTTGGGCCTTTTCTCCACTGGTACCGCTGGCCTCAAGGGGACGGGTCGGTGTATTAAGCCATATATCCACACCACTGACCAGACGTTTGGCCAGACGCATGTCATAATTTTCCAGGAAAATGATTTTACCCAGGAACTGGGGCATACGACTGATTTCAATGATCCGACGAATCAAACCCTGGCCACCGCCATCGGCAGGGTGGGCCTTACCGGTAAACAGGAACTGCACCGGATAATTGGGGTTGTTGACCAGTTTATCCAGACGCTCCAAATCGGTAAACAGCAGGTGAGCACGTTTGTAGGTAGCGAAACGGCGGCCAAAACCGATAATCAGGTTATTGGGGTTCATCTGTTGCAAGGCTTGAACGATACGGGCCGGATCACCCTGCGACTTGATCCATTCTTCCTGAAATTTCTCCCTGATATATGTAATCAGTTTTTGTTTGAGGTTCATACGTATCTGCCAGATTTCCTGATCCGGTATATCGTTGAAAGCCTTCCACATTTCAGGATTGGACTGATCATAACGCCACTGTTTGGGGAAATGACTCAGGTACACTTTTTTCCACTCCGTGGCCGCCCAAGTAGGCATATGGACACCGTTAGTCACATAGTCCACGTGCAACTCTTCGGGGAAATAACCCGGCCATATGGGGGCAAACATCTTCTTGGATACCTCTCCGTGCAACCAACTCACGCCATTGGCTTCCTGGCAGGTGTTGAGGGCAAACACAGACATAGAGAATTTCTCATTATTGTCATTGGGGTTTTGTCTCCCCATGCCAATCAAATCGTGCCACTCAATACCCAGACGGGGAGCATAGGTGTTCATATACTTATAGAACAAACCCTCTTCAAAATAGTCGTGACCTGCCGGTACCGGAGTATGGCAGGTATACAAACCGCTGGAACGGACTACCTCCAAAGCCTGTTGGAACTCCAGATGTTCTTCTTCCACCAGGTCCACCAAACGTTGCAATCCCATCAGAGCCGCATGACCTTCGTTGCAATGGTATACATCT
The DNA here is from genome assembly GCA_002317295.1 of Bacteroidales bacterium UBA1714. Lineage (GTDB taxonomy): Bacteria > Bacteroidota > Bacteroidia > Bacteroidales > Paludibacteraceae > Colicola. The sequence continues at coordinate 16,565 of DCIY01000002.1, forward strand.
TTTTTGATTCCCAACTGTTTAAGCGCCAGCGTACCGCCTATACCCAGCAAAATCTCCTGTTTGATTCGGTTTTCCCAATCGCCACCATAGAGCTGATGGGTGATTTGGCGATCCCAATCGTTATTGAGCTCGTTATCGGTATCCAGCAGATACAGATTGATTCGTCCTACAGCCACTTTCCACAGATAGGCCTTAACGGTACGTTCCGGATAAGGCACTTCGATGATCATGGGAGACCCATCGGCATTTTTGACTTGTAACAGAGGCAGGTTTTGGAAATTTTGGGCTTCGTATTTGGCAATCTGCTGCCCCTCGGGAGACAGGGTTTGGGTAAAGTATCCGTAGCGATATAAGAAACCGATCGCTGTCATATCGACGTTGCAATCACTGGCCTCTTTGAGATAATCGCCGGCCAAGATGCCCAAACCACCACTGTAAATTTTGAGGATATGGCTCAAACCATACTCCATGGAGAAGTAAGCGATACTGGGTTTTTTGGCATCGCGTGGCTGATCCATATATTCCCGAAAATCGGCATATACCTGGTCCAACTGGGCCAAAAAAGCAGCATCCTGATTCAACTCCATGAGTCGATCATAACTGATCATGTTCAGCAGCATGATCGGATTGGACTGGGCACGATGCCATACTTCATAATCGATGTTTCGGAAAATATTCTTGGCATCACTGTTCCACACCCACCATAAGTTATAAGCAATCTCCTGTAACTTTTTCAAATTTTCCGGCAAGTTGGCATGAACGGTAATTTCACTCCAAACCGGTTGATTCACATGACTTACTTGAATTTTCATATTATTGTTATTCTGATAATCCTAAAAACGTGCAAAGATACAAAAATTAACTGAAATATCCAAATTTTGAATTTTAAATTTTGGTTTTTGCTTATTTTTTTGTACTTTTGCACCCGATTATGATTGATAATGCAGAAATACTGCGTCGTCGCGACATGCGTGACGTGCTTACCTTTACCATCGATCCGGAGGATGCCAAGGATTTTGATGATGCGCTCAGTTTCACCATCAACGAGGAGGGTGATTACCAGGTTGGTGTTCATATTGCCGATGTGAGTTTTCATGTCAAAGAGGATTCCAAAGTGGATCGTGAAGCGTATGAACGGGGAACCAGTGTTTATCTGGTAGACCGGGTGATACCGATGCTTCCGGAAAGTTTGTGCAACGATATCTGTTCCCTTCGCCCCGGAGAGGACCGGTTGTGTATGTCGGTCGTTTTTACCATGGGTCACGATGCAACCGTCAAAAAGTATAAGATCTGCCGCAGCGTCATTCGCAGCGATTATCGGCTCACGTATGATCAGGCTCAATCGGTGATTGATCATCATCCGGTTGCTTCCATCCGGGACGAATCTTTGATTCGAGCCATTGAGCAACTTCATTTTTTGGCTTTGATACTACGGCGTCGTCGTATTCAGGCGGGTGCCTTGGATATCAGTCAAGAGGAGATCCGTTTTCGTTTGGACGAAGGGGGACATCCGACACAGATATATTTTAAGAAACCCACTCATGCCAATCACTTGATTGAAGAATTTATGCTGTTGGCCAATCGTATAGTAGCCACCCATATCGGCAAAACGGGTAAAGAAATGGTATATCGTATACACGATCAGCCAGATAAACAGAAACTGGCCGAACTCAAGCGATTTGCGCGGCGCATGGGTGAGCGCCTTGACCCCAGTACCATAGAAATGTTGGTGATTCGGGCCATGGCCAAGGCAGAATATTCCACCTGTAATATCGGTCATTACGGATTGGCTTTTGACTACTATACGCATTTCACTTCGCCCATTCGACGTTATCCCGACCTGATGGTTCATCGTCTGGTGGCTGATTATGTGTTGGGCGAAAGGCAACGGGCGAAGGGCAAATGGAGAGAAAACCTGTACGAATCGTGTGAACATTGTTCTGCCATGGAGCAGGAAGCTGCACAGGCAGAACGGGATTCAGTCAAAGAGTTTCAGATTCTGTGGATGGAAGATCATGTGGGGGAAGATTTTGACGGGCATATTGTCGGCGTCACCAAGTATGGGTTGTTTGTGCGATTGGACAATAACCACTGCGAAGGATTGGTTCCCATGCGCAACATCTGTGTCGGGCAGATGATGGAACTAGATGAAAAAAACTTTACCCTTCGCACCAAACGGCGCAAAGGGCAATCTCGACACTGGACCCAAAACGAAGACGAATCGGTGTTTGTCAAACAATCGTTTACCCTGGGCGATGCGGTGAGGGTAAGAATCATGCGGGCAGACCTGCTGCTGCGCCAAATCGATTTGGAACTGATTACAGCACCATAAACAGGAGGGGAATGAGGATTCCAATCAGGAACTCAATACCTCCTATTCCCCAAAGACTGTGTTTTCCTTTGAGCATAAAGATACCGGTAATCACCAGGATAACCATGGCCACGGAAAAAATATCCGAGAACCAGGTCCATGCTTTACCGGGATTGTAGTGCAGTTTGGACAGCGCTCCCATGATGGGGCGTTTTTTCACCTGTTCCAATACGGCCTTGCCTGTGGTCATATCCACCACCAGGCTGCTGTTGGATTTGAGAAAAATCTTGGCGGTTGTGGAATCCGGCATATAGTGCTGAATCTCGCGACCCTCCATCCCGCAGGAGAGCAACCATTGGTCTATCACCTCCGAGGTCAATTGGGTGGACGGCGTTAACGCCAGTTCGGTGCGTTGGATGGTGTACTGACTGTTATAGGTAGCCTTATGATTGAGGGCTATTCCGCTGATGGCATATACGAGCAACGCGCCCGCAAACACATAACTGAGTTCGCGATGCGCATTGCGTAAGAATTGGCGAAACCTGGTTCCGCACGACATAGGGGGATGTTTTTCCATTATCGGGTCACAATCTCATAGGATAATGCTTCGCCGTAGTAGATACGGATGGCTTTTTGCTCGGTTTCGCATCCCTGTCCGTTTTCTCCATGTGCCAGACCGTCACCTATCCGGTTGGTCTCGGGCACATACTCCAACGAACGCAGGATACCCCGCACGCGAACGATGTTATTGACACATTCGGGCGCAAAGTTTCCGGCCTGTGCTCCTTCTACCCGAAAGATCTGGCTCTCATCACTTCCCATCAAAAAAGCCTTACGCCCCCCATGTTTGCACAGGTGGGAGCATATGCCTTCAAAAACAAGGGTATCATCCACCAACGAATCGGCTTGAGCCATCATCTGGTCAATGGTATACACGGTTTCTACTTTTTGAATCGGCTTACTGCAAGCCGTCAAAGTCATCAGGCCTAAGGCCACGAGTGCTAAGAACTTGGTCATAATTGGATATTTTTACAGATCATTAATAAGCAATGGCAAATACAACGCGCTTGGCGCTTGGTTTTCCTGTCACCATACATTGGCCGGGTTCCTCTTTGTACCCGGGCAGCGCTTCCAACGGGATGCAACGAATGGTTGCCTTGGTTTCCGCTTTGATTTTTTCCTCTGTTTCAGGCGTACCATCCCAATGGCAAAGCAAGAATCCTCCTTTTTTGATTTCTTCTTTAAACTCCTCATACGAGTTGCACTCGCGGGTTTTGGCGATGCGGTAATCCAGCGCCTTTTGATAACAGTTCTTTTGAATCTCCGCCAACAGGGCCACAATCTTGTCCTCGATACCCTCCAGGGAAATGGTCTCTTTAGTCAGCGTATCACGACGAGCTATCTCGATGGTGTTATTTTCCAAATCTCTTCCACCCATGGCCAGACGAACGGGAACTCCTTTGAGTTCATAGTCTGCAAACTTATATCCCGGAGTGGCATTATCGGCAGTGTCCACCTTGACACGAATGCCCATCTGTTTGAGGCGATCAGCCAATGGAGAAAGATGTTCCATCAGGCGTGCCAAGTCTTCACTTTTCTTAAATATAGGTACAATCACCACCTGAACAGGCGCCAAAGCGGGTGGCAAAACCAAGCCATTGTCGTCCGAGTGGGTCATGATTAAGGCACCCATCAGGCGGGTGGAAACGCCCCAGGAAGTGGCCCAGACATATTCATATTTATTTTCCTTGCTGAGGAACTGCACATCAAATGACTTGGCAAAGTTCTGGCCCAGGAAATGGGAAGTACCGGCCTGCAATGCTTTGCCATCCTGCATCATGGCCTCAATGCAGTAGGTGTTCAGTGCACCTGCAAATCGCTCATTGGGAGACTTGACACCCCGAACCACCGGAATCGCCATGACATTTTCTGCAAAATCTGCATAGACATCCAGCATCGAGCGCGCATAATCCTCCGCTTCCTCCTTGGTAGCGTGTGCCGTATGACCTTCCTGCCACAAGAACTCTGCCGTACGAAGGAAGAGACGGGTACGCATCTCCCACCGCATCACATTACACCATTGGTTGCACAGGATAGGCAGGTCGCGATAAGAAGAAATCCAATTCTTATAAGTGGACCAGATGATGGTTTCCGAAGTGGGACGAATGATCAGTTCTTCTTCCAGTTTGGCATTGGGATCGACCACCACGCCTTTGCCTTCAGGATCGTTCATCAGACGGTGATGAGTCACCACCGCACATTCCTTGGCAAAACCCTCTACATGTTCGGCTTCCCGACTTAAGAACGACTTGGGAATCAACAGGGGAAAATAGGCATTGTGCACTCCCTGCTCCTTAAATCGGCGATCCAACTCTGCCTGAATCGTCTCCCAAATTGCGTAACCATAGGGCTTAATCACCATACAGCCCCGAACCGCGGACTGCTCGGCCAAATCGGCTTTGACGACCAGTTCGTTATACCATTTTGAATAATCCTCGCTGCGAGGAGTTAATTTTTGAAAAGTTGCCATGATATCGTTTGTCTAAAAAATTTCGCACATTTTGCGCTGCAAAATTACGCTTTTTTTTTGACATATGCAAATTTATCTGACGAAAACCAAAACGACGGACTAAAATCCAACGAAAATGGCAGTTATCGTAAGATGTAACCTTTGCGCAGGGATTCGAAACTTTCGGGAGCGGATTTCAGCGATTGAGAGATGCGCTCGAGCCATCCCTCACGACTATCTCCCGGAGGCAGGATGTCCAATGGCTGGGCCTGCATTTGGGGCAAACCCAGGCACTCAGACAGTGCGTCCAGACACATTTGAGAAGCATTGCGTTTACCCTGACGGGAGTAACCGGCAATATGAAAACTGGATCGCAGCACATGAGGATGGTGCAACAGTTGCCTATTCAAATCCGGTTCGTTCTCCCAACAGTCAATGACCGCATCCACCCCTCTGGCCAACCACGCCGCTTCATCCACCACACCCCCGCGGGCCGCATTGATAATCAGTGCATGGTCACAAACCGATTGCAGAAATGTACTGTCACACATGTGCCAGGTAGGATAAGCGCCCGTATGAGTCAAAGGTACATGATAGGTGATCACATCGCAAGAGGACACATCGCCCATCATTCCTTTGGGAGGATCATTCTCCACCACCTTCCATCCATGTCGACGGGCCATAGCCACCACCTTACTGCCCACATGTCCCACACCGACAACTCCCAGGGATTGAATATGAGGCCGGCATTCCAAAATAGCCTCTTCGACATAGTCACATACCGCTTGGGCATTGCATCCGGGACAGGATACCCAACGAATACCTGCACGTTCACAATAATCGGTATCGATATGGTCATATCCGATGGTAGCGGTGGCTACCAAACGAACCTGAGAACCGGCCAACAGTTGTTCATCTATACGTGTTCGGGTGCGCACGATAAGAGCATCGGCATCCTTCACACGTTGAGGGGTAAAGTCTTGAGGATGAAGCATCTCCACACAGGCGTACGCATCCAGCACGCCTGACAAATAAGGAATATATTGGTCAATGAGAACTCTCAACTCTAAACTCTAAACTCTCAACTCTCAACTCTAAACTGAATACTTCATATTATCAATCAGTCGTACCTCGCCGCAATACACGGTCACGCAACCGATGGCATGGTGAAAACTCGTAGCGGGTTGCAAACTGGTCTGGTCCACGATTTGGAAATACTCCACTTCCAAACCCGGGATGGCATTGATGGTATCCACCACTTTTTTCTCCACCGCCTTCACATCCATCGTCTTAGCCCATTCCTGAGAGGCAAATAGCGTTTGGGAGATACCCAGAGCTATCTTTTTCTGTTCTTCGCTCAATCGTTCATTTCGACTGGAGAGGGCTAACCCGCTTTTTTCACGGACAATCGGACAATCAACGATTTTGAGCGAACCAAAGGTGGTCTTAAGTGGGGAGCGTTCCACCATGTGATGAATGATGCACAGTTGTTGAAAATCTTTTTCCCCAAAATAAGCACGATCGGGTTGCACCAGATAAAACAAGCGACTGACCACCTGAACAACGCCGTTAAAATGTCCGGGACGCATTTTACCTTCCATGACCTGATCCAGGCCGGCAAAGTCAAAAGCAAACGGTTGGGTCATTTCCTGGGCGGTGTACATTTCCTCCGGAGAGGGTGCAAACACATAATCCACACCAATATGGCTCAACAGATCTGCATCGCGTTCCAAAGTACGGGGATACTTAATAAGGTCCTGTTGATTGTTAAACTGTGTAGGGTTAACAAACACGCTCACCACGGTGACCTGATTTTCACTGACACAACGCTTCACCAGACTGGCATGACCCTCATGCAGAGCTCCCATAGTGGGCACCAAACCGATGGTTAAATTTTTTTTCTTACAAGCCTCAACATGACGGAGGAGTTCTTGTTTTTGAGTAATAATTTGCATCGTTTTTTGCGAAAAAGTGCGCAAAATTATAAAAAAAGAACCATATTTGAAAATTTTTTCATCAAAAATTAGTAAATTTCAAATATTTTTTGTAATTTTGTAGCGGGAAGTTGTATCCCCTTAAAAATATATGCCTATGAAAGAGCCTAATCGCATCCTTTTTGTCTCCCAGGAGATTTATCCGTTTTTGGCAGAAGAAACGCCTATTCGGATGCTGAATCGCCAGTTGCCTGAATTTTTTCAGGCTCATGGGTTTGAGACTCGTACGCTTATGCCAAAGTTTGGCGAGATCAATGAACGTCGCAACCAATTGCACGATGTGATACGATTGAGTGGGATGAATCTGATCATTGAAGATGCCGATCACCCTTTGCTGATTAAGGTAGCCTCTATTCCTACGGCGCGTATTCAGATTTATTTTATTGACAACGATGAGTATTTCCAACGCCGCAAAGGCATAGCGGATGAACGTGGAGTGGAATATCCGGATAACGATGAGCGTTGTGTTTTCTTTGGCCGTGGAGCCATTGAAACAGTGAAGAAGTTGCGTTGGACACCTCAGTTGATTCATTGCTCGGGTTGGATGAGTGCATTGCTTCCGATTTATTTGAAAAAAGGAAGTGCCAATGAGCCATTCTTCCGGCATACCAAGATTGTATTATTTATTGACAACAACGAATACCATACTCCCTTTGGCACAAAGTTTGCCCAAAAACTGATGATTGAAGGTATTACTCACACCGACATTCGCAGTATAGAGGGTTTCCCTGTGGGATATGAGGAACTGATGCGATTGGCTATTGACAATTCCGATGCCATTGTGATGGCAGCGGACAAAACCAACCCCCGTCTGGTCAACTATGCCGAAACGAGTGGTAAACCAATAATGTATTATAAGGAAAATGATCCGCAAGCGTATTTGGATTTTTATACCAGTCTTTTGCCTGAGCCTCGTCACGACGATACTGAGCTCATGTAATGATGACAATTTGGCAACCGGTTCTTCGGCCTTACTGCCCGGAGAAGAGATTACCGTTTGCTGCGATACTCTCACCAACCTTGTTTCCCATTCGTTCATAGCCCAACCGGTGTTTAACACACCGGACTCTTTTCTGTTGGGCGAATGCAACGACACCCGATATGGCACGCTCAAGGCAGAGATTCTGACTCAGTTTGCCTGCCCAATCAATGCCGTTTATCCTGATTCCAGCGAATTGGATTCCGTTTGCCTGTTTATGTACTACCGCGCCTGGCATGGAGATGGTCAGGCTCCTTTGCGCATCAACGCGTACCTGATGGACAAAGAAGCGTTGTATTACGATTCGTTGTACTATAGTGATATTGACATCAACCGATATGTATCCTATGTCCACCCACAAAACAGTGCATTGATGCGTCCGCGAATCATTTCGGCGCAGAATGTACCCGATTCCACCGGAACGAGTGATTATTACTACATCCTTTCCGCGCGACTGAAAGACGAAGTGGCTCGCAAGCTCTTTTACACCCGAGATTTCTCTTCTCAGGAAGCATTTACCCAAGCCTTTAAAGGGTTGTACATTACGACGGATTACGGTTCCTCCACCATTTTGTATGTATCTGATATCTCGTTGGCCTGCTACTTCCACTATACCTACAAAGAGCGTGAGACGGATACAGAATACATCAGTTTGCCGGATACGCGTATTTTTCCGGCCAACAGCGAAGTGCGGCAAATCAACCGGTTTGAATACCCGGATGCCGAGCAATTGCGCCATAACCTGTGCCAGGTTCGGGATACCAATTATATCCTGTCTCCGGCCAATATTTATACCACCATCAACATTCCCACAAAGGCGATGCGGGAGTGTATTGGTCAAAATGTAGGAGAAAAGCGTCCGTATATCAATTTGGCCTCATTGATGATTGATGTCCTCAATTATCCCAACACCGAACTGGATCCTCATTATGACGATTGGGCGCATCCTGCCAGCACGATGATGCTGATTAAGCAATCGGAGTTCAACCGTTTCTTTGCGGAAAATGATTTACCAGACGACAGTTATGCCATCTGCAGTTCGATGACAACGGCAGTGGACAGTAATGATGTGTATTGGAACTACTATCATTTTGATTTATCCACCATCTTCTCGGAGCAGTTACGGGACAGTGCCAGTCAAACAGACACATTACAGATGATTTTGGTTCCCGTTCAGTTGGGATATACCACTTCGTCTTCTTCCTCCAGCGAGCAAACCATATCCTCGGTTCGCATCGAGCAGGCCGTAACAGCAACGGAGATCCGCAGCACCTTGGCCACGGATCTCCCTATGGATATCGAGCTCGTTTATTCGGGCTTCGATGTTAATATTATCAAGTAAAAATTGACCGGTGATTCCGCTCGGCGGTATCAACCAATCATGGCCTTATAAGCAGCGGCATCCATGAGTGTATCCAGCTCAGCGATGTCGCTTATTTGGATACGAATCATCCACCCCTGGCCATACGGGTCCTCGTTCACCAGTTCCGGATGATCCTCCAGTGCCGCATTGACCTCCAGCACTTCTCCACGGACGGGCATGTTGAGATCACTAACCGTTTTAACGGCTTCCACACTGCCAAATACCTCGGCTTGAGCAATCGTCTCACCCACGGTATCAATGTCTACAAACACGATTTCACCTAATTCACTCTGAGCAAAATCCGTAATGCCCACAAAGGCTTCATTACCCTCCACACGAATCCATTCGTGCTCACGGGTGTACTTAATATCTTCTGGAAAATTCATATCTTTAACCTTTAACCATAGCCACATTTGTGGCGAACCTTTAACCATAGCCACATTTGTGGCGAACCTTTAACCTTTAACCATTAAAGTTTCTCTTCTCCCAATTTCGACATGGCGCAGCGGAAGCCCACCGAATTGCTGGCAGCATCAGCATCCATCCAGCGACGGGTCGAAGGATTGAGCCAATAGATACGATCCTTCCAACTGCCACCCTTGTATACGCGCGAGTTCTTGTTGATACGAGGAACCAGGATATCGGTTGGATCGATCTTAAACGTACCTTCCTCGAGGCCAACGGTATCCAACGGATAATCGGTCACCAACTCGGATTGGTGGTCACCATCTTTCCAGGCACGCTTATCATCATTGGCCATAAAGGTTACACGTACGCAACCCACCGAATCCAGGATATATTTGCCGTTTTCATCACGCATCGGACGGGTATAGATATTACCACGGAACGAATTATACTCCGAAGTCTCCTGATAGGAGGTCTCACGATAGACATCCAATACCCATTCGTTGACGTTACCTGCCATGTTGTACAATCCGAAATCGTTGGGCAGGAAAGCATCCACAGGACCGGTGATCACATAGGCATCATTGAGATTGCCACTCGTTCCCATCATGTCGCCACGACCACGAACAAAGTTCGCTTGCATCTTACCGGCATTCTGCTTACTTAAGTCTCTGGGATGATAACCCGACCAGGGATAAACCTTACCCTCTACGGTCAAACCATCTTCACCGGCAATAGGAGCATATGCGGCAAACTCCCATTCCGCCTCGGTCGGAAGACGATAACCAATGAGCAGGATACCATCAGCAGCAGTAGCCTTACGGTTTTCACCATACGAGTCAAGATATGGATGTTTACCATATTCGGGATTATATTCGCTGGAAGTGAGGTACTTCTGAGTATTGAATACAAAGTGATCACGTACCCACTCATAGGAAGGACGATACATGGTAATGGTATTCTCAGGATCGAGAGGATCCGGAGCATCCACCTGGTCCATATAGTAACCCGGGTAGGTCATTTCCCACTCATCTTTGTACATCTCGTCATCCGTTGGGCGCAATCCCTGAAAATCCGGAATGGCAATGGCACCTGCCTGAATCAGAGCCAACTCGTTCACACGGTCGGTACGCCATTGGCAGTAAGCCATGGCCTGATTCCAACTCACACCCACTACCGGATAGAAACTGTAGGCAGGATGACGGAAGTAGAACTCCAAATAGGGCTCATTATAAGCCATTTCCTCCCGCCAAACCGTCGTATCGGGCAACGCCTTGGTGATCAGTTCCGGGGCAGTCTGGCCAAACACCACATCCAACCACTGAACATATTCATTCCAATCCAGGTTCGTAATCTCATACTTATCCATATAGAACGAACTAACAGTCAATGTACGTGTCTGGTTATTACGAGGAGCGGTAATAAACTCATCGCGTTCACCAATCGTGAACGATCCTCCTTCGATAGACACCATTCCGGTAGGGATACCGGTTCCTACTCCTTCAAATGCCTGGAAGTTGGTCGTTTTCTGATCAAAATAATTCCATCCCGTAGCATGGGAAACTTTGGTGTTTAACTCTCTTGTCTGGCATGCGCTCAACAGCACCACACTGGCAAGAAACAAAATCTTAACTGCGTTATTCATATATATATTATTATACAATTTTCGTCAATATATTTCATTCAGCCTGCAAAGTTACAAAATTTTCCTGAATAAATCTAATTTTTTTTACAAAAAAACGCAAAAAAAGTGTTTTTTATGCAAAAATAGCATTTTTTTTACATTTTTCTGCACTTTTTGTGCAATATTTGGCGTTTTTTTTGTAACTTTGCATCGTTAATTGGTATGGTAGGCACTTTACTGCATATTCGGGAACAATTGTGGGATTTGACCACACCGCGGGTGATGGGTATTCTCAATCTGACTGAGGATAGTTTTTATACCCATTGTTCCTCTTGTACCGAGGCTCAGATTTTGTCTCAGGCAGCCCGCATGTGGGACGAAGGAGCGGATGCGTTGGATGTGGGTGCCTGTTCCACGCGTCCCGGGTCAACGCCCGTGAGTGAAGAGGAAGAGTCCGCGCGAATCTCACTGGCTATACGTACCCTTCGCGCTGCTTATCCGGATCGGATATTGAGTGTGGATACATTTCGTGTCAAGGTAGCTGAACAGGCGATTGCATGGGGTGCGGATATGATTAACGATGTATCCGGAGGGCAGGAAGGTATGTACGAGCTCATTGCGCAAGCGCGCGTACCTTATATACTCACGCACACGAGAGGAGATTCGCGCACGATGGCCTCGCTGTGTGACTATGACGATATGATGGTGGAGGTGGTGGATTATTTGGCGAGACGGGTGGATATTTTACATCGTCAGGGAGTAGCCGATGTGATCATCGATCCGGGATTTGGATTTGCCAAAACCGTAGAACAGAATTTCCATCTTTTGTCACATCTGGATCAACTGCAAATCGTACAAGCGCCCATCTTGGTAGGTATATCTCGCAAATCGATGATTTACAAACCATTACATACAGATCCTCAGCATGCTTTAGCAGGAACCATTGCCCTGCACATGGAGGCCTTAAACCGAGGAGCGTCCATTCTTCGGGTACATGATGTGCGCGAAGCCAAGGATACCATTAAGATGTGGGAGATGTTACAAAATAATCTGTAAAAAACAATACGCCTATGGTTTTTAATCTCAAAGATATCATTGATATTTTGCTGGTGGCTGCCATTTTGTTTGGAGCCTATCGGTTATTGCGCCGCAGCGGAGCCGTCAACCTGTTTTGGGGTATTTTATTGTTTATCCTGGCCTGGTTTGTAGTCAGTTATATTTTCCATTTGGAGTTAACCGGAGCTCTTTTTGATCGCATCATCGAAGTTGGTGCCATTGCGCTGATTGTGATTTTTCAAAACGAGATTCGAGCGTTCTTTTATCGTTTGGGGTCACGTATGAGCGATTCGAGGGTCAACCATCTGATGAAGTCATTGGTTCATCCTTCCACGCATCCTACGCTGGATAGTGACGATGCCGACCAGATTGTGCAGGCATGCCATCATATGTCGCAAACCAAAACCGGAGCGTTGATTGTGGTGACTCGCAATCAGTCTCTGCTCGAATATGCCGATACGGGAGAAAAAGTGGATGCCAGCATATCGGCTCGCATGATTGAGAATATCTTTTTTAAGAATACCCCGCTGCACGATGGAGCTTTGATTATCACCGGCAGACGACTCATCAGTGCCGCATGTATTTTGCCCGTCACTCAAAACCAAGACCTGCCAACCCACTATGGCTTGCGCCACCGCGCAGCATTGGGGTTAACCGAAAAAACCGATGCCCTGGCCATTGTCGTCAGTGAGGAAACAGGACTGATTACCGTGGCTCAAGCCAATATGTTACACACGGTGGACGAAGAAGAATTAGCCAATTTATTAAAATCATAAACATATGACATGTAAACGAACATTAGTGACTTCAGCCCTTCCTTATGCGAATGGTCCGGTGCATATTGGTCACCTGGCCGGCGTGTATGTACCCGCTGATATTTATGTACGCTACTTGCGCCTGCGTGGACGCGAGGTGCTGTTTGTAGGCGGTAGCGATGAGCACGGGGTACCCGTTACCATTCGTGCCCGCAAAGAGGGAATCACCACCCAAGAGGTGGTGGATCGGTATCACGAACTGATTAAAAACTCGTTTGAGCGCTTCGGTATATCGTTTGATATCTATTCCCGCACCACCTCAGCCATTCATCATCAGTTTGCCTCGGACTATTTCCGCAAACTGTATGAGGAGCACAAGTTTGTGGAGCAAACGACCGAACAGTTCTATGATCCGCAGACGGGACACTTCCTCACCGACCGCAATATCCGTGGCGAATGTCCCCACTGCCATGCTGCAGGGGCTTATGGAGACCAATGTGAAAAGTGCGGTTCTACCCTGTCACCGGAGGAATTGATCAATCCCTATAATGCCGAAACGGGCAATCCGCTGGTCAAGAAACCCACCTCTCACTGGTACCTGCCTCTGGATGCATATCAGCCTTGGTTGGAGAAATGGATTCTTGAGGAGCATAAGGAGTGGCGACCCAATGTCTATGGCCAGTGCAAGAGTTGGTTGGATGGCGGTTTGCGCCCCCGTGCCGTGACACGCGATTTGGATTGGGGTATACCGGTTCCTGTAGAAGGCGCCGATGGCAAAGTGCTCTATGTTTGGTTTGATGCACCCATCGGATATATCTCCAACACCAAAGAGTTATGTGACCGGGAACCGGAGAAGTTTGGTCCATGGGAGAAGTGGTGGAAAGATAGCGACACCCGCCTGATTCACTTTATTGGAAAAGACAATATCGTTTTCCACTGCATCGTCTTCCCGTCTATGCTTAAGGCTGAAGGCAGTTATATCCTGCCGGATAATGTACCCAGCAACGAGTTCCTCAACCTGGAAGGAGACAAGATTTCCACATCCCGCAACTGGGCCGTTTGGCTGAACGAATATCTGGACGATTTTCCGGGTAAACAGGATGTACTTCGCTATGTACTCACCGCCAATGCACCGGAAACCAAAGATAACGATTTTACATGGGCCGACTTCCAGGCTCGCAATAACAACGAGTTGGTGGCTATCTATGGCAACTTCGTCAACCGGGGCCTCGTACTCACTCAAAAATATTTTGACGGCAAAGTACCTGCCTGTGGCACGTTAACCGATTATGACAACGAGGTCATCTCTCAAATGGGTCAGGTCAAGTCGCAGATTGAGTCTTTACTCGAGGCATTCCGTTTCCGGGATGCCCAAAAAGAGGCCATGAACCTGGCTCGCATAGGAAATAAGTATCTGGCCGATACCGAACCCTGGAAACTGGCCAAAACCGATATGGAGCGTACGGCCACTATTCTGCATCTGAGTTTGCAAATGGCCGCCAACCTGAGTATCGCCTTTGAGCCCTTCCTGCCCTTCTCCAGCGAGAAACTGCGGGGTATGCTGAATCTGAGTCATGAACAGGCGAATTGGGAAAGATTGGGTCATATGGATATCCTGAAGGCAGGGGATGTACTGGGAACCGTCGGACTGCTGTTTGAGAAAATAGACGATGCTCCCATTCAGGCCCAATTGGATCGTCTCGCCCGCATCAAGGCCGAAAACGAGGCCAAGGCCAAGGAGGAAGAAATGAAAAACTGGCATCCGGCAGATATTAAGACCAACACATCGATTGACGAATTTGACAAGATGGATATTCGCGTGGCTACCGTACTCGATTGCCAAAAGGTCAAAAAATCCGACCGCCTGCTACTCTTCCGTTTGGATGACGGTATGGGAGAACGTCAAATTCTCAGTGGCATTGCCCAGAGTTATCCCGATCCCAGTGTGCTGATTGGCAAACAGGTGTTGTTCATCGCCAATTTTCCGCCTCGTAAAATGATGGGATTGGAGAGTGCGGGAATGATTCTCAGTGCGGTCAATGCCGATGGCCATCTGGTGGTTACTACCGTCAGTGCACCCGTTAAAAACGGTGTTCAGGTAGGATAAAATACCGATTTTTTTCACAAATATGCAAAAAATGGCTGAAAAATAGCCCTAATATTTGCGTATATCAGAAAAAAGTTGTACTTTTGCAGCCGCTTTCGAGCAAAACGGATCATGTGAAGTTGGAAAGCGCGATGGCGGGATAGCTCAGCTGGTTAGAGCGCATGATTCATAATCATGAGGTCCCCAGTTCAATCCTGGGTCCCGCTACAGAAAGAAAAGTACTCGAGAATTTCGAGTACTTTTTTGTTTTTAATCTCTTCGAATGGTAGCAGTACCTATCTCCAGTTTCTCTTTCACTTCCGGATGGCCCTTGTACCGCACGCGCGATGTACCTGCAGCCTGTGCCCACATTTCCTGTTGGGCATGAAGCACCAGCGTACTGGTACCGGCGGCATTGACATGCGCCTGACCGACCATCAGTTTGCCGGCATCCACTCGGCAGGCACCATTGGTGTAGAAACTGGCCTGCTGAGCAGAACCCTCCACCTTCATATGACCGGCACCGTTTTGACGAAGCACCAAATAGGCAACATGGGCTTCCAACTCTACCGAACTGACACCATTGAAATCCACCTCCAACGAATCGGTTACCATATCGTCTATCTCCACATCGCAGGCACCATTGCCTTTGATGGCGCGCAGTTGAGGTACTCCCACTTCCACCTTGGCTTTCAGATAACGCATATCGGGAATGGAAATATACAGAGTCTCATTGACCACATAGGTTTCCACTGCACTCATGTCCATACTCTCCACTTTCACCTCGCAGTTGGGAGCACTCTCCACATCCACCTCAATGCCTCCGGAAATATCGATACAACGAAACTCTTCCATCGGCCTCATTTCCGTTTTCGCATCCACCAAATCCTTGGCCTGACCCATGTTCAGCAAGGTAGTCTTCATGCCTCCGGAGGTGTCTGCAATGCGCAGTACCAGCAACAGAGATGCCACCAGGGAGGCTATCCATAACCCAATTAGCGTCCAGTTAATAATAGGATCCATATAGCGCGGTGTGCGGGCACGCTGACGAATGGACAGGATAAGAAAGACCACAGGAAGGCCAATGAGCAATAGGATGCAGATAATCAATGAGGCTATCGCCGTTGGGGTGGCCATCATAAAATCAACTGCCATGGGGAAGAAACTCAACAGTCCTACCCCCATGCCCAATAATCCGAGAAAAATCGAAAACAAGATCAATCCCACCGGAATGAGAATGGGAATCAAAATCACCAACGACACTATTTTGAGAACCTTCCACAAAGGCCTGTACTCCGGATGGCGACAACGGTGATGATGAAAATAAAAATAAGACTGGTTCATTCAGCAAAGGGTTTATTCGGAATAACCAACAACATAATCAGGTAGATGATCAGTCCTGGAAATGCTGCTGAAAACAGCGAAATAATCAAATACAATACGCGGACCAGCGTAGGGTCGATATTAAAATACTCAGCAATTCCGGCACATACGCCACCAACAATTCGGTTCTCAGACCGATA
>DCIY01000019.1:0-28486 GCA_002317295.1 Bacteroidales bacterium UBA1714
AATTTTAACGGGACACTAGTGATATATCACATATTATTTGTAATTTTGCAGTCGAAATTAATGGAATTTCAAGACTACCACTCTCAATTTTCCATTAAAATTATGGAATAGGAAATTGTTGTGTTAAACATAAATATATGATTGACAGGAAAATAGACATAGATTGTGGAGATGATAGCATTTTTTTATTCGGTGCTCGTCAAACTGGTAAAACGACCTTATTAACAGAGCGTTTTCCTAATCAAGTAACCTATGATTTATTAGACCGTCCAACCTACGAACGCCTGCAACGGAATCCGGCTATTTTTGGACAGGAATGTGAGCTGCTGGAAGAAAACACGTTGGTCATTGTAGATGAGATACCCCTTCTTCCTGAATTACTCAACCAGATTCACCGATTGATTGTTAAACAGCATTTACGGTTTATCCTCTGCGGTTCCAATGCTCGCAAACTCAAACGGCAGGGAGTTAATACATTAGGTGGAAGAGCCATTCCGCAATACCTTTACCCCTTAGTAAGCGCAGAAATACCCGATTTTGATCTTATGCGTTCAGTCAATCAGGGTATGCTTCCCCGTCACTATTTGACAGACGGCACTACGGCATGGAAACGATTGCAAGCATACATATCTGTATATTTGAAAGAGGAGATTAAGGCCGAAGCATTGGTTCGAAATCTAAACGGTTTTACCCGTTTTATGGAAATTGCTGCCATCACCAATGGCGAGATTGTGAATTATTCCAATATTGCTAACGACTGTGGAATAGACACACAAACGGTTAAAGAATATTTTTCCATTTTGCAGGACACATTGATTGGCTATACTATTCCTGCTTATACCAAAGTTGTTAAACGTAAATTACGTCAAGCACCCAAATTTTATTATTTCGATGTGGCTATTCCCAATTACTTATTGGGAAGGAGGGGGCTTCAACCTGGTTCTGCGGATTTTGGACATGCGTTTGAGCACTTGATTATTCAAGAGATTGTGGCTTATATGGGGTATCACAATTATGAGAACAAACTATCTTATTGGCACACTTATACTGATTATGAGGTAGATGCTGTGTTAGG
Organism: Bacteroidales bacterium UBA1714; assembly: GCA_002317295.1. Lineage (GTDB taxonomy): Bacteria > Bacteroidota > Bacteroidia > Bacteroidales > Paludibacteraceae > Colicola. The sequence continues at coordinate 1,076 of DCIY01000019.1, forward strand.
AGATGCAGAAGTAGCTATTGAGATTAAGTCTTGTGATGAGGTTAAGTCGCGTCATTTGGCAGGCCTTAAAGCATTTAAAGAAGAACATGAGAACACGCGACTCATCATTGTATCATTGGATGCCGCACCAAGAATATTCAATGGTGTAGAAGTAATGCCAGCAACCTATTTTCTCAATCAATTGTGGAATAATAATATTTATAACACCTCGCAGGAGCGTATACGTCAGGAGTTAAGCAGGAGCAAGTAAGCCCAAGGTATGCGTGAAGTCGCTATAAGAACAGGGGCAAGCAGGGAAAAAAGAAAAAAGAGAAAGAGTAATGAAAGGATAGAATATGCAAGCAATTATTTTAGCAGCAGGAATGGGTAAACGCTTGGGCGAACTTACAAAAGGGCATACCAAGTGCATGATTGAAGTTGGGGGAGAAACCCTCATTTCGCGTTTGCTTCATCAATTAGATCAATATCATCTCAGTCGAGTAGTGATGGTTGTTGGTTACAAAGCCAAAGAACTGCGTGAATATCTGCAAACATTAGATATTACCACTCCTTTGGAATTTGTGGAGAATACAGTATACGATAAGACCAACAATATTTATTCTCTATATATGGCCAAGGATTGGTTGGAAAAAGAGGATACGCTGCTCTTTGAGTCCGATATCATCATGGAAAATGCCGTGATTGAAAAAATGCTTAATGATTCGTATCCGAGTCTTGCTCTTGTAGATAAATTTGAGAGTTGGATGGATGGTACCGTGGTGACTATTGGTGAGGAAAATCGCATTCGTCGCTTTATTCCCAACAGTCAATTCCGATATGATGAGATTCCTACCTATTACAAGACTGTGAATGTCTATAAATTTTCCAGGGAATTTTCTCAAAGTATGTATGTGCCCTTCTTGGAGGCCTATTGCAAAGCCCTTGGAAAGAACGAGTACTATGAGCAGGTGTTGCGGGTGATTAACATGTTGGACAATTCGGGCATGAAGGCATTGCCTCTCAGTGGAGAGCAGTGGTATGAGATAGATGATATACAAGATCTTGATATAGCCGAGTCAATTTTTACTGATAAGCAATACGACCTACTATGTTCTCGTTATGGCGGTTATTGGCGATATCCCCATATATTGGATTTCTGTTATTTGGTGAATCCATATTTTCCTAATCGGCGTTTGCGTGATGAATTGGCTGCCAATTTTGATCGTTTATTGACAGAATACCCTTCCGGACAACGTGTCAATAACTTACTTGCAGCCAAAGATTTTGGTTTAAAACAAGATTATGTAGCAGTTGGTAATGGAGCGGCAGAACTCATAAAGGCACTGACAGAACAAATGCTGGGAAAAGTAGGCGTGGTACGACCAACCTTTGAGGAATATCCCAATCGGTTGATGCCTGAACAAGTAGTGGCTTACACCGCCAGTGCTCCAGATTATCGCTATACGGCAGATGACTTGATGAAGTACTTTGCGGACAAGAATATTTGGTCCTTGGTGTTGATAAATCCAGACAATCCGAGTGGCAATTATATTCCTTATGAGGATTGTATTCGACTGATAGATTGGTGTCAAAAGAAAGACATTGTGTTGGTTTTGGATGAGAGTTTTATCGATTTTTCCGTTGAGCACCCCACGTTTTTTAGCAACGCCCTATTGGAGAGATATGACAAATTAGTAGTCGTTAAAAGTATCTCCAAATCGTATGGTGTACCTGGATTGCGGTTAGGTATTTTAGCAACAAGTAATAGTATGCTGATGACCAATATCCGCCGCAGTTTAGCGATATGGAACATCAATTCATTTGGTGAGTTCTTCTTGCAGATTCTTGGTAAATATGAGAAACCTTATCAACAAGCCATGCATGCATTCCGCGAGGAACGAGGCCGGTTTGTGGAGCAGTTGAAAGGAATCTCATGGTTGCGTGTGCTGCCGTCCGAAGCTAACTATGTGCTCTGTGAAGTAAATGCACCACATAGCCCACGAGAAGTGGCGATACAATTGCTAAAAGAGAATGGTATTCTCATCAAGGATTGCACCAAGAAATGTCAAGCACCTTATATTCGTCTCGCCGTTCGTGACACCAAGGATAATAATAGACTGATTGAGGCTTTGAAGCTACTATGATACATATCTGCATTTGCGGAGGGGGTGGGCTAGGACATACTTGCGGAGCAGTATTGTCAACGGCCAAGGGAGTAATAGTCTCTCTATATACCAAGCATCCCGAGTCTTGGCGTAGTTCTTTTGTTGTAGATGACCCTAACGGAAAAGTCTTCCAGGGTCATTTCACAGACATTAGCGATAAAGCCCAAGATGTTATTCCTCATGCGGATATTATTCTACTTTGTTTGCCCGCGTATTTAATAGAGAGCACACTAACAGAGATACGTTCATTTGTATCACCAAAAGCCATTGTTGGAGCAGTGGTCGGAAATACGGGTTTCTTCATGTTTGCCCATCGATTGCTACCTGGAGAGCAAGGTCTTTTTGCCTTCCAACGTGTACCATACATATCGCGTGTTGATGAATATGGAATAAAAGCTCACTTGCTTGGATATAAAGATGAATTATTGGTAGCTGTTGAAAATGTGGAGAGTACGGATGTGTTTATTAAGGAACTCGCTCGACTTTTTCTAACCCCTGTGAACAAGGTTAACTCTTTCTATGAGGTAACATTGAGTAATAGTAATCCGATTCTTCATACCGGACGTCTTTATTCTATGTGGAAAGATTGGAATGGACAGCCATATGCAACTAATCCTCTATTTTATTGGGATTGGACGGATGAGGCATCAGAAGTGGAAATGCAGATGGATAAGGAATTGTTTGAATTACTTCGAGTATTAAGGGTTAGCACAAAATATTTCAAGACATTGTTGGATCATTATGAATCCATAGATGCAGCATCCCTTACTGCAAAATTAAAAAGTATTCCATCCTATGCTACAATATCATCACCAATGGTTCATACAAAAGATGGCTGGATACCTGATGTGAAGAGCCGCTATTTTACAGAGGACTTCCCATTTGGGCTAAAGACTATATATGATTTAGCACACATGAATAATGTTCCATGTCCAACCATTGACATGGTTTATACTTGGGGACAAAAGATGATATCACAAAACATATGAGAGACTTAGTTGTTAAAATATTTCTCAAACTTGGCCTCTATAAGCCAACCGTCGAATTAATCAATCGCCTTAAGTTTGAAGTACAGGCGCGTAGAATGAAACGCGATGGCCTAGCTATGCTCGCCAAGGCAGACAAGGCACTATCCGCTGTCGGTGTACAAGCGTTCTTAACCTATGGTGCCCTTTTGGGAGCTTATCGCGACCATGGTTTTATTAGTTATGATCCGGATATCGATTTGGGGATTCTTGCTGATCAAGTACCAAACAATCTTCACCAAATAATGGCAGAGGCGGGTTTCCAATTCTACCGCAAAGGGGTACTGGCAGATTCTGGAAAGGTTATTGAAGAGACCTATGTTTATCACAAACTCCATTTGGATATTTTCTACTATTATAAAGAGGGGCATGATTTTTATAGTGTGATATCACGCAAACATGAAACCAAAGAATGGAAAGAGGCAAATGCTACTGATGGATTCCCTTGCGACCGATCCTATGTGCCGGCCTGCGAGTTTGAGCGTAGAGACTTTTTAGGACTCTCGATTTACATGCCCGTAGATACGGATGGTTGGTTACGTGCCATTTATTCTGATTCGTACATGACCCCAATCAAAAACTGGAATGCCAAAGATGGATATGTAACACGTATAGTTCACACTCAAGAACGCTCATATCGACAATTCCAAGAATAATCTATGCTTACTACCAAGCAGAAAGTAAGATAGACGAAAAGAACTAAGTCAAACCATCTGCCAACGTAAGGATGATTGGTGGAAAAAATAAGTGATAATATGAGCATAAAACGATTCTTATTTAGAAGTGCAATACGCAGTATGGAATTTTTATTTATGTTGCGCGATGTTAAAAGTTTATACCATTCAAATTTAAATTTGTCTCCCGTAGACGAAATAGAAAGTATTGATTTGGTAACCATAGCATTTAATAATCCAAAAGTAATTGAGTTACAAAACCACTACATAAAAAAACATCTTGTAGGAAATATTCATCGCATTGTTGTTGACAACTCTTCCAATACAGAAAGATCTGAACAAATTAAGGAAATTTGTGAAAGGGATAGGATAGGTTATGTCCGACTGCATAAAAACAGAATGGAGATTTTTGGAAATTATAATCATGGCACAGCAGTTAATTGGACATATAGACATATTGTGAAGCCACGCGGGGCATGGGGGTTTGGATTTATTGATCATGACATATTCCCTGTACAAGACATCAATATTGCACAGATTTTGAAAAAGCAACCAATTTATGGCGCACAACGAAAATGGAATGATTTATGGTATTTATCAGCCATCATCAGTTTCTTTAAAACATCGTTTGTAGAAGATAAACAATTCGATTTTATGCCTATCACTATTAATGGCACATACTTAGACACTGGCGGAGGAAATTGGTTGACGATGTATAAAAATATGAACGAAAACGAATTGAAGTTTATGAGTAACTACACGGTTAACTTTAAAGAGGGGAATGATCGATATGAAGACAAAATAGAGTTATTTGATGACGAAAAGTGGGTTCATACCATTAATGGTTCATATTGGAAGAAGGTAGATGTCGTGAAAAAAAACATTATGGAGGATTTATTACATAAATACGAGGCAAAAAATACGAAATAGTCGCATATGAATATTTTACAAATAACCAACTATGAATGCGCGTCAATGAGTGCAAATGACAACACTGGTATTAATCGTGTTGTGACTGCACTTAATGACCACTACGTCAATTCGTACCATGATACTAGTTTCAATGCATACTTTATGAAAAATCCCAAAGGATTATCTGAGGTTTTCACAAAAGGAATGCAGCTTAGAATTCCTCTCAACGAGGAAGAATTAAGTGATTTTATAGTTGATAACAAAATAGATAGGATTGTTATTAATGTATCCAATCATGAATATGTCAAAGAGATTCCTCATATTAATCAGATTGCACACCAACATAATGCGAAAACAATCTATTGTTTCCATTTTATGCCAGGATACGAAGCATGCTCTTACGCAGCTTTCTCTATGGTCTATTTTAATTTTATCCATAAACTAAAATTTGTAGACTCACTAAGAAAATGGCTCATAACCATAACTCGTCCTATAAGTTCTAAATTAATCAAAAGAATCATTTGTAAACTTTACGCTCAACCACTGAAAACTTCCGACAAGGTAGTTGTTTTTTCACCAGGTTATATTCAGCAATATTTGGATATTGCCCGCTCAACACAGAACAATAAATTTGCCGTAATTCATAATCCAATGCCATTTTTGACATATATCAATAAAAACGAATTATCAAATAAAGAAAAGGAAGTGCTTATTGTTGGTCGACTATACGAACCTACAAAGAGAATTTCTTATGCTCTAAAGGTGTGGAAAATGATTGAACAAAATCCACTTCTCAAAGATTGGAAATTAACCATAATTGGAGAAGGTGTATCTGACAACTATTACAAGTGGCTTGCTAACAAATACAAAATAGAAAACATTCAATTTGTTGGTAGACAAGATCCCAAACCATACTACCACAAGGCATCCATTCTGCTATCAATATCTTCACATGAAAGTTGGCCGATGGTTATTATGGAAAGCATGCCTATGGGTGTTATTCCTTGCGTATTCAACTCTTATAGTGCTACATCAGAAATCATAGATCACAATATTAATGGAATGATTGCACCAGACAATGATTTACATGCCTTTTTCCTATTATTAGAGAGCGTAATGTTAGATGATAAAAAACGAACTCAAATGGCAGAAGCTGCGATTGAAAAAGCAAAATTCTCTGATATGGGTATTATTGGCAAACAATGGAGAACTTTATTAGAATCATGTTAACCATCATCATCTGTACATATAACCGCGACAAATATTTGGGCGAGACACTCAAGAGATTAGCTGCTAACCATTTCAATGGTGAGTGGGAATTATTGCTTATTAATAACAATAGCACTGACTCCACAGCTGAAATATGTTCCACTTTTGCTAAGGAAAACTCTAATGTGCCTTTTAGATACATTATTGAACCTGCCCAAGGTCTCAGTCATGCACGCAACCGAGGAATCAAAGAAGCGAATGGTGAATGGCTAGTATTTCTTGATGACGATGCATTTGTTGGTAAGAATTATTTAGAGCGATTGGCGCAATATATCAAAGAACTACCACGAATGGATGCCTTTGGTGGTCGAATCTATCCTTTTTTTGAAGATGGTATTACTCCTGTATGGCTTAGTAAGTGGAGCGCTTCATGGTTATCTGCTATAGACAAAGGAGATGAAGTTTGCCTGTTTTCCAAAGATTATCCCATAGGTGCTAATATGGGATTTAGTAGAAAAATTACTGATCAATGTGGTCTATTTGATACTAGTCTTGGACGTAGTGGCAAAAATCTAATTGGAGGAGAAGAAAAAGACTATTTTAACCGCGTCAAGGCGCAAAATGCTACCATCTATTATCTACCAGAAATAATGGTTGAACATTGTATTCCTCCTTCGAGGACTACTGATGAATATATTGCAAAACTCGGATTTGGTGTTGGTATCAGCGAAAGACAAAGAACGCTCGCCATCTCCAAACTGGAATACGGCAAGCGTCTATTCAAGGAAGCCATCAAATGGGGCGGAACGCTGGTACTTTGGCTCCGATATACTATAGTTGGTCAGGTGTCGAAGGGCGACAAATTAATTTCTTTCCGTACAAAGGTAACAAGAGGGTTGATAGGCTTAGCACAATAGCCAAAATCAGTATTGCCATACACAACTTATCTGTTTTGAGTGCGCTGGGTTCGAAGTACATGCGCAGTTGATGCTCTCCTTGGGGTATGATAGCGGCACGCAAGGTATAGTTCACACGGTATATGGGCGCTTCTTGCCCATCAATGAGCAAATGCCAATCGTGCGGATAATAAATCTCTGAAAAGACTGCCAATCGCTTGGTATCGGTATTCGCTGTATAGGTTAATTGATTGGGTTTATAATCGGTCAGCGTAATCATCGACTGACCACCACTTATACCAGCCGTTTCCAGGTCTTTGTTCGCAGCAAATGTAATGTCCGTTACGGCTACATGACGCAAATCAAGCGTATTCAGTGCTGCCGATTCGGCATTAGGTGTATTCACGCAAACGAGCGAATCTACAAACCACGCATTGCCAAAGGCCTGTGAGTTGGGATATACACCATCGCGGGTGATGATGTATTTGGTGTTGAGCATATTGAGCACATTCCAGTTATTTTTGGAAATATGGGCATCAATCAGATCTTGATAACGACGAAGCTTGGCGGCAGAGTAACCACCAATTGATTTGAGGCGATAGGAAGTGCGGGCGTCATTAAAGGTATTGGCGGCCAAATTGAGAACACGGTAGTCAAGGCTCTTATCTTGCAATATCTGCTCTTCCCAAGGTTGCATGGCAAAAGTGCGACTATCGTCTTTCTTGCTGACAAAGTTTTGCTTGCCAAAGAAGTGGCGATCAACAGGAATCATATCCGCCAAAACCAATACGCCTAATGCTGCGGCTAAGATAAGGTTACTATTCTTTGCTTCTTGTTTTTTATTGTAAAACCATACCACCACAGCTCCCAATAGCACAAACAACAAACTACGCCATGCGGAAGAAGTCATTAAAGCATGACGTTGATCCAAAATTGCGTCATAGATTTGTTGACCTACTTGTCCCTTCCATTGCGCATCATAGGAAGAGGTAACATCAAACGAACCTCCAAATAAAGCTACAAACAAGCAGATGGCAGCAGTAATCCCGCCTGCTATAAATATAGGCTTTTGGTAGTCGCGTTTATTGGTCATGATTTCCTTGATACCCAAGAATCCCAATAACGGGATCGTTACTTCCGCTACGACGAGAATGCTCTCTACGGCGCGGAACTTATTGTACATCGGGAAGTAGTTAAAGAATAACTCTGTAAGTGGCATAAAGTTACGACCCCATGCCAATAGAATAGAGAATAGGGTTGCAATGAGTAATGCCCATTTGTATGCGCCCGGAACGATGATGAGTCCGAGTACAAAGAGGAAACATACGATAGCACCTACGTACACAGGGCCGCTGGTAAAGGCTTTTTCTCCCCAGTAGGTTGGAGCCCCTTTGCAGAAACCTTTGGCTTGGTGTGCAGGAACGCCCATCTTTTTGAGGTCTTGCTCGAGTTGACTGTCTTTACCCAAATCGTAACCGCTGGCTCCGCCCATATAGTTGGGAATAAGCAAGGTCATGGTTTCTGCTTTGCCATAGCTCCATGCAGTCGCATAATCGATGTCAAGGCCGGCAGGTTTGGCTTCTTCCTCTTGGTTGGTAGTTAACTCAGAATGGCCTCCACGCATGGTTTCTTTGAGATACTCATTATTCATCTGCCACCAACTGAGTTTGGTGCCAAAAATCAGCAAAGCGCAAATGACTAATACACCTATACCTATACCCAAATCTTTGTATCGTTTCTCGCGAATATGGATATAGAGTTCTGCAATGGCCATAATGCCCATCAGCATGCACATATAGTAGGTCATTTGCGGGTGCAAGGTGAGACAAATAATGCCGTAGATTGTGAACAAAGGTGCTCCTAACCAATATTTCTTTCTAAATATCGCGTAGAATCCACCAATCATAGGAGCTATGAATCCTAATCCCACAGCTTTTGTTATATGTCCCGCAGGAATGATCAACAAGAAGTAACTGCTTAATCCAATAGCCAATCCGCCTACCAAACTCAGCCATGGATTGACACCAAAGCAAAGCAACATGAGGAAGAATCCAAAGAAGTAGCCTGCCATAATGCCAATGGTATTATAATCCTCAAAGAATCCAAAATGTAAAACATGTTCCACATGAGCTCGAATAATGCTTGTAGGTAAATTGCCAGTTATTTGATATGTTGGCATGCCGCCAAACATCGAATTGGTCCACCATGGGCTATATCCCTCCTTATCATAAAATTCTCTAGCCTCTTGTGCGGCACCTTTCCAGTTGTTGACATCACCGGCTTGGAGCACTTTGCCTTCCAAAACGGGGGAACAGTATATCATGGCGATACCAATAAACACAACTATTGCCACGATGTAGGGCACGAACTTTTTCCAATCGATATTTTTCATAATGCTACTATTTTCAAAATCGAGCGCAAAGTTACACAAAAATTGTGAGGTATACAAATTTTTGCACTTTTTTTGCTGAAAATTTCGGACGCCGCCTGCTAAGCTACTCTTTTTCCACGCCACGCATTCCCCCGAAATAGTGAGGGGCAAGGAGCAAGTGCAAAAAAAAGCTGTGCCTTAGTACTGCTGTTGTGTGCAACTTTATATGAGTAAACTCCTAGCAGTTGCGCACGACATCAGTAGATAGATGAATCTATCTTTTTTTGCACTTTTTTGCTGAATTATTTGCGTATGTCAAAGATTTGTTGTACTTTTGTGCGAAATTTCGTACAGCAAGTATATTTTTTTTATACTTTCTGTTCCAAATTTAACAAAATGACCGCCGAATTAGAGATATTTCAAAACATCCCCGTAACGTCAGCTGCGATTGCATCTTGTTTTCCTAATATTAAGCAGAGCAAAATTAAGTTGCGATTATTAGAACAGGCAGGCGAGATAATTAACCTCAAAAAGGGGTTGTATGTCGTTGCGCCTACTGTGACGAAGAAAGCCTTGTCTACGGAATTAATTGCCAACCATTTATATGGGCCTTCGTTCTTATCGCAATCTTCAGCGCTACGATATTATGGACTTATTCCAGAACTGGTATATTTAACTCAATCCATGACGATTAAGCATTCGAGGAATTTTGATACACCAGTTGGAGCTTTTCAATATACAATGATATCTCGCGAATCGTTTGCTATAGGTGTACAAAGTGTACAAGAAGATACCTATTCTTTTTTGATTGCCACACCTGAACGAGCGTTATGTGATTTGATTGCTCATACGCCATATGTTTATTTGCGCTCTACTCTCGACGCTGCTACTTATTTAGAGGAAGATCTACGGTTGGATATGGATGCATTTTTTGCAATGGATAAGCAAATATTTAGAGACTATATGGTCGTAGGTAAGAAGAATACATCGATACATACTATCCTAAAATTATTAGAATCATGAATCCTATTTATCAACAAATGCTTTCCAATTACGACCTGACTACTGAGGTTCAAAAGCGTCAGGCACCTTACGAGGTGAATCAGCAGCTCATATTAGCTGGCCTCCATCGGGGAGGATTCTTTGATAAAGCTGCCTTTTACGGAGGAACCTGTTTGCGTATCTTTCATGGGTTGCAACGTTTCTCTGAGGATATGGATTTTTCGCTGATTGAACGAGATGACTCTTTTGATTTTAGTCATTATTTTCAGCCTATTATTGACACTTTTGCATTAGTGGGACGCGAAGTAACGATTACCAAGAAGGACAAGCGTACATTAGGAAAAGTAGAATCGGCATTTTTGAAGGATAACACGGATGTCTATAATCTCAGTTTTCAAACCGAGAAGACTGTGAAGGTGAAGATAGAAGTGGATACTAATCCTCCATTAGGGTTTCATACGGAGCAGAAATTACTCCTGATGCCATCATCATTTATGACTCGCTGTGTCTGTTTGCCCGATTTGTATGCCGGCAAAATGCATGCATTGGTTTTCCGAGCTTGGAAAACTCGTATTAAAGGACGTGATTGGTATGACTTTGAGCACTATGTGCGCTATCAGGTTCCGTTGCATTATGATCATTTGCAGCAGCGTATCTATCAGTTCAATGGTGAACTACTAAGCCGCGCAGACTTTGAGGAACGCCTGCGTTCCCGTTTGGGACAGGCAGATATTGAATCTGTAAAGCAAGACGTCCTTCCGTTTGTGTGGAATAAAGAAGAATTGGATATCTGGTCAAATGACTATTTCCTGCAATTGGCGGATCGAATTGTGTGGGCATAAAACAAGAATAAACATTTTAACAATCAAATCATATGAAATTATCTGTTATCATTTGTACGTATAATCGGGCGCAGTATATCGGTCCGTTGTTGGAGAGTCTGGTGGCAAACGATTTGCCTAAATCCGAGTATGAGATGATCGTGGTGGATAATAACTGTACGGATAATACGTGCGAGGTGTGTCATGCTTTTGCCCAAGCACATGCGGATGTTGCATTGAAGTACTTAGTGGAGAAAGAGCAGGGTATATCGGCTGCACGCAACAAGGGTATGAGCGAGGCCACAGGAGATGTGTTTGTGTATGTGGACGATGATGCATTGGTGGATACCCATTATCTGAGTGACTATGCACTATGGTTTGAGCAACATCCTGAAACGATGGCAGCCGGAGGACCTATTGAACCGCTATATGAGGGATTTGAGGAGCCCGAATGGATGACGCCGATGATCAGGACCGTGTTGACGGCCTGTATGAATTTTGGTGAATCGATTCGTGAATATCCTTATCGCCATTATCCCGGCGGAGGTAATGCGGCTATTCGTCGTGAGGTGTTTGAGATGATTGGTAATTTTAACACCTCCCTGGGACGCAAGGGTGATAACCTGATGGGTAGTGAGGAGAAAGATATCTACGAGAAAATGCACACGGCTCAGATGCAGATTATGTATTTGCCGGAACCGGTGCTGCATCATATCATTCCGGAGTATAAGATGTCCAAGGAGTATTTCAATCGCCTGACGGTGCAAATGGGACGCAGTGAACATGAGCGTACGAATGCGCGAGGTGATTTTGCCTATACGGTTCGCGTATTCTCTGAGTTATACCGCTGGTTGGAGGCCTTTGGTTCTGTGATCAAGTATACCTGCATAGGGCATCCGAGCAAAGGATTGAAATTGCTCTCGTTCCGCGCTCATGTATCGCGTGGACTATTCTTCGGATAACGGGGTCTCAGAGTCTTGCGGAGGGTTTTGGTAGAGGTATTTGCGTATCGCTACCAGTTCTTGACGAATCTTGAGTAACAATTCGGTTGCACGCTGACGTTGATCGGTGTGACGTGTGTCATTTTGCAGTTCATGTTTAATGGCTACGATGCGCGTGATGTGCATCTCGTCACGAATAAAACGGATGCGCTTGATCAGGTTAATATCCTCCTGTGTATAATAGCGGTTGCCATGACCATCCTTTCGGGGACGAAGGTCCTCGAACTGCGATTCCCAATAGCGCAGCGTCGCTGCCGGCAGTTCCGTCAGTTGTTCGGTTTCCCGCAGACTGTAATATATTTTGTTACTATTTTCCAATTTTCAATGTTTTACCGGCTCTTATATTATCGGAAGTCAATCCGTTCCAGGCTTTGAGTTGTTTGACGGAGCAGTGGAATTTTTTGGCAATACCACTGAGAGTGTCTCCATTCTTGATTTTATAATACGTGACGCCATTGACCGAGTACCCGCCATTGAGGCTGGTTTTTTGCATCAGGTCAATTTCTGCACGCCGATTGTTGATCAGTTCATCTGCCCGATAGGCCACGATCGAATCGTGCTGATCGATAAACCATCCTGCTCGCTCGATGGGCAAACACAATGCATAAGGCTTGCCTCCGGGCACAATATCGCGAGCATATTGTGGATTGAGATGACGCAGTTCCTCGATGGGTAAATCGAGCACTTTGGCCACTTGTTCCAGATGCAGGCGTTCACAGGTCATGATTGTGTCCGTCGCCATAGTATGCTCCGCATCTGCGGGACATACGCCATGATCTTCGGCATAGTTCATCGCATAACTGGCAGCTATAAATATAGGCAGATAGGAGCGAGTCTCTTTGGGCAAATAGGGATAGATAGACCAGAAATCGCGTTTTCCACTGCGGTGAATGGCCTTGTTGACATTCCCCGGTCCACAATTGTATGCGGCAATAGCCAGATTCCAATCATGGAATAAGGCGTATAAGGATTTGAGAAACGCACATGCAGCCTGTGTGGAACGCACAGGATCCATGCGTTCGTCAACCAGTGAGTTGACTTCCAACCCATAGAGTTTGCCTGTGGAAGGCATAAATTGCCATAAACCGGCTGCTCCCATGTGGGAATGTGCCATGGGATTGAGTGCAGACTCGATGACGGCCAGGTATTTTAATTCATAGGGTAGTCCTTCTTTGCCCAATATATCTTCAAACATGGGGAAGTAGTATTGCGACTTGCGGCGCAAACCTGCAAGGCGTTTGCTGCTCTTGAGGTAGCGTACAATAAAACTGCGGACCACCTGGTTGTAGGGCACTTCAATCACAAAAGGTAACGCTTGTAAACGTGCTTTGTATACCGAATCGGGTAATTCCACGATGATGGAATCGGAAGTACAGTTGAGGGTGTCCAACCACGCCAAAGCTTCATCAAAAAACAGGTTAGCTACGGAGTCTACGGTTAGGGAATCGAAGGACAAGACAGCCACTTCGGTGCTATCGGTAGACAGAGAATCTGTCCATGCTGTTTGGGCAAAGGCTGTAGTGCCAAAAATCAAAAAGAGAGATAATACAATATGTTTCATTAAAAATGGACTGCTAATTTAACCTCTGTACTTCGATAGTACAAAGGATCGTTATAAATAGTCGGCTCGACATTCATGGTTAAGTCGGGTGAGACATCAAAATCAAATAATTGGGCATCGACATAGGCGTCGATAAGGGAAAGGACATAGACTGCCAACGTGGCTACGATGGAGATATCCCGATAGCGGCGGTAGAGAGCCTGTTTGTTATTGAGCGTACTGGTGTATGAGGCTCGACCGCCCATCATTTCGATGGTATATCCTTTGGGTAAAATGGCATTGTACGAACGGGTGGGGTCGTCACTGAGGACCTCATCGCTGACAATATCTATATAGGCTTGTTTGTACTCGGTATACATCGTACTGTTCCATGAGATGGCATATACACAACCCATAAATCCGCCATAAACTATAGGCAGTTTCCAGTAACTTTGGTTATATATCTGTCCCAATCCCGGTACAATTGCTCCCAGCCATACGGCTCTCAGGGGGATGGGGCGCCAACCATTAATGGTACCGTCCTTATCCAACTGCAGGGTCTCGCTCAGGACCACAGAGTCAGCAGACACCACTCTTGCGGTATCAAGTTCAGCCTCTACTTGCGCCATCATAGCGCAGGGTAGGGCGAGCATACAAACCCATATGAGTATCAGTCGTTTCAACGGATATGCTGTAGGATATCGAATAAATGTTCTTTGGAAGAATAGTTAATCACAATCTTATCGTCGGTGATTCTCACCTTTGTTCCCAGCGTCTTTCCCAGTTTAACCTGTTCCATCAGATAAGGAGCAGTGGGAGATTTTTTCTTGATTACCTGGGGTTTGGTGTCGCTAACCAATTCCTCTACGCGTCGAACGGACAATCCTTCGCGGATGATACGCTGGTATAGAGCCAATTGTTCTTCCGTCGATTTGCTGCCAAGGATGGCGCGTGCATGCCCCATATCGAGTTTTTTCTCCTTGATACCCAATTGAATCTCTGCGGGAAGTTTGAGTAAGCGCAGGTAGTTAGCCACGGTGGTCCGTTTTTTTCCGACGCGCTCGGACATACGTTCCTGCGTCAGATTGTAGTCGTCCATGAGTCGTTGGTAAGCCAAGGCTATTTCTATGGCATCCAGGTCTTCCCGTTGGATATTCTCAATCAGGGCCCATTCCATCACCTGTTCATCGCGGGCAGTGCGAATGTATGCGGGTATGGATTGCAAACCGGCCATTTTCGCTGCGCGATAGCGGCGTTCGCCTGCAATAATGAGATAGGTGCCGTCTTCGTTCTTACGAAGGGTAATGGGAGAAATGACTCCGTGTTCGCGAATTGAGTCACTCAGTTCTTCCAATGCTTCGGCATCAAAGGTATGACGTGGCTGATCGGGGTTTGCGGAAATCATACTCAGTTCCACTTCACTGATGGAAGACCCTCCATCGGTAGAGATATGGGTGTCTATTAAGGCATCTAATCCTCTGCCTAATCCTGTCATTTTTTTCATATATTTGGTTATTAGTTGTTACGCAGTAGTATTTCCTGAGCCAAACTTTTGTAGTTTTGTGCCCCTTTGGATGTAGCATCATATTCCATCACGCACATACCATGGCTGGGTGCTTCGCTCAAACGCACATTACGGGAGATGACGGTATTGAATACCAGGTCGCCAAAGTGACGCTTGACTTCCTCATACACCTGATTACTCAGGCGTAAACGGTTGTCATACATGGTGAGCAGAAATCCTTCGATTTGTAAGTTCGGATTGAGTTTTTGCTTAATAATCTTGATGGTATTGAGCAATTTGGCAATTCCTTCCAGGGCAAAGAACTCGCACTGAACAGGAATGATGACGCTATCACTGGCCGTGAGGGCATTGACGGTAATCAGTCCCAACGAGGGAGAGCAATCAATGAAGATATAATCATACTCATCTCGTATGGGTTCCAGCAGCGTTTTAAGAATACGCTCCCGTTTTTCCAAATTCAACATCTCTATTTCGGCTCCCACCAGGTCTATGTGGCTGGGAATCAGATGCAGGTTTTCTACATGGGTGGCTACGACGGCGGAGTGGGGATCTATCTGGTTGACCAAGCACTCGTAGATCGTGTTGCTTAGTGTTCGGATATCCACTCCCAAACCGGATGATGCATTGGCTTGCGGGTCGGCGTCAATGAGCAATACGCGCATACCTGTTTGGGCAAGTGCGGCTGACAGATTGATGGCGGTTGTGGTTTTGCCAACACCACCTTTTTGATTGGCTAAAGATATTATTTTACTCATAAATGATAGTATTTTTCTATTACTGTTGGTTTTTGGGTTTACATTCCGGAATCGGAATCAGGTAAGCCAGATTGACACTCAGGTTCATGGCGTGTGACTGGGAGAAATACGCGGTTTTGGAGTGAGAGAAAGTGTCTCCCAGACTGAAATTAAACCGAGCCTCCAGTTGGAATATGCCTGCTTTTGGATGACGGTAGTAACATCCCAAACCGCCGGCTATGCCCCAATCAAACGGATTATCAATGGGTTCGTATTGAGGATGATCTTTGGCCAGCGTGTTTTGGGTACCTGATCCCATATCATCATGAATGCAGTAGCCGATTTGCGGTCCCAGGTTAAAGAATCCTCTAAAGGATGGTGAACCAAAATAGATATGGGACAGGAAAGGCAATTCAATATAATCCAAACGGCGGGTATAATGTACGGTATATGCGGATGTTTCTGCGTTTTCTCGCCACCCTTTTTGCATATAGTTGAGTTCCAGTTGCAGTCCACAGCACTTATGTCCGGAGTAGCGGAAAACCAAACCACCGTTGGCGCCCAGTAAGACGGTATTGTGTATTTCTTCCGTTCCTGATACGCGGGGATTCCACAGGCACATCGATCCCAGGGCTCCTCCATGGATGCCCAAATAAATCTCAGGCGTCCGTAACCTGGGTTGGGCTACGGCGCTCAGACGGATGCATAGGAGCATGGTCACGATGGCTATGGAGCGGGAAAATCTCATTGGTGAATGATGTGAATGTGTTGATTCATATATCCTCCATTTTCACTCACGCGAGTAAAGTGAATATTGGATTGCAGTCCCTGATAAGTGGAATCGATACGAGTGCTATCCTGAAGGTGTTGAATGGCATATCCCATCAAGTCATATCCCAATTGATCAAACCGCGGTTGGGTAGAAGCCAGGTGATGATGGAAATATCGATCAAACAGTTCGTTATACATTTGTGTCTGTTCTGGTGAAGCCGGTGTAAACATGGTAGAATAAATTTGTGGCATGACCATATTCTCTTTTTGCCATGAATAGTGCGAATAGAGGGTGATTCGGTAGGTCCCCACCAAGGGTTGCAAATGAGGCAAAAGGGGTTGAATACCCGTATAACGCTCGGTGTTGAAGATCATGATGTTCTCCACACTATCGTTGAGCACCTGTTGCAACGAGTCTGTCAATATCGTATGCAGGGTGGTCATTTGGCAATCCACATTACGGTCTGCCAATGCCTGACGCAGGTGTTGAATACTGAGTGGGATATTTTCCGGTTCCGACTCGATGACAATACATCTTACTCCCGGTTGAATGGCGGCTATCGAATCTGCCAATATTTCCGCTTCCACCTGTTCAGATGCATTAAACTGCCACAACATGGGATTGTCTTCTATTCCGGGCACATGGTTTTGGAAAGGAATGAGCATGGGTATCTGGTGCTCCTGAGCCCATGTACTCACAGTGGCTACCTGAGGAGCGTAAGCAGGTCCGATCAGCATCCCCAGGTGGGACAACATGGTATCTTCCAAAATCTGCATCAATCGTGCATCATTTTTTTCGATGTCATAGGTATACACTTCAATGGATTGTCCTTGTGCCTGAGCCTGGTAGACGGCCAACAGGCTTCCGGCATAGAAATCGTAGAAACGGTCCATGTTTTTGTCGCGTTCCAAAGCATTGGCATATAAGGGTAACAACAATCCGATTCGAATCACATTGCTGTCATTGAAAACAGGACCGGCATGATTGCTTATGGTGTCCTCCTGCGCGAGCGCGCTTTGAACTAAGGTCAAAATGGCATTGTCGGTAGGTTGTTGCTCGGTAGGTTGTTGTTCACGAGGTTGTTGTTCACGAGGTTGTTGCGTTACGGGAATCAGAATCGTTTCTCCAAAGCGCAGGCCGCGGGATTCCAATTGGGGATTCCAGGCAATAATATCACTTTGTGATACTCCAAAATTGACGCTGATGCGGTATAAGCCGATGCTTTTCTCCACTGGATAACGGTATACAGCTGTTCCCCTAATGGTATCTATCGGGTAAGGCTGGTATTGTGCTTGGAGCAACATGCTCAGCGTAAGCAGTGTCCCCAGTAAAACAAAATGTTTCATTTTCATCATAACGTATATTTCTTTTTTCGTATTCCCCATTGTATCAGTCCAATCATGGCTAACAGAATCAGAGGAAGTGCGATACTGATTATCTGGATACTCAGTCGATACTGATGGGATCGTTGATCGTTGATGAGTCGCAACGGAAAGGATTTGGCTCTCAAAGCAATGAGACCGGACTCATCGCTGAGATAAAGGACTGCATGGATGAGGAAATCCCGGTTCCCAAATTGCGTTTGAGTATATCGGTCATATCCTACGGGCAATGCATGACCCTGACTCCAATCGTTACGGGCAATGCTGCTTCCCGCCACAAATATCTGTCGCGTTTCTTTGCTCTGCCGAAGGGCAGGTTGTGAGGAAACGATTCCTTGTGGAGCCATCAGGTGAGCATATAGCGAGGTAAAACTCCCTTCTACCAGCATCGCAGCCGGCAGGAACTGATAGTGGTATTCGTCCTGTTGAATATGAATATCACTCAGATCCACTTCACCCGGTGTTCCTGTGATACGCGAAGCAGAGGAGGTCGCCAGCAGGATTTCTTTGCTCAGTCCATCTTCTCCCCCGACCATGTCCAAGGCTGACATCATTTCTGAACGGACTTGCATCACGTTACGGGTGATGGGTGAGACTTGACTGGTCAGTAGCAAGGGAGCATAGGTCCATGGAATAGGTTGATAATTTTCCTGACCATTTTGACCCATATCCACCGGGATGCGGAGGCATTGCAGATCTTGAATGAGCACCGGATTGAGTCTTACTCCATACCTAAACCATAAGTCGGTGAGGTTGAGGTCCAACGGAATAACCGGCGTTTTGCCTTCGTCAGAAAGCATCTCTGAAGAGAATCTTACGCCATCGACCAGCCACAATAACCGGCCTCCCTGCATCAGATATTGGTCCAGGATATACTTGTCCCGATCACTGAATGGGCGTTGTGGACCAGCAATAATGACCACTTTGTAGTGATCCAATATACCCACTTCATTGCCTAATTCTCCACGATCGATTTGGAAATAGTGTGCCAATTGCTGACTCATATCCCATACATCGTGTTCATTCCATTCTCCATGTCCCTCCAGAAAAGCAATTTTTTCGACTTTTTCCTGAGTGAGCGAACCAATGGCTTCCGCGATGGCGTACTCCAGATTTTCAATGCTGCTGTTGAGATTTTCCTCACCGCTTTTACCTCGGTTGTTTTGTAGCAGTGAAACAATTCGGTGGCGACCCGCATAACTTAATCTCAGATAGGGATAAACCTGCGTTTGAATGGTTTGTCCGTTTTGTGATCGTTCGTGAATCAGAGTAGGCGTCAGGCGATAGGAGTCTATCTTTTCCGGATCAGGATAAACGATATTCACCTTACAGTCGTGTCCCAGTTCTTCCAGCATCTCGATGCTTGCCTTGCGCAAACGACTGAATCCTGAATTGAGTTTGCCGGTAAGGAGTACTTCTGCCGTAAGGGGTTGATCAAGGCTTTGTATCAGTTGACGGGTAGGTGCACTGAGGGTATAGCGTTGGTCCTGGGTCAGGTCCCAACGCAGCGTGCTCCATTGCAGCGGAATATTCACCGCCAGCAGGAGTATCAATACCATCATCAGTGAGCGAATGCGCATCCTATTTCAGTTGTGCCTTAATGTGTTCTACGACATCTTGGTTAATCACTACTGGATAGCGTTGACGCAACTGTTCTACCCATTGTCCTTCCAACAGATCCTGATAATCGCTGGTCACTTTGCCGCGCTCATCGGTATAGGCCTCCGGATTCTTGAGCAGTTTGCCTACGGTCAGGGCAACCGGTAGTTCCATGCGGTTGACAAATCCGTGATTTTCCACCTTGAATATATCGCGATCCACCAGTTTGTTTTGACCTTTTTTCCACAGACCTTTTTCTACTCGAACGAGTTTGAGGCTGTCCTGGTTGATTCGGTGGTTGATATAACTCTCGATGGAATCCGGGTTTGCGTTGCGCACAATCGATTTTGCCTGAGCAGCTACAGCTTCATCTTTGGCATAGATGACATAACCCTTGAATCGAGGTTCATCCCACTTATAGTTTTTCTTATTTTTCTTAAAGAATGCTTCCAAACCTGCGTTATCGTTGCTTGCCTTGTCCCAAACATTCTTTAAACTGGTGTCGAACAGCAGGATACCATCATGATACTCCTGTACCAGATGTTTCAGTTCCGCATATTTAGCTTCCAAATGAGCATCTGCATAAGCGCGAACATCTGCTTCGGACATCGTATCCGGCAACTGATATTCAGCGCGTGCCTTGCGGATAAAACTTTTATTGGCTTCCTGTATGCGTTCATCGCGTTGTACGCTTTTGAGCACTTGGGCACGGATGCTGTCCAGGGGTTGAATACCACGTCGACTGTAAAATTTGATAATATGCCAGCCATAGCGACTCTGAATAGGTTCGCTGATACTCCCTTCCTCAGTCATGGCAAAGGCTGCATCTTCAAATGGTTTGACCATCATGCCACGGGAGAACCAGTTCAAGTCACCGCCTCGGATAGCCGAACCTTTGTCTTCGGACAAAGCCTTCGCGGTCTCTTCAAAATTGGCTCCATTTTGGAGCAGGGCATAAATGCTGTCTATCACTGCCTTTTTTTCAATGTTTATCAGCGAATCATTATGAGGAACCATTTGCATGATATGAGCCACATGAATTTCCTCCATAGGTTGCTCTTCTTCTACCCAAGCGATATGAAAACCATAAGGACTGCGGAAAATGGGCGTTACCTCACCAACTGGGGTGTTGTAAACGGCATCCTCAAAGCAGTAAACAAAACGGAATGGTGTAATAAAACCTATTTCGCCTCCCAGTTCCTTTGCTGTAGGATCCATGGAGGTCTCTTTTGCTACCTGTTTGAAGTCTTCTTTCTCATAGACCACCTTGGCCTTTTTGCCTTTACCAATGGTTTTAGGCAGACCTGTGGTGACGCGTTGGCGAATCTGCTCAATCATTGCACGAGCGGCTTGTTCCACAGAGTCTGAACTGCCGGGGGCACATTCGATGGCTATATGGGCAGCACGACGAGGAAAGGCCATACGATGGTAACTTAAGGCGACCAAACTGTCAATGGCATCATTATCCTGCATATATTTAGGAGTTGCCTGAGCACGATAACCCTTAAACTCCTTAATAAAAGCGGCTGTTGTATCAATGCCTTCTTCCTGCGCCTGGCGCACTTTGAGACGGAACTTGATAAACAGGTCTAAATACTCGTCCACGGTTTTTTGTTCAGCCACCGCTTCCTGATTGTTCTTTTGATAGATGTACATAAATTCTGATGCCATAACATCTTTGCCGCCTACGGTCATCAGTACTTCATCTTGTTGGGCTTGCATCGACAATGCCATCATCAGACTGGCGATGCAGATCATCATTTTTTTCATACGTTTGTTTATTTTTGAGTAAAATAGTTAGGATATGCTTCTATAAACTTTTGTGCCGCTTCCGGCAGTGGCCCATAGTATTCGCCTCCGGCGGCATTCTTATGTCCGCCTCCATTAAAAATATCATGAGCCAGGAGGTTCACCGGTCGATCACCCTGACTGCGCAGGGAAATCTTAATTTTTATTTCACTGCCGCCAGCCAACGCTGCATCTGCAGGTCCTACCTTATCTTCCCGCATAAAACAGGAATAATAGATATTCTTGATTTGTAAGGGCAGGTTGACAATGCCTTCGGCATCGCCGCTGCGGAAGTGGAACTTCTTGAGTTCCTTACTGTCCAAAAATATAAACGCCGTATGGTAGGCTGGGAATATTCGCATTTTTTGATACAAACAGTAACCCATCAGACGCATACGATCGGCTGAATAAGCATTGAACACCTGATTGTATATGGCGTCCTTGTCGATACCGATGCGCACCAGATGGGCTATGATATCGTACATCTGAGCATGGTTGCTGTTAAAGGAAAAATTTCCGGTATCCGTCATCATTCCGGTGTACAGGCAGGTAGCCGTTTCCATGTTCAGGTCTTGAGTGAAATGCAGATGCTCTTTGATTGCCATGATCAAATGATAAACCAATTCGCTGGCCGAAGGACTGTTCGGATCCGATATGGTCACCGTTGCAAAATCCATGGGTTGCAAATGGTGGTCTATCATCATCTTAGGTGTATGACTGAGATTCAGTATCTGTTCTCCCAGACAACCGATTCGTTTAGGTTCATTAAAATCCGTACAAATAATCAAATCTGCCTGTTGCAGATATTGATTGGCCTGCTGGCTGTTGCCTTCATAATCCAGTACTTCGTCCGTTCCTGGCATCCAATGCAGAAAATCGGGAAACGGATTGGGTACAATCACCTGCACCTGGGTCTTACCCATTTGGCGCAGCCAGTGACTCATGCCCAGCGCGGACCCCATCGCATCTCCATCGGGAGACAGATGGGTCACAATGACCAAGCGTTGAGACTGCTCAATCAGTTGGGCCGATTGTTGGATTTGTGGTTTTGTCAGTTGTGTCATACTTACGATAATTCACCGGCAAAATAGCGGTCATAACTGGCCATATCAATCAGTCCATGGCCGGATAAATTGAATAATATAGTCTTTTCGATACCTTCCTCTTTGGCACGCAGTGCTTCCTGAATGGCCACACAAATGGCGTGAGTGGATTCGGGTGCAGGAATGATACCCTCTACCTGTGAGAAGAGGACGCCAGCCTGAAACGATTCCAATTGCTGAACATCGGCAGCTTCTATCCACCCGTCTTTCATTAATTGGGAAATGATTTGTCCTCCGCCGTGATAGCGTAACCCGCCTGCATGAATGGCAGCCGGTTGAAAATCATGCCCCAGAGTATACATCGGAATGAGGGGCGTCAGACCCTGGCTGTCACCAAAGTCATACTCAAACTTGCCGTGAGTCAGTTTGGGACAGGATGCAGGTTCTGCTGCGATAAAGCGAGTGGAACGTTCGCCGGCCAACTTATCTCTGAGGAACGGGAAACTGATGCCGCAAAAATTGCTTCCGCCACCAAAACATCCTATGACTACATCGGGATAGTCACCGGTTTTTTCCATTTGCAATCGTGCCTCTTCTCCAATAATGGTTTGATGCAGGCACACATGGTTGAGGGTGGACCCCAAAGCATAGCGTGTGTTCTCGTGAGTGCGGGCATATTCGACCGCTTCGGAAATGGCCATGCCTAACGATCCCGGCGTATTGGGATATGCAGCCAACATTTGACGTCCTGCTTCGGTGGTTTCGCTGGGGGACGGAATGACTGTGGCCCCATAGGTATGCATGACGGATTTGCGATAAGGTTTTTGTTCATAACTGACTCGCACCATGTATACACGCAAGTCCAGTCCAAAGTGTTTGCACGCAATGCTGAGTGCCGAACCCCATTGTCCGGCTCCGGTTTCGGTGGTGAGGTGTTGGATACCCTCTACCTTATTATAATACGCTTGCGGAATGGCGGAATTGAGTTTGTGACTGCCTACGGGCGATACACTCTCGTTCTTAAAGTATATCTTGGCCGGTGTGTCCAGTGCTTTTTCCAGACCGCTGGCTCTTACCAATGGGGTAGGGCGCCAGATGCGATACAAGTCGCGTACCTGATCAGGAATCTCAATAAACCGCTCTCTGCTAAACTCTTGTTCACTCAGTCCGCGAGCAAACAATTGACTCATCTCGTCCACCGTGAGAGGTTGACGAGTCTGTGGGTGGAGCATGGGAGCCGGCGGCGTAGGCATATCCGCGAGGATATTATACCAACGCGTCGGCATCTCATTTTCTTCCAATACGATTTTTTTGGTTACTTTCACGATTATACCACTCCGGAGAATCCCATAAATGCCATCGCCAGCAGACCTGCTGTAAGCAACGCGATAGGCGTTCCTTCCATAGCCTTTGGAATCTTATTCATACTTAGTTGTTCACGAATGCCGGCAAACAGGACCAATGCCAAACTGAATCCCAATGCGGTAGCAAAAGCAAAGAGGGTTCCGGTGAGCAGGTTGTGATCAGCACCCATTGGCAATTTGTTGGTGCCATTAGCCACAAGAATGGCTACACCCAGCAGACAACAGTTGGTCGTAATCAGCGGCAGGAAAACACCCAATGCCTGATACAATGATGGAGAAATTTTCTTAATGATGATCTCAATCATTTGCACCAATGCAGCAATCACCAGAATAAAGAGAATGGTTTGTAAAAACGCTACATTCCACATCACCAGCAGTTTTTGCAACAGATAGGTGACCACGGTCGCCAAGGTGAGCACAAATGTAACCGCTGCACCCATACCCAGGGCTGTGTCTATTTTTTTACTTACGCCTAAAAATGGGCAGATACCCAAGAATTGGCTCAATACGATATTGTTGACGAATATCGCGGAGATAAATATCAAAAAGTAAATCATAATACGTCCAAATTAATCTTTTTTCATCAGTTTTTGAATGCCAGCCATCAAATAGCCCAGGCAGATAAAGGCTCCGGGAGCCAGGACAAAAATAAGCGCTCCGTATTGCTCAGGGAAGATATTCATGGAGAAGATGCAACCCGTTCCCAACAGTTCACGAATGGCGCCTATGATGGTGAGAGACAGGGTAAAGCCCAATCCCATGCCAATTCCGTCCAATGCACTCAGACCTACGCTGTTTTTGGCAGCAAACGCTTCGGCACGACCTAATACGATACAGTTCACCACAATCAGTGGAATAAACAATCCTAAGGTGGCATAAACAGCGGGCACATAAGCCTGCATGAGCAGTTGTACCATGGTGACAAATGTGGCAATCACCACGATAAAAGCAGGAATGCGCACTTTGTCGGGAATCACATTCTTGAGCAGCGAAATGACCACATTCGAGCAAATCAGCACAAACATGGTGGCCAAACCCATCGACATACCGTTGACGGCAGAAGTGGTCGTGGCCAAAGTTGGACACATGCCCAATACCAAACCAAAAGTAGGATTCTCTTTAAGAATACCATTGGTTAACGTCTTCAAACTATTATTCATGATTTTCCTCCTTTCCTTCCTTTACTACCATACTTGCACCGCTGTTTGCATCTGCGTCAGCATCGTCTACCACAGCAACAACGTTTGCCAATTTTGTGGCTTCGTTTACTGCTTTGAGGAATGCACGGCTGGAAATGGTGGCAGCTGTAATTGCGTCCACATCACCACCATCCTTGGATACTTGCAGTTTCCCGGTTGCCTTGCGGCCAATGATATTTTGACCCGGTTTATCGGCATTTTGAAACCACATACCGGCTTTGTCACCCAAACCCGGAGTTTCGCTATGCTCCAGAATCTTGTATCCCAAGATATGGCCGTCTTGACTAAATCCGACCATCACTTTCATCTTACCCCCGAAACCATCCGTCTCTGCCATCACAGCTATTCCTTCTTCATCTCCTGCCAACACGGATAACTTGGCTTGATTTTCGGCTTCTTGTTTCTGCATATCAATGGTCTTCTGCGTCAATTGATACACTCCCGCCAACGCAGCGGCTGCCACCAGCGTGATGCCGGTGAGAGAGAGGACCATGTTCTTTAATGTACTTTGCATTTTTGCCATTGTCGTATCCTCCCTTTATTTTTTGATGACCTCACCGAAACGATGGGGACGAATCTTGTTTAACAACGGTACGCATGCGTTCATAATCAGGATGGCAAAAGACATGCCTTCGGGATAAGCACCCCAGGTACGAATCACCATCACAATCAGACCGATGCCGATACCAAAAATCACTTTCCCCCAACCGGTCATCGGACTGGTGACATAGTCGGTGGCCATAAAGAAGGCTCCCAACATCATACCTCCGGTAAAGAGCGTGTAGCCCATATACTCATGACCGCACATACCTTCGGGAGTGGCAATCCATGCAAACAGCGCAACGGTCGCCAAAATGCTGACCGGAATATGCCAGGTAATCACTTTGGTGGCAATCAGGAAAATACCGCCGACAATCAGTGCCAGGGCACATATCTCGCCGAGCGATCCGCCCATCAGTCCCAGAAAACTGTCTTTTAATGCGGGCAGTTGGTCTATCAGGGCGCTGTTGCCTTTGACAATCTGCTTCATCAGACTCAGCGGTGTCGCACCGGTTTGTGCATCCACATACGATCCTGCAAAACCTTGCGCCAATGGCCATGTGGTCATTTGTACAGGGAAGGAGATGAGTAGGAATACACGACCTACCAGGGCGGGGTTAAAGGGATTTTGACCCAGTCCGCCAAAGGTCATCTTGCCTACGCCAATGGCTACCAAAGCACCAATAACAATGATCCACCAGGGCAGGTTACTGGGCAGGTTGAAGGCCAATAATAAACCGGTTAATACTGCAGAGCAGTCACCGATGGTAGGCTGCTGCTTGAGAATAAATTTGGCAATCAGCCATTCAAATCCCACACAGGCAACAATACTGATGAGTGTGGTAATGATGGCGCCCCAGCCAAAGGCAAATATGGATACCGCGTAAGCAGGCATCAGTGCTGCAATGACCAAGAGCATATTTCTGCGCACACTGTCACCACTATGGGTGTGCGGTGCAGGAGATACAATTAGTTTTTTCATATAATCTTACAATTTTCAATAGGCCGCAAGGCCAATCAATGACTACTTTGTTTGGCGAGCACGAATAATGCCGCCTACTTTTGCTTTACCACTTCGAATATAGTCCAACAATGGGCGATGACTCGGGCAGGTAAACATACAACTTCCGCAATCGATACAATCCATGATGGCGTGATCTTCCGCTTCATCCCACATCTGTTTATCCACCATTTTGGATAACAGGTAGGGCTCCAATCCCATAGGACATGCGCTGACGCACTTGCCGCAACGGATACAGTTCTCTGGTTCAACACGACGGCTTTCGGCTTCTGTGAGGAAGAGGATACCGCTTGTGCGCTTGTGTGCAGGCATATCAATGCTGTTCATGGCACGACCCATCATAGGTCCTCCACCGATGATCTTACCGGTATCTTCGGGAACCCCGCCTGCCAATGCAATGACTTCACTGAGGGGAGTACCAAAACGCACGCTGTAATTGCCCGGATGCGCAACGCTCTTTCCAGTAATGGTCATAATACGGGAAATCAGCGGTTTATTCTTTTGTACGGCCTCATATACGGCATAGATGGTTGCCACATTATCCACCACGGCTCCCACTTCAATGGGGAGTGCGCCACTGGGTACCTGGCGGCCTGTGCAGGCATCAATTAACTGTTTTTCTCCCCCTTGTGGGTACTTGACCATCAGGGGTTTAACCACAATACCTGCGGCATCCTTACTCAATTCACGCATGCGTGCGATGGCATCCGGTTTGTTGCGCTCGATACCAATCACGGCCTTGTTGATGTTCAGGGCACGCATCAGAATCTGAATACCAATGATAATCTCTTCTCCGTGCTCCAGCATCAATTGATGGTCACAGGTGAGATAGGGCTCACATTCGACACC
>DCIY01000019.1:28564-36786 GCA_002317295.1 Bacteroidales bacterium UBA1714
GCGCCACCCAGTCCCACAATACCGGCTGCACTGATTTTGTCAATGATGGCTTTGGGCTCCAGGGTGCATTCGCGGATGACATCGGGAGTGCGATCGATATCTTCCAACCATTCATCACCCTCTACATCCATAAAGATGGCTGGCATTTTCATACCCCAGGCATCGATGGTAGTATCGATTTTGGTAATCGTTCCTGAATAAGGTGCGTGTATGGGAGCACTTACAAAACCACCTGCTTGGGCGATGACTTGACCGACTTTGACATGGTCTCCTTTTTCCACAATGGGTTTGGCAGGAGCACCTATATGCTGACTCAGGGGAATAATGGCCTTGGTGGTCAGGGCACATTCCGTAATCGGCTGATGTGCGGAATATTCTTTATTATCATGCGGATGTACTCCGCCTATTCTAAATGTACTCATAATTTTATCTAATCAGTTGTCGCTTTCGCTGTTGTGTTTGTCGTTGTCGTTGTGGCTGCGTCGCCTTTGGGTTTACGAGGCGGAAAATTCAGTGCGTGAATGGAACCCGTTGGGCAAACATCTTCGCATTTGCGGCACATACGGCATTTGTCGGCATCAATATAGGCCAGATTATTCTCCACGGTGATGGCTTCAAACTCGCAAACGGTTTTGCACTTACCGCAACCGATGCAGGCGTTCAGACAGGCCTTGCGAGCAGGAGCTCCTTTGTCCGTATTCACGCACAGAACGACCACTTTGCGGTTCTTGATGCCTTTTTTACGAAGTTCAATAATAGACCTTGGACATGCTTTGGCACAAGCACCACATGCGGTACATTTATCCTCGTCTACTATGGGAAGACCGGTTACGGAATCCATGGACAAGGCGCCAAATTGACATGCGGCAACGCAGTCGCCACAACCCAGGCATCCAAACGGACAATTGCTCTCGCCTACATACAGGCTGTGCATGATCTTACAGCTCTTCACTCCATCATACTCACTGGTACGAGGGCGTGCTTCGCAAGTACCATTGCACCGCACAACGGCTACTTTAGGTTCCACCGCTGCGGCTTCCATTCCGAGCACATTGCCGATTTGCGTCATCACGGCCGAACCTCCAACTGGGCAAAGAAGACCCTCCAGCGAAGTGGCTTTGACGCAAGCCTCAGCCATGGCACGGCAACCTGCAAAACCGCATCCGCCACAGTTAGCACCCGGAAGTACCTCCTGTACCTGATCGATTCTGGGATCTTCTTCTACCTTAAACTTCTGGGCAATGATAAACAGCAGAATCGCTGCTATCAGTCCTGTAACGCCCAGAACAAGCAAAGAAATAATAATGACATTCATATTTTTGGTTTTTTAAAAAATAATACAAGGTAATATACTCCTACGGCACCCAATCCGAGGCCGCCGGCCGCGTATTCGTTGTGCATCACCTGACTCACTACCACCAAAACGCTCACCAAAATGACAAACGGAATCAGGTAGGCAATGACAATTGCTTTCCAACGCTGCCCCCGACTGATGCCTGTGTCTTCGTTGGTTAAACAACGATCTTTCAGTGCACAACCGATGCACGCTTGAGAGGATTGGTGATGATGTTGTTGTTCACATTCGGCCATTTTACCACAAATTAGCGCGCAAAATTATAAATAATTTTTGGTTTATGCAAATAATTCATGGTTTATTTCAAAAAAAAATGGAAAAGTTTGGTATTGTGGATATTATTTTGTATCTTTGCACGCTAAAAATTGTATTATGCCCAGAAAATTGATTAAAAATACGATGGATGATGCGCCACACAGCCGTACTTATGCGAGCACGGTGCGTGTTCAGCGCCTTCCATTTTTTGCCCAACTCAAGCAAGTGTTTCAGGATCCTCGAACCGCCAAGATTTTTGGATTGATTTTGGTGGCTTTTGGGGTATTTGCCCTGGCTTCTTTTATCTGTTTTTTTGTGACCGGCGCGGCGGATTCTTCGATTGTGGAGATGGCGCGTGAGAATCGTGTTGCCCACCGTTCGGAGATTCATAACAAATTGGGCCTCCCGGGAGCTACCTTATCCGCTTTTTTGGTAGACGGCAGTTTCGGTTTGTTGTCCATATGCCTGATTGTCTTGCTTGTTTGCTATGGTTTGAAGTTGTTGGGAGTGACACACAAACCCGGATGGAAATTGTTTTTTATTTCCGCCTTTTGGTTAGTTTGGGGGTCTGTCTTTTTGAGTTTTATTCAGTGCCAGTTCCATTTGGACCTGTTTTTCCGTTTAGGTGGCTCTCATGGTGAATGGCTCAATCTGTGGCTGACCGGCTATATCCATTTTTGGGGAATGGTCATCGTTCTGTTGCTGACTTTGGGCATTTATTGTCTGGTACTGGATCCTGATTTTATCGAACATGTACGGGAAAAATGGACGGCTCTTAAAGCAAAAATAACGCAGAAGAGCCACTCAGAACCGGATGCAGACATCCCTTCAACTCCGGATAGTATCCTATCGGTGGAACAGGGACCGGTTGATATTGAAATCAGTGTTTCGGAACCGGAACCGGAGTCCTCTCATCCTGAGGAATTGGAAGTGGAAATAGCGCAAACTCAACCGGAATTAGAACCGGAATCGGAAGAGGAAGATATCCAATCCGAGGAGCCTGAATCGGAAGAGCAAACGGAGTTGGAAATTATGCAAACCAAAGAGGTGGAACTGGGGGAACAGAGTGCTGAGGATCGGTTACGCAATTTGGGTCCGTATGATCCACGCAAAGATCTGGAACACTATAAGTTCCCTACGCTGGATTTACTCAAGGTATATGATAACGAAACCGCTCCGGTGATTGATCAGGTGGAGCAACAGAATAATGCCAACAAAATCGTTACTTCTCTGCGCAATTTTGGTATAGAAATAGAATCCATTAAGGCCACGGTAGGTCCTACTGTGACCTTATACGAAGTAGTCCCGCAAGCGGGGACGCGCGTAGCCAAAATCCAATCATTGGAAGCAGATATTATGATGTCCTTATCGGCTTCCGGTATCCGTATCATTGCCCCCATGCCAGGTAAAGGAACGATTGGTATAGAGGTGCCCAATGAGAAGAAACAAATCGTTTCGATGCACTCGGTAGTGGCTTCCAAACGATTTCAGGAAGACAAGAAAATGCGGTTGCCGATTGCGCTGGGACGCACGATTACCAATGAGGTGTTTATGTTCGATTTGGCCAAGACTCCTCACTTATTGGTTGCCGGTGCTACAGGACAAGGTAAGTCCGTGGCTATCAATGCCATTATTACCTCCTTGCTCTACAAAAAGCACCCTGCGGAGATGAAACTGGTATTGGTGGATCCCAAACGTGTGGAATTTGTGCCTTATCGTGCGTTGGCTCATCATTATCTGGCGGCCATGCCGGGTGTGGATGAACGGGATATTATCATTACGGATTGCCAAAAAGTGATTGACACCCTCAATTCGTTGGTCATTGAAATGGAAAACCGTTACGAATTGTTGGAGGATGCGGGTGTACGCAACCTGGAAGATTATAATGAGAAATTTATCAATCGTCGTCTGAATCCGGACAAACTGGTAGCCGACAAGTTCCATCACCAGTTCCTGCCCTATATCGTGATAGTCATTGACGAGTACGGTGATTTTATCATGCAGGCCGGTAAACAGGTGGAGACCCCTATTGCGCGTATCACGCAAAAGGCGCGCGCCGTGGGAATGCATATGATTTTGGCTACGCAGCGTCCATCGGTCAATATCGTTACGGGTGTCATCAAGGCCAATATCCCGACTCGAATAGCCCTTCGTACACAGTCGGTGGTGGATTCTCGTACGGTGCTGGATGCCAAAGGAGCTGAACAATTGATTGGTAAAGGAGATTTGCTGTATTCCGGAAATGGCGAAATGTTCCGTATTCAGTGCGCTTTTGTGGATACACCGGAGGTGGATCAGATTGTGGAATATGTATCCGAGCAGCAACATTATTTCGAACCATATCAGTTGCCTGAATATGTGCCGGAAGGACAGGAGTCAGATGCCTTGCAACCGGGTGCTGTGGATATGAAACGTCTGGATCCGATGTTTGCCGATGTGGCTCGCTATGTGGTCAGCAAACAGGAGGGTAGTACCTCACGCCTGCAACGCGCATTTGAAATTGGATATAACCGTGCCGGCAAACTGTCCGATCAACTGGAAGCAGCCGGTATCGTGGGCCCCAATAAGGGTCCAAAAGGCAGGGATGTTCTCATTCAGGATATGGCAACATTAGAGGATTTATTAGCTCAGTTAGGTGCATGATAGCGACCATTTTACTATCCGTTTTATCGTCTTTTATGGCGTATTTGCAAACCCATACCTTACAGTCGGATGTTCGACTGACGGTAGGTAAGGATGTGACCCAAGCGTTTACGTACACCGGTTCCATCACCATGGCCGGTGAACGATTTAAAGCATCTATTTTAGGCATGGAGGCTGCTTATGATGGCAACACCTTTTACCTGTATCGTGAAGCCGATGAAGAACTGACTCTATCCACTCCGACTCAGGAAGAGTTGGGCCAGAATAATCCCTTGTATTTTGCGCAGGCTATGGCTCAATCATGCCATATTACCGAGCGTGTGTCAGGGGAGCAGACCATCCTGACAATGACGCCTCAAACCGCCTCTGATATTCAACGTATCGAATTGGTTATCAAAGAGATGATGCCTGTGCGAGTGGAAATGAAAGAGGCGGGTAAATTTACCCGATTGGAGTTTGTTAACCCTCAATATATATCCCAGGTACCTGCGTTTGTTATTGCCAAACCGGATGCCTATTTGAACGATTTACGATAATGATTTATCCCTGTTTAATTATTGGCAGCGGCCCCGCCGGATACACGGCAGCCATTTATGCTTCCCGCGCTAATCTGCAACCGGTACTCATCGAAGGACCACAACTGGGTGGTCAACTGATGATTACCACGGAGGTGGAAAATTTTCCCGGCTATCCAGACGGAGTGGAACCCTTTCAAATGATGGATGATATGCGTCGTCAGGCCGAGCGGTTTGGTACGCAGTTTATTTCCAACCTGGTGACTCGGGTGCAATTTTGTCATGATGGCGCTCAACCGCATCAGGTTTGGTTGGAAGATGACCGAATGCTTCAGGCGTGGACAGTGATTATTGCCACGGGAGCCAGTGCCCGATTTTTGGGGATTCCGTCTGAGAAAGAATATCAGGGACGTGGGATAAGTGCCTGTGCCACATGCGATGGATTCTTCTATCGCAAAAAAGTGGTGGCTGTTGTCGGCGGTGGCGATACTGCCTGTGAAGAAGCGCAGTATTTGTCCGGATTGTGTGACAAAGTGTATATGATTGTGCGTAAACCCTTTTTGCGTGCCTCCCAGATTATGCAGGACAGGGTCATGAATAATCCCAAAATTGAGGTGCTGTTTGAGCACAATACACTCCGCCTGACGGGAGAAAATAAGGTGGAAGGTGCGGACCTGGTTTATCGCAAGAATCAAACGGATGAACAGATTCGCCACATTGATATCAACGGGTTCTTCCTGGCCATTGGTCACCAGCCCAATACGGCTTTGTTTGCAGATTTCTTGGCCCGTAACGAAGAAGGATATATTTTGACTCAGGGCGATTCAACCGAGTGTTATCAGTTGGATGGTCAGCATATTTTTCCGGGTGTTTTTGCAGCCGGCGATTGTGCGGACCCGCATTTCAGACAAGCGATTGTGGCTGCGGCATCCGGATGTAAAGCGGCCATGCAGTCAGACCGTTACTTAAAGAGCAAATGAAAACCATTAAAGATATTTATCGCATCGGTTATGGGCCTTCCAGCAGTCATACCATCGGCCCCCATCGTGCGGCTGAGATGTTTCTGGCGCAATGCCCCGATGCCCCTCAGTATGAGGTAACACTTTATGGCAGTTTGGGTGCCACGGGCAAAGGACATATGACGGATAAGGCGATTCTGAGCGTCATTCCTTCGGCCCAAATCGTGTGGAAAGGGGACGTCTTTTTGCCTTTCCATCCCAACGGGATGCTTTTTCGAGCCATGACTGACCAGGGACAGGAATTGCATTCCTGGACGGTGTATAGTATAGGGGGTGGCGCTCTGGCTCAGGAAGGTAAAGAGGAAACGTCTCCCGATGTGTACGACATGCATTTGATGACGGATATTCAGCATTATTGTGATCAAACAGGTAAGTCCTATTGGGAGTATGTCCAAGAGTGTGAGGGACCCGATATCTGGGACTATCTGCACGAAGTGTGGCAGGTCATGAAAGAGGCAGTTATTCGGGGACTGGATGCCGAAGGAGTGTTACCCGGTCCGTTAGGCATACGACGTAAGGCCAATACCTATTATATCAAATCATCTGCGTACAAAGATAACCTGCGTACACGCGCTCTGGTATTTGCGTATGCGTTGGCTGTGAGTGAGGAAAATGCGTCCATGGGACGAATCGTGACGGCTCCCACCTGTGGATCCTGTGGCGTCGTACCTGCCGTATTGTATCATTTGGCCACTTCGCGCGATTTTTCGGAGCAACGTATCCTTAGAGCTCTTGCCACTGCCGGACTATTTGGGAATGTGGTTCGTACGAATGCTTCTATTTCAGGAGCAGAAGTGGGTTGTCAGGGTGAAGTGGGGGTCGCGTGTGCGATGGCATCCGCTGCGGCTACGCAATTGTTTGGAGGCAGTCCGGCTCAAATTGAATATTCGGCGGAAATGGGTTTGGAACATCACTTGGGCATGACCTGCGATCCGGTTTGCGGTTTGGTCCAGATACCTTGTATAGAACGCAACGCCTATGCGGCTGCGCGCGCATTGGACGCGAATATCTACGCCTCCTGTTCGGATGGTCAGCATCGTGTATCGTTTGACCATGTGGTCAATGTGATGCAACAAACAGGCCACGACCTTCCTTCGTTGTACAAAGAAACGGCCCTCGGTGGTCTGGCCACCATGGGGCTGACCGATTAATAAACCATAGTCATGAAAAAATCGCTTATTCCTGTTATCATCTTTCTCCTGCTTTTGGGAGTGTGGATCGCCCGTATTGTCATGCAAACCTCCTCTACGGGAAAAATTATTCTGCCGTTGGAACAAATCCAGGCGTATAATGCGTCTTTGTTGGCACAAGATAATCTTCATTTGGTGGACATTGAACACGCAACGTTTACTGCCCATCAGGTGCGCCAACGGATTGATTCATACAAAGTCTCCTCTTCTGTAGTATACATAGATACGGATAGTATAGGTCCTCAGGACATGGAAGCACTGTATGCTTCGCGCAATATGGAGGCTGTTCCTGACAGTTTTATTCCTCGTTATGGATTAACATGCCTTCCTGCCTGTGTGCGCAGTTTCCCGACTTATCAAACCCTGACGGACGATGCCATTATTTCCGGTCCGTTCTGCTTTGATGATAACCAGCAGTCACAACTGTGTTTGGGGGAAGGGGTGATGATTTTGCACTATAATGCAGATTCTACTTGGATGTTTGTGCAGGCTTATGACTATGCTGGCTGGGTAGAGTCTTGCGCGGTGATTCCCTGCTCTTATGACCAAATGGTGGATTATCTGCATCCTCAGTCTATCCTGGTGAACACCCGCATCTATTCCCAGTGTGTCAATGATTCTCTGGTACGCTTGAACATGGGAACCACGCTTCCTTCACAGCACGGCAGGGCCCTGATTCCTTCCCGTGATAAACAGGGGCAACTTCAATTGGTTCCTATGGCCATGCAGGGGCGTTGGCATCGTGGTTATTTACTTTATACTCAGGAGAATGTGCTGGATTTGGCTATGAGCCAGGAAGGTAATCCGTACGATTGGGGAAATCGCAATGGCTATAATGATTGTACAGCTTATGTTCGTTCCATCTATCGCTGTTTTGGAGTTCGATTTCCGCGCAACAGTTCGGATTTTTGCCGCATCGAACGGGGTGCTCAGGATTTTGATGCGGAGGCTGTGGATTGGACGACTCTGCCGATAGGAACGATTCTGATGACTCGCTCACATGCCGTATTGTATTTGGGCATCGTGGAGGATGAACCTCGAGTGATTCATGCCCATTGCAATACCTATCATCCTGAAACGGGTGAAACGGAATTGGTGGGTAAAGTAGAATGTACACCGATTGTCACGCTGGTGTACAAAGATGGTTCTACCCTGGCCACCAGCGTCCGTCGTCAGGTGGAGGTCAAGTAAAATCCCTCCTCACACCCACCGTCCGGGGGTTGAGAAGGCCCTGTCCTTCTCTAAA
>DCIY01000032.1:0-56989 GCA_002317295.1 Bacteroidales bacterium UBA1714
ACTTTTCAGCGAGAATCAGCAAAATACCAGATGTAGGAGTAAATGTCTCCACATGATTCAATTTCAGTTGCTGATTATTCACCTTATATCTAAGAATTCTTTCTATTGCCTCTTCATATTGATCGCGCCAAACATAATCATTGGTTTCTACCATATCTGAATAAGGAGAATAATAATAAAAATCCGCACCTTCAGCATATTTCTCTTTTAGCAAATTCCATACTTGGGTTGCGTCAACTCTTTCTTTTGCTGATTCTTGAATATGAGAGGGCAATTTCCGACACATTATCAGTGCTAAAACAACCATTACTGCTGATGTCCATTTTGGATTGATATACTCCCGCAGATAATGCAACACAGCAGGGAATACGCATATAAGGGACATGTAATAGTAAATAGTATGATTTAGATGTAGTACACAGCATCCCAAATACAATCCAAATCCAGAAAGTAGTAAGGTGTCATACCATAGATATTGTTGTTTCTTCTTTAATACCATAAAAACGCGTACACCTACCAAAATCAAAGCAACTAAAAGAATTTTTTGAGCATAAAACATTTTTAGTGCATTTACAAAAATTGTATCTTCAGAGCCATGTGATGCATCGTACATCGCATCACCCCGTTGAGAATAAACAAGAATATAATACAATCCTAAATAAACCAAGGCTGTCAAAAGCATAGAAAACAAATACGATTTTTCAACTTTTGACAATTGTTTCCAAGAAAATATTAGACCACACACGGCGTAACAAAGTGGGAGTGTGAAATTTACTTCGAGACAATAAACATAATAATTCATGGCTAATATACCAAGTAATGCTGCCCATGTATTCTTTTTCTCATGAACAAAATAGGTGCATAATAACCAAATGATTAGCATAAAGAAATCAACCCAGAGAGTATATCGAGTAGTGATAAAACTGCCATATACACGAGATAAAATTATCACTGAACTTGCAAAAATCGCAAGATAATCCCAACTTGTTAATTTCTCTTTGGTTAGGGTCAAACGACTTAAGAATGTGAACGCAATCATTAGCAATACAAACACCACTGCATGTAATGCAAAGTGTGCAGTTATGGAGTATGATCCTAACCAAACGAGCACATTATACATCATATATGCCATTGGATAAAATCTTGAGGTATAAGGAATGGTAAAGTCCTTTAACTCAAAAGGAATTCCCCAACCCGTATGAGAACAAGCAATGGAATCATCACCGATTAGCCACTCAGCATTGTGCAAAATGAAAAATGCACAAAGTAGTATGATGCATGTCATACCAAAATAAAAGAAACTTTTAATCAAATTCGTATTCATATCTATAAGAAAAATATTATTATTCCACCAATTATCATCACTATGGCCATTACTTTCTTCGTGGTTAGTTTTTCCTCAAATATCACCCAACTCAAGCAAGGGACAAATAAATAACTCAATGATTCCATTGTGCTCACTTCCTTGACCAGCACTCCACAACTCATAGCAAATATATTTGCTGCCAAGGCAAGAAACATAATAGCATAGCCTCCGATGACCCATGGATTCAGATATTGGCGAACCATATTTGGATATTCTATTGCGGCTCCTTTCTTCAGCAGCATTTGTGCTCCAGCAGCTGCCAAGACCGCTAATATGACAATTAGTTTATATATCATGCTTTAGCAAACAATGCAATTCCGAAAACAATTATAATGGCTCCAATAATATTCGTCCATGTAATAGTTTCACCAAAGAGAAGTGCAGCCAATAACATCACAAAGATGAGACTTGTTCCCTTGAACATGTACGCTGTAGATAATTCTATCCGCTTCAGTACTTGCTGCCATAGAATAGCATATGTTCCCATCACAAAGATAGCCCCACCAAGACCAACGAAATAATTACTGGACAACATTTCTTGCCCAGACGCGTATTTGGTAAATATCGTCACACAAGCATATAGTAAATTAATGCCCACCAATGCTCCATATTTCAACCAATTATTCAAAGCCACCAATGATAAATATCAATCACACTTACTGCCTTAAAACCATTTTTCTCGTACCAACGGCAAGCATCTTTATTCGCCTTTTGAGTGGGCACCTCCAACGTATGAATAGTACCCAATTGGTATAGGTACTCATCCACTGTACTCATTATTTTTGTTCCAATACCACTATGCTGGCAATCCGTATCAACAGAGACTAATCCAATATGCGCCAAACCACTTTCGTTAAAGTCAACTGTTATCATTCCTTTGGAAATACCAGCTTGATTACAAACAAAGATTTGTTTATTGGAACCATCTTCAGGACATGCATTCTCAATCCATTTATTATACATCCGCTCAAAACTTCCACGAGGCAGACGCTCGTCTAACTTGAATCGTGAATATCCACCGCTAACATGTGCCAAGTGATAGAGTGCATTAGTTGGCTGATTGGCTTGAAACAATGTCACTTCTTCATACTTCTGTCTATGTTCACATGGTTTGCTATATAAAACTTTTTCATCAACCAATTTGGCATCAATTGCATCAAAGCCGACATGTTGTTCGTCAAACACGTAAATCAAGTCCAGTTCTTCACGAAGTATATCTCGCATATTCGCGAGTTCCTTTGCTTCTTCTTTGGTGGCAATATCTGCCCTTCCTATGCGCAATCCAAAGAAATTACTATCCCATGCTAATTTACGTATGTTCATTGCTCGCAATTGATCGTATCACCAACAATATATGTAGGGCGGTTCTTTACAGTATCAAACATCTTTCCAATATACAAACCGACCAAACCTAACAAGGAAATGACCACCCCTGTCAGGAACCAAATAGAGATAATCAAACTTGTAAAACCTGTCACTACAATTGAGCCAATCAAGTAGCG
This sequence comes from Bacteroidales bacterium UBA1714, assembly GCA_002317295.1. Taxonomy (GTDB): domain Bacteria; phylum Bacteroidota; class Bacteroidia; order Bacteroidales; family Paludibacteraceae; genus Colicola. The sequence continues at coordinate 2,869 of DCIY01000032.1, forward strand.
AATCAAATATACCAAAGCAACAGCAAATGATAAGGCGGTCATCCATGCACCTATCTTTACCATCAGTCGCATGGGTTTATCTGAGAAAGAAATGATAGTATCCAATGCCAATTTAAATAAACGACTGAAATTGTACGTCGATTTACCTTCGGCTCTTGCATCATGCTGAATAGGCAAATAGGCTTTCTTAAAACCAACCCACTGAACCTGAGCCGGGAAATAGCGCATCTTATCACCCATTGCCAATATGGCGTCTATCACTTTGTGACTATAAATACCAAAGTTAGCTACACTGGCATCTTGTGTCGTCTCAGTCAAATAAGCCAATAAAGCATAAAAGGATTTAGATCCAAGTTGTTTGACCCATGAATGTTCACGATGTACGCGTTGTGCCAAGACTGTGTCAAACCCTTCTTGTGCCTTTTGATACAAATTAGGAATTTCCTCAGGTCGATCCTGCAAGTCACAGTCCATCACCACAACCCAATCGCCTTTGGCATAATTGAGGCCAGCGGTGATGGCATAGTGCTGACCAAAGTTGCGAGAAAGGTTGAGGCCTTTGACGCGTTTATCCTTGGCGCAGATTTTTTCGATCTCGCTCCATGTATTATCGGGTGAGGCATCGTTGACGAGGATAATCTCAAAATCATCAGTAATAGGGCTGACACTCGCAATAATGCGGTCAACCAGTTCTTTTACCATCTTTTCTCCTCGATATTCAGGGGAGACGATGCTGATATGTGGATGTTTATTCATATTCATTCAATTCGTTTGGCATTTACTGCCGCGAAATTGAATGAATATATTCAAAAAAAACGCGGATTTCTGTTCTTGCTTATCCGCTCTTTGAGGTCGTAGGAAATACCCATTTTAGTCGATTAAGCAATTAGAAATCCACGCCGCGTATATCAACCATATACTGCGCCAATATAACGCAATAATGGTGTAGATACACCTGTGAACATCTACTACTTACTTGCTTTCGATCTAAAATATTTTGAAATTTCCTACGTTTCAAAGAGTCGATAACAAGCGTTAGTAAACGCCTTTCGCGATAGCCTTGCGGCGTCTCGCTTTTTTATTATGTCTTGCAGGACTTGCACCTGCTGCTGAGATCGCTATCTCAGCTTCTCCGCCATTTTACGTCCGGCGGTGGGACGATTTCGTTAAGATGCGATAAGTTCCTTTATTTTTGCTATCAGCTGACGGGTCGCTGGAACATAAGGCATAATTTCTTCCTCGTTTGTGTTGATGAAACAATTGTAATCTCCTCGTTCACGCAAGGATTGTAACTGAGAATAGATTCGACCTTGTTCTTCAGAGATTTTTCCCGTTCTAATGAATTCCTTATTGAACATCACCACTGCACCTTTGTGGGTACCAACTTGAATCCCGTTATGTATCAATAATGCACAAACCGCATGGTATGCACTATAATACAATCGATTGGCCAATGTTTCCCACAACTTTCCTTGAATCAAGTAATCAACTTGTTCGAGGGTGTGATTGGATTTTTCTAATTCCAATGCCACAATTGTCTTTCTTTCTTCGTCACTCAATCCCATAATATTACCTTCTTATCTTGTTCAACATTTTTATAAAATGGTGTAAAAGACATAGCTTCCCATTGCTTTTTAGTATATATCTGAGTGGAAATCTCTTGATCTAATTCAGCGCCCAACATGACAATGGGGAATGCATATTTACCATAATCTTCAAATTCTGTTTTATCTTTGTTCAAAAGAATAAGTATATCCCAATCCGATTGGGCATGAGCTGTGCCTCGGGCACGTGATCCATATAACCACAACGAACTATCTTCAGGTAATATTGTTTTACCTAAAGATTTGATTTGTTTCAGTAAAGATTGAGTATTATTCATGACCTCGTTCTTATTTTGGATTTTGCCTGCAAAGTTACAATATTTTTTTGAGACTTGCAAATTTATTTTGTTTTTGCTGCGTTAGTAAACGCCTTTCGCGATAGCCTTGCGGCGTCTCGCTTTTTTATTATGTCTTGCAGGATTTGCATCCCGACTGGTCGGGATAAACTCTGCTGCTGAAATCGCTATCTCAGCTTCTCCGCCATTTTACGTCTCGCGGTGGACAGTTTCGTCATTTGACGCTGCAAAGTTACAAAAAATATTTGATGTGCGCAAATTAAAATTATGAATTATTTGCGTATGTCATTTTTTTTTTGTACTTTTGCACTCGCTATTGAAAAAACCATAGACAAAGAACACCCACACAAATAATCTAGCCATCATGATATACCCACTTAATCAAAGCCAATTAGGTATCTATTATGCCTCCAAGTCACAGGAACCCGATTGTAACTACACCATCAGTTGCCTGTTTGATTTGCACCAAGATATTGATTTGGAGCGTCTGCGCCGTGCCATCGAAGCAGCCGTCATGAACCATCCGCACTTATTGGACACGGTGGTAGTGAACGATGAAGGCGATCCGATGTTTGAGAGACAGGAGCAGGCGGTTTATCATTTGGACATCACCCAAGCCACCGATATCGAGACGCTGATGTCCCAATTTGCACAGGATTTGCCATTTGAGGCAGGGATGCTGATGGATAACTACCTGGTGCATACGCCAAAGCAAGACTATCTTTGCCTCCATATTCACCATATACTGATGGACGGCTGTGGGTTGGAGGTATTGCTTCAAGATATCAGCGCCGCTTATGATGGCAAGGAATTGATGCCGGAAACGACAGATGCCATAGCGATGAACCAAGTGGAGCAAGCCAAAAGGCAATCACCCGCCTATCAGGAGGAGAAGACATGGTATGAGCAAACCTTTGGCGGCGTGGAAGGTGTATCGTTACCGCTGAAAGACGTCTATACAGAGGGCGAACATGGTTATGTGACCGAGCGGCATGAACTGTCCGCCATCGATTCCGGGCAGGTAGCCGCGTTGGCAGCAAGAGAAAAAATGGGTATCAGTATTCCCTACACCGCAGCATTCGCATGGACCTTACATGCATTTACGGGGGATGAAGATATCAGTTATGCCACTTTCTTTCACGGGAGAAAAAAGGACCAAATGGGAGCGGTGACGATGATGGTGCGCACCATGCCGATAACACATGCCATGGGCAGTCTGACCACCGTCAAAGAACTGCTGAGTCAAACGCACGATATGATTCAAAATGTGCGAAGCAAGGACAGTGTGGGATTTGGCGAAGTGTGTGGAATGAGCGGATTTAACGGCGATGTCGGATTTATCTACCAGGGCCGCATTACTGATAGCGCCTTGATGCTGGGAGGTCAACCTTACCATTGGCAATACCTGAGCAAGCACGAACCCGGACTAAGGTTGAATGTGCAGATTCAGGAACATGGCGATCATCAACTCGAAATGGTCATCGGTTACCCCAAGCACGAGTATTCGCAAGAGTGGATACAGGAGTTTGTAAGCAGTTTTGAACATATATTGGGACAATTGTGCGAGGTAGAGAACCTGAGCGATATCACACCGGCCGGCGAAGCCCAATGCCAACGACTCGATGGGTTGATGCCCCATGGGCTACCCCAGCATGAAGGGAAGGGAGAAACGATGATTTCGCTTTGGCATCAATCGGTGGCCAAATATGGCGAGCGCACGGCCTTCCACTACGAAGATGTGACCTACACATACCGCGAACTCGATGAACTCACCGACCGCATTGCTGCTCGCATTCGCAGTATGGTTACTCCCGTACAAGACAGCCCGTTGCCCCCAGTGGTATCCATTCTTATTCCCAGAAACGAATGGATGATACTCGCTCCGCTGGCGGCCCTCAAAGCCGGTTGTGCCTACCAACCTCTCGATCCCAGTTATCCGGCCGAGAGACTGAATTTTATGGTGCACGATTCGCAGGCTGCGCTGGTCATCACCACGGAAGAGTTGAGGCCGATATTGAGTGAGTATGAGGGGGCGGTGCTGATGGCAGACAACGGGGCCCCCTCCGACTCCCCCTGTAGGGGAGAGGAAGGCGGAGAGGCGGAAGGACTGAGAGGCGGAGAGGCGGAAGGGCTGAGAGGCGGAGAGGCGGAAGGGCTGAGAGGCAGAGAGGATAGGCTGTTTATACTGCTGTATACTTCGGGATCGACGGGCAAGCCCAAAGGGGTGATGCTGTCACACAAGAATGTCATTTCCTATGTTCGTTTTGTGATTCGCGAATGGGAATATTCGCCGGAGATTCGTTCTGCCGCTTATGCCAGTTTCGGCTTTGATGCCAATTTGATGGACATGTACCCCACCCTGGTGGCCGGCGGTATGTTGAATATTATTCCGGATGCCATTCGGTTGGATCTCAATGCGATAGGCGACTATGTGGAGAAGAACCAAATCACCCATATGGTGATGACCACTCAGGTAGGTCAGCAGTTTGCGACCACATATGATAAGATTGGTTGCCTGCGCTGTTTGGGTATGGGTGGCGAAAAGATGGTGTCTATGCCATTGCCCAGTGGGTACAAGATTTACAATTTGTATGGTCCTACCGAGTGCTCCGTTGCGGTAACATACAAGCATGTGACGCATAATGAAGTGAATATACCCATTGGTCGCGCCACAGACGATGTGCAACTCTATGTCGTGGACAAGCACCTGCATCGGTTACCCATTGGTGCCCCAGGCGAACTGATTGCCGTAGGTACACAGGTAGGTATGGGTTATCTCAATCTGCCGGACAAAACCGCCCAAGCGTTTGTGGATTTTCAAGGACAACGAGCCTACCGAACCGGTGATATTGTACGATTTAGAAACGATGGCGATATCGAGTTTGTGGGTCGTAAGGATGGTCAGGTGAAGATTCGTGGATTCCGGATTGAGCTCAAAGAGATAGAATCGGTTATTCGGGAGTACGAGGGAATCAGCGATGTGACGGTTCAAGCCTTTGATTACGAAGGCGGAGGCAAATATATCGTGGCCTATATTGTGGGCAATCAACCCATCGATATTACCGCCCTTAACGCATTTATTGCTGACCAGAAACCGCCTTATATGGTGCCTGCGTACACGATGCAGTTGGAGAAAATTCCGCTGAATGTCAATCAAAAAGTGGACAAGAAGGCCTTGCCTAAGCCGGAGGCAAATAATGCAGAATGCAAAATTCAAAATGCAGAATTGGACGGGGCGAGGCTGAATATACTGGAGGAAGAAATCAAGCAAATGATTGTAGATTGCACTCATCAAGAGGACTTCACACTTACCACCCCACTGATTTATGCCGGTTTGACCTCCATTTCCGCCATGAAATTGGGAGCCAAGTTGTACAAACGCTTTGGTGTCAATCTCGACGCTAAGGCGATGGTGAAGAGTTATTCGATGCAAGATATCGAAAACGCGGTGCTGAGTGTGTTCTTAGCCCCCTCCGAATCCCCCTGTAGGGGAGAGGAAGGCAGAGAGGCGGAAGGGCTGAGAGGCAGAGAGGTGGAAGGGCTGAGAGGCGGAGAGGCGGAAGGGCTGAGAGGCAGAGAGGCGGAAGGGATGAGAGGCGGAGAGGGCGGAGAGGTTCCTCTGACGGGAGCACAGCAAGGCATATACTTAGATTGGGAAACCCATCGGGAGGCATTGCAATATAATGTGCCATTGGCCCTTCGTTTGGACCGCAATACAGACCTCAAACATCTTACCCAAGCGCTGCAGTCGGTAGTTCATGCCCACCCTGCCCTACAAGTACATTTGGAGCAACAAAACGGTGAGGTGATGATGGTCAAACAGGAGGGTGAAATGCAACTATACCAACATACGGTGGATCATGCTCTCACCCCGCAGGATTTGCAGGCGTATATGCAACCGTTTGACCTGATGACAGGGCCTCTGTATCGCATGACCTGCATCACAGAGCCGGAGGGTTTATGGCTCATCATGGATATTCATCATATCGTCTATGACGGTCTTTCCACGGCCATCTTATTGAGAGATTTGGACCTGGCTTATCAAGGTAAAGAACTGATACGAGAAACCTATTCGTTGTTGGACTATGCGCACGATGAGCAAGCCTTGCGTCAAAGCGAACAGTATACCCAATCGCAGCAGTATTTTGATGCGCTGATTGATGACATAGAGGCTACCCATTATCCCGAATCCGAAGGATTGGAGTCTGGGTGTCAAGGCGTAGGCCATGTTTCCACCTCCACAGCACGCGCGACAATAGAGCAAGCCTGCCATCAGTTGGGCATCACCGCCAACAGTTATATGGCGAGCGTGGTCAGTGAGGTATTGCATCGTATTACGCGTGAGAAGAAAGTATTGTTCACCACCATTTCCAACGGGCGCAACGACATGCGCGTGATGGATACCATCGGTATGTTCGTTCAAACCCTGGTCGTAGTGGATGAGCAGAAAGCGGGTCGCATTGGCGAACGCATGCAGGCCATGCATCATCAATTGCAACAAACGCTGGATCACGACAATTATCCCTTCTCAGAAATAGCTTCCCGTCACCATATCACGCCCCAGGTGCTCTATGCCTTCCAAGATGGGGTCATGGACAGCGAAGTGAATATCTGCGGCCAAAATGCACCTCTGTATGCTTTGGGAATTGAGCAGGCCAAGGCTCCTATATCCGTTCAGGTCAAAGGCAATACCACGGACTTTGTATTCGAAATCGAATATGATAAGTCCTTGTATGGAGATCAGGAAATGGAACAGTTGAGCCGGTTGTTGGCTACGTTGGCCGGACAATTTGTGCAATCAGAAGCCTTGCCACAGTCGATGGCCATGATTCCGTCTGATGAAGCAGCCAGTATTTTGAATCGTTCCTACGGAGGTGATATGGATTATGATCACACGCGCACGTTGCCCCATTGGGTGCAGTACTATGCCGAGCACCAACCTCAGCATCCCGCCGTAGTCGATTTCTGCGGTCAACTCACGTACAGCGAACTGGATGATCGTTCCAATCTATTGGGTCAGATACTTCGCGCCAAAGGCGTGAGCAAAGATACCTTGGTGGGGGTCATGCTACCTCGAGTCAAGGAGTTTTTGTTGAGCGTGATTGCCATTCAAAAAGCCGGCGGCGCGTATGTGCCCATGGACAGCGAGTATCCCAATGATCGGTTGCTGTACATGTTGGAAGACTCCGAATCGCGTGTACTGATTACGACGCACGAGTTGTTTGAACTCAAAAGTCGGGAAGGGAACTTCGATGTTCCTCAAGTCATTTATATAGAGGACATCGATTGGACGCAACCCGCGCAGACCATTAATCTGGCCGAAACGGATGGTTTGGCGTATATGATTTATACCTCGGGGTCCACGGGTCGCCCCAAGGGCACGATGTTGGAGCATCGTAATCTCATGGCGTTTGCCGGTTGGCGCACGCGCGTACATTTTGAATATGGTCCGGAGCACAACTTCCTATGCTATCCCAGTTTCTGTTTCGACGCCAGCATTTGCGATTTGCTCTTGCCCGTCTTTGCCGGAAGTTGCGTACATATTCTGCATGAAGATTTGCGCAAAGATTTAGACGGTATTGCCGCCTATATCGAGCAACACCATATCGATAGTGCCAGTATGCCCACCCAATTGGGCATGGCGCTGATTAATGCCCATGAGTTGTCGTTGAAATACCTAGAAATGGGTGGCGAGAAACTCGTGCAAACGACGCCGCGTTCATTCCAGAAAGTGAACGGCTATGGTCCGACGGAGTTTGCCTGCTGTTCGAGTTACCATCAGGTGAGCGATGACGAAACGGATATCCCCATTGGACGCCCTGCACCCAATTCCTGGTCTGTGATTGTGGACAGCACCGGCAACATCATGCCTTGGGGCATGGCTGGTGAGATTTGTCTAATAGGCGAACAGATGTCCCGCGGTTACTGGCATCAACCAGAGAAAACCGCAGCGGTCTTTACTCCTTGTCCGTTTATGCCGGGCCGTAACATGTACCACACGGGCGATTTGGCCCGTTACAACGACAACGGCGAACTCGTATATCTGGGCCGCATTGACCACCAGGTGAAGTTGCGTGGGTTCCGCATCGAAATGGGCGAGATAGAGGCACAAATGGCCTCGTACCCTGATGTTACCGGTTCCATTGCACTGGTTCAAGACATCAGCGGCACCAAACACCTTGTAGGATATTATACCGCCTCCAAGGCCATTGATTCCGCCCAAATGAAAGTCCACCTGCAAGCCTCGCTCACCGCTTATATGGTGCCCGATGCGCTGGTACAGATGGAGGCTTTTCCACTCACGCCAAACGGCAAAATCGACCGCAAGCAGTTACCTATTCCCGCTATTGAGCGCAGCGTCGAATATATGGCTCCGCGCAATGAGTTGGAGGAGAAACTCTGCCACATCTTTGAGCAGATCATTGGCGTGGATCCAGTCGGTATCCAAGACGATTTCTTCGAGATAGGCGGTACCTCGCTGTTGGCGATTAAGGCCGTTATTGATATTACCAATTTGGGTAAGCCCATCGTTTATGGCGATTTGTTCCGTCTCAAAACGCCCCAGGCCATCGCCGCTCATTTGGATCCCAGTTTGGCTACCGAGCAAGAGCAGGACAGTTATTACCGATTCCACGATTATGATTACTCGGGCATTGAGCGATTGCTCAGTGACAACCATTTGCCGGAGCAGGAAATGAAGACGCGTTCCTTGGGCAATGTGCTGTTGGCCGGTGCCACAGGATTTATGGGTATCCATGTGCTCGATTATCTGGTTCGCACGACGGACAGCACTATCTACTGTCTCATTCGTCCTCGTGGCCAATACAGTGGAGAGAGCCGGTTGAAGACCATGATGGTGTACTACCTCACGGACACCCATAGTGCTTTGATTGGGTCTCGCATTCGCATCATCGAAGACGATATTACCAATGCCCATTTGGCAGAAGCGTTGCAGGATATTCATGTAGATACGATTTTTAACTGCGCCGCCATGGTCAAGCATTTTGTGGTAGGCAAAGAGATGGATAAGGTCAATGTGGAAGGTGTGGATAATCTGGTTCGGGTGGCCGAGCAGCAACACGCCTGTTTGATTCATGTATCCACTTACAGCACAGCCGGTTATGTACCTAACGAATATCGTTTGCCATACACCGAGCAACAACTCTATATCGGTCAATGCACCGATAATGAGTATATACGAACCAAGTTCCTGTCGGAGAGAATCGTGCTTCAGGCAGTGGCGGACGGTCGCATACAAGGAAAAGTCATGCGTGTCGGTAACCTGATGGCCCGAGAGCAGGATGGTGAGTTCCAAATCAATATCCACGCCAATGCGTTCCTTAATAACCTCAGGTCCTTGAAATCCTTGGGTCTGATTACTTCGGATTTGATGGCTACACCGTTGGAGATGTCCCCGATTGACTGTGTGGCTCAAGCGATTGGTCTGTTGGCCACCACACCGAACGAGATGGTGTTGTTCCATCCGTATAACAATTATCGCATCTGCCGCTCGATACTCACCGAAGAAATGGACAAACTGGGTTATCCTATTCGTTTGGCCACTCCTACCCAATTTAAGCAGCAATTGGATGCCGCCATGCAGGATGATACCAGGAGCGATCAGATGCAGGGGATTATTCACTATACAACCAATATTGCCAAGGGCCTGTATCCATTGGGAGCCGACAATTTCTACACCACTCAGGTGCTGATGTGGCTTGGATTTACCTGGCCTATGACCACGAATGATTATATCCGTTCGTTGCTTGACAAACTCGATGGACTGGCTTATTTTGATTAACGAAAACGATAACGATATGAAAACAAGTATTCAAACATTAGACGATTGCACCTTAGTGTGCCCACAAGGATGCATGGACACCGCTTCTGTGGCGGAATTTGCTGCCGCATTACAACCCGTTATGGAACTGAGCGACACCCAGGTAGTGGTGGATTGCAAGGAATTGGAATATATCTCCAGCAGCGGTTTGCGCCAATTTATTCTGTTGCTCAAGAGCACCCGTAGTCATGGCACCAAACTCGTGCTCAAGAACCTCAACGAGGCCGTCAAAGAGGTATTTACCATGACCGGATCCATGCAAATATTCACCATTGAATAATTTTGTCCTATGAAGCGAATCAGCAACCGACCCGCCATACGTGCCTTGCTGCTGGCCTTATTGGTATATATCGCCATCATAGGTTCCATGTATGCTTTGTCCATATTCAATGGACACAAGTTAACCCAACAGCGCACCCGACGTCTGATGAGCAGTATTGCCTGGAATGTAGAAACAATGCTCTACACCATGGGTAATAATGCCACCAGTTTTTTATCTTCCTATGGCACCATTGATATGAATGATACGGATAATTCCCGTTTGACATTGAATCAAGAAGAATTGGCCACATTACGTCACAAACAGTTTGCCGACGCGTTGGACGAGTTTGTATTGTCCAATCGTTATACCGCCGCAGCGGGGTTTTATTTTGAACCCGGCGTGATTGATGGACCTGCATTTCAGCCGTTTTATCATCGGGGAGACAGTGGTCTCAGTCGTATAAAAGATCACTTTGATATCACTCATTCAAGCATCTACAATAAGGTGCAAGAAGAACGTCATAACTGGTGGTATGTGAGCGAGCATCTGTCCACATACGGAGAACCTATTCTAACCAGTGTAACACCTATCTATTTAAACAACACCCACCATTTTTTAGGGGTGTTTGTGATGGATTATGCCCTTACCTCGCTTAACCAGTTTCTCAAGGATATCCGGCCCTACAAAGAGGCGGAGATTTTTGTTATCAGTTCTGAAAATGTAGTGATTGCCCAAACCGATTCACTATACTTTGGTTACCATGTGGAGGATTTACCCAACTGGGATCCAGAGATTTTTGGTAATGAGGAAGTGGATTTTCCATGGTTGCCATGGAAATTGAGGATGTACACGCCTATCGAAGCCGTTCAACATACGCTATTATCTTTTCTCAATTCGTTTATTCTCTATGGATCTGCCGGATTGATTCTGTTGATAGGATGTATAGCCTTGGCTATTCGAGCCATTCGGCGCAACACACGCGCCCAACAGGCGATTGAAAATGAGATTCGTATGGCCGGAGATGTGCAAAAATCATTATTGCCAGAGCAGTTGCCAGACCTGCCGGAAGTGAAGATTAACGCGTTATTGCGTCCTGCAAAAGATGTGGCAGGAGATGTGTATGAGGTACAGCAAAAGGGGAACTTTATCTACTTTATGATTGGAGACGTCAGCGGCAAGGGCTTGCAAGCCAGCATGCTGATGGCCATGCTCAGCGGACTGTTTCGTCATGAGATTCATTATGACAAATCGCCTTCTCATATCATGTCCCAACTCAATCGGGCCTTGGTGGAACGCAACCCATCTACCCTCTTTTGTACCATGTTGATTGGTAAATTAGACACCCGTTCGGGCGAAGTGCAACTATGTAATGCCGGGCATAATCTGCCGGTGCTTCGCAACAAACTCATTGAATTACATCCCCATATGATGCTGGGCATCGTACCCAACTATCCCTATTGCGATGAGATGCAATGGTTGAATCCGGGGGACACCCTGTTGTGCTACACCGATGGTGTGACAGAGGCTATGAATAGTAAACGGGAACTGTTTGGCACCGCGCGCTTGCTGTCCTTTAAACCTCATATCAACACCATCATTCAGGCCGTGGATGCCTTTTGTGGCAGGATGAAACAGGCGGATGACATTACCATGCTCAGTTTAAATTATACCCCGTGGGTGATGCATTCGGTTGATGATACGGCACATTTACGAGAGTTTCTGGTGGAAAAGACCTCCATGAGTGGTCCTACCTTGGCGCATACCCAATTGGGAATCGAAGAAATGGCGGTCAACGCCTTCAGTTATGGCCAGGCTTCCTGGTTAAGCGTGGGCGTGAGCATTGAAAACGAAGTGGTAAATGTTCACCTGGTGCATAATGGAGATGCGTTTGATCCTACCCAATATGTGGATAAGTCCAAAAAACTGTTCAAAGAGGACGAATTACAAATAGGAGGCCATGGCATTTCCCTGGTACGGCAGATTACCCGTGAGATGCGTTACGAACGCTGGGGCAACTGCAACCATTTGGTTTTGGTAATGGCCTAGTGAAGAAGTGCACGGACATGCGCGTCCGGAGCCTCCATGATATTCCAGGATAACACGGCGCCACTGAAACCGGCGTTCTGTATCGCCTGCATGGATTCCTGAATATATTCCGGTGTCGTAGGAGCAAACTGCTCATGGTAGTTGATCTCGATGCCGGGATATTTTTTGCATGCTAAGTGCGCCATTGCCTGCAGTTGGCTATTAAGAAAAGCCACATCGGTAACGAGGTCGGGATAACCTGTGGCATTCGGCACACTCTTGCGCAGCAATTCGTAGTCATAACCAATACCTGCCGGAGCGTGGGTTTGACGATAAAGCATCGGTTTGATAAAGTCTGCATGAACTGCCAATATCGTGTAGTCCTGCCCTACATACGGCGCTAACAGCGGTGCAAACAAGTCCATTCCCACTTCCATTCCGCGACTGTGAAACCAGTCCGCCACTTGTCCTACACTTTCGCTGACTACCTTACCCTTGGCCTCAAAATACCGAGCCGCCAGGGAGTCCGTGAATTGTCCATGGTCGTTGACTGAGAAGAACGCATCGCCTATCTGCTCATAGCGCTCGCGCACTTGAGCCAAATCGACACCCAACCCAGCATAGCGGGCCGCACAATGCTCACACCCGCAGTTCAGCACACCCTGCACCCCACACACAAACGACTGGGTACGGATGCGATCGAGAAACACTCCGTCGAAAGGCAAATAGGCGAGATGGGTTTCGTAAAAAGTCAACAGATTGGCTATATTTTGAGGATTGGTGGGACAATTAAACCGAAAGCCTTCCGGCAAGTTCCACTGCGAGTTAGATGGCACTTGTCCCCAAATATCCACCGCAGGTGTATTGTCCAGAATAGCCTCTGTTTCCGCAAACACCGGTAACCAAAACAGCATTGAGATATTGCGGGCATGGAGAAACTCTCCAATGGCCTGGTACATCTCGTCATCCAAATTCCAGCCAATAATGACCTTATCCACCTTGACCTGCCCAATCACCGTATCCAACCGGGCAATGATTTGCTGTGTTGTATAATTGGGTCGATACCAATCACCGGAAGACACCTGAAGGATATATCCCAGTTCTGCTTGGGGTTTGGTAGCACATCCCCAACCCAGCCAAACGATTGCCAAGAAGAATACCAGTCTTTTCATATGCTCATTCAACGAATTATTCGACAATACGACCCAACAAATCCATACGCTGACCATTACGCCATAAGTAGAGTTGTCCATGGCGGATGATCTTGATGACAACAGGTGCTGATTCCTTAAGTACTTCATTGGAACTAATCATCGGGCGCCCCGCTGCCTCGTATGCATTGGGAATACCATATCCGTACTTTTGTTGCGGTTGCTCATACAAATGGCTCGAGGTCAAGATGCGTTGACGAATCTGCTGGGCATTTTCATCCGGATGTGCCGACCATATACAAGCCGCCATCCCCGCAATGATCGGGCAGGCATAACTGGTACCATTGGCGGTAAACAACTTTCCGGAAACAATGTCGTACATATAGCAGGCATAACCCATTCCACATACTTCCGGTTTGAGACGACCATCCGAAGTATTGCCATAGGAAGAAAAAGGTGCAATCACACTATCCTTATCCACGGCACCCACCGTAATGATACTGTCCGCATCTCCAGGAGTATGAGTCCAATGCCATGTAGCATCCTGCCCATTGTTTCCAATCGCCATACAAAGTAGCATACCTTTTCGGGCTGCAATCAGGGCCGCACGAGACGAACGCATCGTCTTACCATCCAATTGCGAATAAGTCATGCTCTCAAACGGCGCATCAAAACGGAAATACCCCAAACTGGTGGAGGCAACTTGCACCCCCACACTGTCGCAAAACTCAATGGCTGCTATCCAGTTATCAGGTTCTTTGGGCGACTCGGACAACACTTCTTCTGTGCGAATCAAATACGCAGAAGCCTTTGGCGCAGCACCCTGATACAGAGGAGTTTGACCCAACATGAGCGTGGCACAATAGGTTCCATGCTTGTTGCCCAACGATGACATGGGCGCATCTTCTATGGTATAGTCACACATACCCAACAATCGGTCTTCCTCTCTCAAGGAACGGAAACAACGCATGGTGTCCACTCCGGGATAACCACAATCCATAATGGCCATCACGATTCCCTGCCCCTGATAACCGGCATCGTGCAAGGGTTTAAGATTAATCACCCCTGTATGATTTTTGGTGAAGGTCGAATCAATCAATCCCAAATCCATCAAGTTGCGTTGAGGAGCCAGATTTCTTGAAGATGCCTGATAGGTCTTTTCCACATTTGATACAAAAGACCAACTCCCCACCTCTTGCGCCAGGCTATCCGTCATCACTGCCGTCGCGCCATTCATCCATCGTGAGGTATGACAAACCACAGCACCTGCCGCACGCAGGCTGTCCAAATAGACAGCACTGACAGGATAATCCAACGAATCAATCGCAATATCATACTGCTGTCTCAGTTCCAGCGCACGGTCGGATAATGCCACCTGGTTGGAACCATATTTATCCGTAAACGATACCCAATAAGTCAATATTAACAAGGCAAAAATAGACATAACACCATTCTCAACAGACTATTTAAGTTGTTTCATATATCGAACAAGCGGCAAAGCTAATACAGGAACCAACAATGCCTCCACCATGGTCTCAAAAGCAGTGGACATACCGATGGCCGTCCAAATATCCCGCCACCGCATCTCAAACAGATTCAGTCCTATGGGTGCAAAGGCCAAAATCTGAAAGGTGGCATTATCCACCATCTGTCCCAGCAATGTTGCTATCACAACCCGTGGCCAAAACCGGAGATTGGCATTGCGGGCCATCAACTCCACATTCACCATATTGCCCAACCAAAATGCTGCTACCGACGAGAGAATTGTACGAGGACCATTGGAGAATATATACGCAAAATGCTCCGCCTGATTCGCATATTCTGGCAAGGTTGGAAGCAACACTTCCAGGGACGCAATCACAGACATCAGCAACACGATTCCCGCAGCAATACAAGTCACCATCATCGCCACCCGCTTGCCGTAAACTTCCACCAGGATGTCTGAAATCATAAACACCAGCCAACTGATGAGCAATCCACCATCCATCCAAATAAAATCCGTACCGAAACTTAATGGCTTCATGCACAGATAATTCATCATGACCGATGTGACGCAATAGGCTCCTGTCAGAAGCAGCAGCCAAAACTGGCGAGAAGAATATTTAGTTAATTCAAAATGCAAAATTCAAAATGCAAAATGCAAAATTCAAAATGCAACGGCCTTGCGGCCTATTCAAAATTCAAAATGCAAAAATAACAATTTTTGATCACATGGACAAGTTTTTCTCAAAAAAAAGACAAAAAATCTCTTTTTGCTTGCAAACTTCAAAATATTTCCGTATCTTTGCGTGCTAATTTGGGAAATAGTAACTTTTTTACATATATGGAATTATCAGAACAAGAACAGGTACGCAGACAGAGTTTGCAAACCATGCGGGATATGGGCATCAATCCCTACCCTGCTGACGAGTATGTAGTCACCGGTTATTCAACCGATATCAAGGCCGGATTTGTGGACGAAGGCGAAGGCAAATGGCACACAGGCGATGCTGTCCGTATTGCAGGCCGACTGATGTCAAAGCGTATCATGGGTAAAGCCTCCTTTATCGAAGTGCAGGACTCCAAAGGACGCATACAGGTTTATGTGAGCCGTGACGACATCCAGGCACCTGTAGCAGAAGGAGAAGAACCCACCACCGTTGAGCAACAAATGTACAATGTGGTATTTAAGAAACTGTTGGACATTGGTGACTTTATCGGTATTGAGGGTTTCGTATTTCGCACCCAAATGGGTGAAATCAGCATACATGCCAAGCAATTGACCGTTTTATCCAAATCCATTCGTCCATTGCCGATTGTCAAATACAAGGATGGCGTAGCCTACGATGGATTCAACGATCCCGAGCAGCGCTATCGTCAGCGCTATGTGGATCTGGTGGTGAACGAGGGCGTCAAAGACACTTTTCTCAAGCGTGCCACAATCATTCGTACTATGCGCCAAGTGTTTGACGAGGCCGGATATACGGAAGTGGAGACACCTATTCTGCAACAGATAGCCGGAGGCGCCAGCGCCCGCCCATTCATTACCCACCACAACACACTGGATGTGGATATGTACCTGCGTATTGCCACCGAGCTCTACCTCAAGCGCCTGATTGTGGGCGGATTTGAAGGAGTGTACGAGATTGGCCGCAATTTCCGCAACGAGGGCATGGATCGCAGCCACAATCCTGAGTTTACCTGCATGGAACTGTATGTGCAATACAAGGATTACAACTGGATGATGTCCTTTACTGAGCAGTTGCTTGAGCGCATTGCCATCGCCGTCAACGGAACCACCAAGGTGATGATTGGTGATCATGAAGTCGATTTTAAGGCTCCCTATCGCCGTTTACCCATTTTGGAAGCCATTCAGGAAAAGACCGGATACGACTTGAGTACCATGTCCGAGGACGAGATTCGTCCGATAGCCAAGAAACTGGGGGTAGAAGATACGGAAAAAATGGGTAAAGGCAAACTCATTGATGAGATATTTGGCGAGACCTGCGAGGGCACATTTATTCAGCCCACCTTCATCACGGACTATCCCGTTGAGATGTCCCCGCTGACCAAAATGCACCGCAGCAAACCGGGACTTACCGAGCGATTTGAATTGATGGTGAACGGCAAAGAGCTGGCCAATGCCTACTCAGAGCTCAATGACCCCATTGATCAGTATAACCGATTTGTAGACCAAATGAAGTTAGCCCAAAAGGGTGATGACGAAGCCATGGTCATTGACCACGATTTTGTTCGAGCACTCGAATATGGCATGCCGCCAACCAGCGGTATCGGAATAGGTATTGACCGTTTGGCCATTCTGATGACCGGTCAACCTACCATACAGGAAGTGTTGTTGTTCCCAACGATGAAGCCGGAAGTGTAGAGAGGAGCCCCCTCCGACTCCCCTTAAAGGGGAGAGAGAGGCGGAGAGGCGGAAAGGCTGAAAGGCGGAGAGGCTGAAAGGCTGAGAGGTTGAAAGGCTGAAAGGCGGAAAGGCTGAGAGGCAGAAAGGCTGAGAGGCTGAGAGGCTGAAAGGCGGAAAGGCAGAAAGGCAATTATGGAAGAAAAAATAGGAATTATAGGAAGTGGAAGTTGGGCAACAGCATTGGCCAAAGTGATGTTGGAGAATGCGCCCGAGATTCATTGGTACATGCGTAGCAACGAATCCATTGCGGCGTTTGAGGAATCTGGACATAATCCCAGGTACCTAACCTATGCCCGATTTGATACATCACGCATTCATTTTTCCAGCGACATCAACGAGGTGGTCAGCAAAAGCGATATCCTCATTATTGCAGTGCCATCCCCTTATGTCAAACAGGTTCTCATGAAAATTAAGCGCTCCATGAGAAAGAAAACCATCGTTTCCGCCGTAAAAGGCATGATTGCCGACGAACAGGTATTGGTAACCGATTGGATAAGAAAGCGCTTTCAGGTGGAAGAGGGACATATAGCCATCATTGCCGGTCCATGCCACGCGGAAGAGATTGCCATGGAACGATTGAGTTATCTCACCATTGGTTGTACCTGCCGGGAACTGGCCGTGCATCTGTGTCAGTTGATAGAAAACCGTTATGTACATACCACACCCAGCACCGATGTAGACGGATTGGAGTATTCGTCCGTGATGAAAAATATCTACGCCATTGCCGCAGGACTGTGCCATACCCTCAGTTATGGGGATAATTTTCAGGCCGTACTGCTATCCAATGCCATGCAGGAGATTCAGCGTTTTACCATGGCCATGCAAGGCGGACATCGGGATACCAACAACAGCGGATATTTGGGAGACGTACTGGTCACCGCCTATAGCCAGTACTCTCGCAATCGCCAGTTTGGACAAATGATAGGCATGGGGTACTCTGTCAAATCGGCTCAACTGGAAATGCAAATGGTGGCCGAAGGATACTATGGCACCTTGTGCATCCATCAGTTAAATGAAAAAATGAAAGTGAGTTTGCCCATTGTCGATGCGGTGTATGCCATCATCTACGAACGGCAATCCCCGCTGATTGTCATTCAAAAGTTAACACAACAATTGCGATAAACGATGAAAAACATTCAATTTTCAGCCACATCAGCCGTCAGTCATCAGGACTTGTTGTCCTTGATGCCTCAAGTACGAGCTGCTCAACAAACCCTGGTTCAGGGTAGTGGAGAAGGAAACGATTATATCGGTTGGCTCACCTTGCCAGACGATATCCAGTGTCAGATTCAGGATATTCAAGCCACGGCCGCGCTCCTGCGTGAGCGTTGTGAAATCATTGTATGCATCGGCATCGGCGGCAGTTACCTGGGAGCCAAGGCCGTCAACGAAGCACTGCTTCCATTCTTTGGTGCCTACCACCAGCAGCAACCTGCCATCATCTATGCCGGACAGAACATCAGCGAAGATTATCTATACGAACTGCAACAGCTGCTGACCCACCATTCGTTTGGTATCATCTGTATCTCCAAATCCGGTACAACCACGGAACCCGCACTGGCGTTTCGGTTACTCAAGAGCCAACTCGAGCAACAGATAGGCGAATCCGCTGCCCGTGAACGCATCGTTTGCATCACGGATGCCCAACGCGGAGCCTTGCGCACCCTGGCCACACAACAGGGATACAAAACGTTTGTCATCGAAGATAATGTCGGCGGACGTTTTTCGGTGCTGTCGCCGGTAGGTCTGCTGCCCATTGCCTGTGCAGGTTTGGATATTCAGGCGCTTGTAGACGGTGCACGCGAAATGAAGAACCTGTGTTACAACCAAAACGTGGAAGAACATCCTGCAGCTCAGTATGCCGCAGCACGAACCATCTTGTATCGCAGTGGAAAAACCGTCGAACTGCTGGCCAATTTTCATCCTAAGATGCACTATATATCCGAATGGTGGAAACAGTTGTTTGGCGAATCAGAGGGCAAAGGACATCATGGTATCTTTCCGGCCAGTGTGGACTTTACAACCGATTTGCACTCCATGGGTCAATATATCCAGGATGGCGAACGTATCCTGATGGAAACCGTCCTTTCCATAGAACAACCCAACCATAGTGTCATTTTCCCACACGATGAACAAAACCTTGACGGACTCAATTTCTTGAGTGGTAAACGCGTGGACGAAGTCAATAAAATGGCGGAACTGGGTACCATGTTGGCCCATGTGGACGGAGGAGTGCCCAATATGAAAATCACCCTGCCCCAACTCAATGAATTTTACCTGGGTGAACTTATCTATATGATGGAATATGCCTGCGGACTGTCCGGATATATGCTCGGCATCAATCCGTTTAACCAGCCCGGTGTGGAGGCCTACAAGCGCAATATGTTCGCCCTGCTGAACAAACCCGGATACGAGGCTGAATCCGCAGCCATTCAAGCCAGATTGAAAAAATAAAAACACATAATATACACAACACAAATGAAACACACCCTATTAATTTTCGCCGCCATGTTACTCACAGCATGCACCCTTACCCCAGAGCAACAGGTAGATCGCGTGATGAAAAATATGTCCACACGCGACAAGATTGCCCAATTAATCACCATCACCTGCGATTCGTACAATCCGCCCGAAAAACGTGCCAACCGCGATGCCATGGTTCGTGATGAACACATCGGCGGTTTGATTGTCATGCACGACCGTTTGGCGCCCTCCGTAGAGCGCCTCAATGAGATGCAGCGTCTGAGTCCTATTCCTCTCATTGTCAGCATTGATGGCGAATGGGGACCCTCCATGCGTTATGGTGAGTTTCCGTTCTTTCCGCGCCAGATGCAGTTGGGTGCCTTACAGGACGACAGCCTTATTTACCAAATGGGTTTGGCGGTAGCACAGGAGTGCAAACTGCTCAATATTCTCATCAATTTTGCTCCGGTAGCAGACATCAATGTCAATCCCAACAATCCTGTCATCGGTACACGCTCGTTTGGTGAAAATCGTGACAAGGTGACCCGCTTTGCCGATGCATACATGCGCGGCATGCAAGACGGAGGTATCTATGCTTGTGCCAAACACTTTCCCGGTCACGGCGATACGGATGTGGACTCCCATCGTGCTTTGCCTACCCTGCCCTTTAGTCGGGAGCGTCTCGATTCGTTGGAACTGTATCCCTTCCGTCAATTGATGGACGACGGTGTGGCTATGGTCATGCTGGGTCACCTCAATGTGCCCGTTATCGATGAGAATGTATCCACCCTGTCGTATAAGTTTGTCACCGAGTTTCTCAAACAGGAATTGGGATACCAGGGTATCGTTGTCACCGATGCACTCAATATGAAAGGCGTCAGCGAATCCCTCACCCCGGCCGAGGTTACGCTCGCTGCCTACAAGGCCGGTGTAGATATGCTCCTGATGCCCGATGATGTCAGCGAATCGTTAGACCTCATTGAACGAGCTATCCGTCGCGGAGAATGCAGTATAGAGGACCTGGATAACCGTTGCCGCAAGATGCTCATGCTCAAAGCCAAAGCAGGTATGTTAAATAGAGACTACAACCCCATTATGGATACCACCCATATCGCCGATTGTGCCGCCTTGCCGGAACATCGTGCGCTGGTACAACAACTATGTGATGCATCCATGACGTTGGTGGAAAATCGTGGAAACATGGTGCCTCTGGACAAGAGCAAACGCACGGCATATATTGCCTACAATGCCGACTATGTACCTATGATTCGTTACTATGGCGAAATGGAAGGACTGAGTGGCTATTGCCCGCAAACGGGTTTATTGGAACACAGCACTATTCTTTATCAGGGACTCAAACACAATCAGGTGAATGTCGATTATTTCACCCTCAGCCAAAAAGCCAGTATTCAGGATATCAAGGCCTTGCGCCAACAACTCAAAAACTACGACCAGGTACTGCTCGTTTGTCATGATCCGGTGGGTCGACCCAAAGATGAACTCATCAACCGTGATCATCTCAACGCATTGGGCACTATCATTGCCGATCACCCCACCCTGCTCGTTCATTTTGGCACCCCGTATGGTCTGAATGCCATGCCTTGGCTCCATCAATTGGGCGGCATCCTCATTGGCTATGCCGACAGCCAAAGTAACCAAATGGCCATGGGCAAAGTATTACTGGACGTTATTCCCGCCCAGGGTGTACTGCCTGTCAGCGCCGGTGGATATATGGCACAGTAATCAGTGATCAGTAATCAGCAATCAGCAATCAGCAATCAGCAATAATGAAAAAACTTCTCGTTTTGGCCCTTCTCACCATAGGGCTGACTGCGCAAGCAGCACGAATCAATGTCAACGAATTAGGCGATTCACTCACCGCCATCGTTCAATCCAAAGCCCATGTGGGCCGAGTAGTGGTCAAAAACTATCGCCAGCATGGAGACAATATTTGGGTTTATACCAATTCCACCATCCATGATGTAGCCTGGTCAGCACAGGAGATCCGTCAGTTGCGTGGCCAAATCAGTTTATGGGTGCGAGGCGACAAACAGGGTAAAGTAACCATCTATTCCGATAAACAGGAAATAGGCGAATTGGTTACTGCCCGTTACAAAGTACGCAACGCAACCGATTGTCACCGAATGGCCGCCGTACAACCACTGGTCAGCAATGCTTCGCGCGCCTACTCAGCGCCCAAAGGATTGGATGCCAAACATATTGCCCTTTGGGGCAGCCATGGTCTGTACTATGTACAGGACTATCAACAGTGGAAATGGCAGCGTGCCCGCTTGTGGACCACGGTAGAAGATTTATATACCAGCAGCTATACCCGTCCTTTCGTCGTTCCCATGTTGGAAAATGCCGGAGCGGTGGTCATTCAGCCTCGTGAACGCGATATACAACTCCACGAGGTCATTGTGGACGAAACCGAAGCATCTGGTAATTGGACACTGTCTGACCAACCGGGTTGGGCAACGCCCACAGCACCCCTGCTCGAAGGAGTGAACCCGTTTACCATGGGACATTATGCTGTTTCACCCAAACCCGGCAAAGAGGCGCAACCCATGCGCTACACGCCCCATATCGAACAAGCCGGCGAGTATGCTGTATACATCAGTTATGCCACCTTACCTCAAAGTACATCTAAGGCAGAGTACACCGTGATGCACGACGGAGTGCCCACGAATTTTGTAGTCAACCAAACCATGGGTGGAAGCACATGGGTCTATGTCGGAACCTTCTATTTTGGCACCCAACCTGAAAAGAATTATGTGCTGGTAAGCAACAAGGCGGATAAAAAACAACTGGTGACATCCGATGCCATCAAGTTTGGTGGAGGTATGGGCTCCGTGGCTCGCTACCCCCAACCGGGATTTGTTCCGGGCGTCGCCAAATCCTCCACCCAGATTGAGATTACCGAACCTGTCATAGACAGCGTTCAACTCCTGGCCAATCAGCAAATGGCCAGCGTCAGCGGTTTTCCACGTTATATAGAAGGTGCCCGTTATTGGATGCAGTATAGCGGTATACCGGACAGTGTATACAATTATACCCAAAGTCGCAACGACTACATCGATGACTATGCCGCTCGTGGACGTTGGGTCAACTACCTGGCTGGTGGCAGTCAGGCTTATCCCGAAGGACCCGGTTTGGGTATCCCCGTCAACCTGAGTCTGGCCTTCCACTCCGATGCCGGCACCTATATGGACGACAAGATTGTCGGTACCCTGACGGTCTATACACCGTTTGACCACGATGGTAACCTCACCTACCCTGCTGGTGGCAGTCGTATGTGTAACCGCGATCTGGCCGATTATATCCAGGAGGAAATAGTCGCAGGCATTCAGCAATCATTCTGCCCCACCTGGCCCAAACGCCGTTTGTGGGAGTCCAACTATGCCGAGTCCCGCAATCCGAAAGTTCCCAGTGCACTGCTCGAATTGCTCAGTCACCAGAATTATGCCGATATGATCTATGGCCTCAATCCCGAATTTAAGTTCGTGGTGGGTCGTGGTATCTACAAGGCCATGCTTAAGTTCCTCCACGCCATGGACAATACTCCCTATGTCGTTCAACCCCTCCCTGTACAACAGTTTGGTATGGAACGCAACGGACAACAACTGCGTTTGCATTGGGCAGAACGGGTGGACAGTCTGGAACCAACCGCCAAACCCACCTATTATATCGTATACACGCGTGCGAAGGGACGGGATTGGGATAATGGTGTCCTGGTTCAGGCTACCGAATATACCCTCAACCTCGAAGATGGTATTCTCTACGATTTCCGCATTTGTGCCGGAAACGAGGGAGGTATCAGTTTGCCCAGTGAGATCCTCAGTGCCTGCCTGTATCCGCAAACACCAACGACATTGGTTATCAATGGTTTCCACCGTGTGTGCGGACCGGATATGATTGCTTATGACAGTGTCACCGGTGGCGTATTGCCCTACGCACACGCCATTCCGTATGGTCAGGAAATAAGTTATTTGGGCGAGCAGTTTGATTATGACCGCCTCAACCCCTGGCATAGCGACGACGATTGCGGATTTGGTATGAACTATTCCGACCAGGCCAATAAAATCAATGTCGGCAACACGTTTGACTACCCGCACATGCATGGTCTGGTACTGCAACAACGCGGCATCAGTTTTATCAGTTGCTCTTCCGATGCCGTATCCGATTTGCAACCCTACGCCCTGGTGGATCTGATTATGGGTAAACAGAAAGGTCCTCGTTCGGTCATTCGTGAAGGCAAGATCATGGCGACCCGAGACGAACAGGGATGTATACCCATGTCCCTGCGTGCCTCCATTCAAGACTATCTGGCTGCCGGAGGAAGAATGCTGCTCAGTGGTTCGTATATCGCCAGCAACATGCAATCCGATGCCGACACCGCCTTTATTCACAATGTGCTGCACTATAAGTACAAATCGGCTCGCGCCTCCAATTGTGGACAAATCAACATCATGTATTCCGTCTTACCCAATCGTCCTATCCATTGGGAGACTCAGCCTAACCAGCACATCATCGAGTGCGAAGCACCCGATGGCATCGATATCATGACCGGAGCCAAACGCCTGGCTCGCTACGACGATTGCGGTCTGGGTGCCGGTATCGCCTATGATCAGAACGAAAGACTGTTGGTTTTCCCCTTTATGATGGAAAGTGTACAAGAGTTTGACAGTTTCTATAACGACTGCATCGACTGGTTGATGAAATGAAAAAGAAAAACTTACCCCTGCTCTCCCATATTGAGATAACCGGTATTGCCGCCGAAGGCAAAGCGCTGGCACGCGTGGACGATATGGTCGTCTTTGTACCCTATTGCGTGCCCGGTGATATCGTCGATTTGCAGGTGACCAAAAAGAAACATTCGTTCATGGAAGCACGGGTGGCGGCGATGATAACCCCTTCACCCTTGCGCTGTGAACCCGTTTGCAAGCACTATGGACTGTGCGGCGGGTGTAAGTGGCAGATTCTGCCCTACACCGAGCAACTCAAGTGGAAACAGCAACAGGTTGAAGATAACCTGCGTCGAATAGGGCATGTACAACTGCCGCAGATTCAACCCATCTTGGGGTCTGCCAAACAGTACGAGTACCGCAATAAACTCGAGTTTACATTTGCCGATCACAAGTGGCTCACCACCGAACAAATGAAGCAAAACATTCCGTTCGAACCCGGTTTGGGATTTCATATCCCCAACTGCTTTGATAAGGTGCTCCAAATTGACGAATGCCACCTGATGGACCCTGTGAATGATGCCATTCGCAATTCCATTCGCGCCAAAGCCATCGCACTGGGAATGACTTTCTACAACGAGCGTACCCATGTGGGTATGCTGCGCAATATGATGATTCGATCCAACCAGCAGGGCGAACTCATGGTCGTCATCGTGTTTGGCGAACCCATCACACAGGCAGGCGAGACACTGCTGGCTTATGTTCGGGATTCGTTTCCCCAAATCATCAGCCTCCAATATGTGGTCAACCAAAAAATGAACGATACCATTGGGGACCTCGATATTCAGGTGTTCCACGGACAGGATCATATTGTCGAGCAAATGGAAAACCTGCGGTTTAAGGTGGGTCCCAAATCGTTTTACCAAACCAACACCGACCAGGCCTATGAGTTGTACAAAGTAGCCCGTCAGGCAGCCCAACTGCAACCGGAAGATGTGGTCTATGATCTGTATACCGGTACGGGAACCATCGCCAATTTTGTAGCCTCTCAATGCCAAAAAGTCATTGGTATAGAGTATGTTCCCGAGGCCATCGAGGATGCTAAAATCAATGCACAGTTCAATGGTCTGAACAATACCCAGTTCTATGCCGGAGATATGAAGGATATCCTCACCACGGATTTTATTCGTGCCCATGGACAACCCGATGTCATCATTACCGATCCTCCTCGCGCCGGGATGCACGAGGATGTGGTGAACGTGATTCTCAACGCCCAACCCAAACGCATCGTCTATGTCAGTTGCAATCCGGCCACGCAGGCGCGTGACCTAAACCTGCTGGATGCCAAATATCGGGTGGAAATGGTGCAACCGGTGGATATGTTCCCTCAAACGCAACACGTGGAGAATGTCGTGTTACTAACAAAAAAAGGGTAAGCTCACTACATCGCACCGCTACAACCCGGGTACCCTTGCTTCGGTCAAGACCTGGGGGAATTAGCGGGGAGCTGGTCGTGTAGGACTTACCCGACTGCAAAAGTAGTGCTTTTTTTTGACATACGCAAATTTTTTGCTGGAAAATTTCATAATATCGCAAATTTTACACCAAATTCCGTTCACGCCCAACTCGGAACAGCAGGTTTTGGTGCAAAAAATGGCCCAATGGCTCACCACGCGGGACGATCGTCCGTGCCTCATTCTGCGAGGGTATGCGGGTACCGGTAAAACATCCATGACCGCCGCTTTGGTGCGCGCCTTGATAAACATGGAACGACCCTGTGTGCTGTTGGCCCCAACCGGTCGGGCGGCCAAAGTGATGTCCCACTATGCGGGCGTTCCCGCCTTTACCATTCATAAATTTATCTACCGAGGGGGGCGTATGGCCACCGATGGACAACATCTGGAACCCTTATCCCTCAATGATAATCGCAACAAAGATACCCTGTTTATGGTTGATGAGGCCAGTATGATCAGCAAGGAACTGCTGGACGATCTGATTCGCTATGTCTATACCAAAACAGAAAACGAACAGGGGCAACTCGTTGCCAACGGATGCCGATTATTACTCGTGGGAGACGATGCGCAGTTGCCTCCCGTAGGTTCCACCTGCAGCCTGGCATTGAATGTAGATTTTATGCGCGGGTATGGCCTCGAACCCATTACCCATGTGCTTACTCAGGTCGCCCGTCAGGCACTGGAATCCGGTATTCTGGCCAATGCCACCCGCGTGCGTGCCCATCTTGCCTCTTCGCCAGGAAGCAGTCCGTTTGCCTCAGGGCCTTGCCCGTCGCCTCTCGCCTCCATAGAGGCTACATCAGATGTCCAGTTTATGAACGGATACGATATGGTGCAGGCGATTGAACAAAGTTATCAGGAAATTGGGCTGGCGGAGACGCTGATTATCACACGCAGCAATAAGCGCACCAACCTGTATAATCAAGGCATCCGCGCTCGCATATTGGACCGTGAAGAAGAAATTAGTACGGGCGACCGCATTATGGTCACCAAGAATAACTATTTTTGGACCCAAGACTATGATAATCTGCCATTTCTGGCCAACGGAGATACCTTTGAGATCCTTCGGTTACGCAACTCCCGAGAGATGTACGGATACCATTTTATCGATGCCAAACTGCAGGCATTGGATTATGAATGGGAAATAGACACCATGCTGTGGCTGGATACGTTAACCACCGATTCTCCCGAAAGCAATTATGCCCTGCAACAGGATCTGTATCAAAAAATAATCGAAGATTATCCGGAAATAAAAAACAAACGCGATCTGCGCGATCGCGTGCTTCTTTCTCCCTACTTCAACGCCCTGCAAATTCGTTTTTCCTATGCCGTCACCTGCCACAAGGCGCAAGGCGGCCAATACCGACGCGTGTTCATAGACCCGGGAGCATTAGGTCAACCCGATTGTCCACCTCAACTCCTGCAGGACGGCATGCGCTGGCTCTACACGGCCCTGACTCGCGCCACCGAGCAGGTGTATATCCTCCAATAATCAATGATTGTATTCCACCGTAAAATCCGAACGGGTACGGTTCTTGGTGCGCACAAACTCACCTCCCACCACGATCTGATACGGTTTTTGTCTCCACTTACCTTCCGCATAACGAATGGTGTTGTCATTTTTCACAGAATCATGCAATGCTGTATAGGTTCGCGGAAAATCGTCCCCGTAGTCGCTGGTGATATGAGAGGATTTGAAAGCCAGCGTCACACCATTCACCGATGGGGTACTTCCTACCAGTTCAAGGAGTTTTAAAAAGTCCTTCTGAATGGTGTTACCCGTGCCATAAACGAAATAGCGGGCATAGGAAACCGAATCCTGAACAATATTCAACAGAATGGAATCCTGATTTTTGCCATAAAATTTCGTGAACGAAGTGCTATAGGTCAATTCACGCGCATAAGTATAGCCCGCTGATGTGAGCACATTCACCGCCTTGGTGGCATTCACTTGCAAAAACGCCTGTATGGTCATATCCACCACAGTGGGTTGCGTAGGATCCACAATGGTCGTATCTTTTTTCTGAGGATCTTCTTTCGGATCATCCGGATTATTGGGTTTGCACGATGTCAACCAACTTACCATGGCCATTGAGACCAATACAAAAAGGATTTTTTTCATATCTGTGACTGAAATTTGCTGCAAAGATAATACTTTTTTACCAAATACGCAAACAAAATTTGCAAATATCAATTTTTTGTCGTAAATTTGCAGCGTTAATTGGGCACCAATAACTGCCTTTATGCATATGAAACATAAATTACCTTTGATTACTGCCAGATTGGCCTTATGCAGCCTCCTGGTTTTGGTGGGTTGCGAGCGGAATATTGATCTCGCGAATCTGGATACCCATGTGGCGACATCCATGGGTATCGCCTTACCCATTGGACAAATGTCTGCCACCTTGGGCGATTTTATTCAAACAAACACCCTGGACAATGTGTACATCCGCGAAGACGGCGTGTATTATTTCCACGATACCACGGATATCACCACATTGAATTTTCATGCGCTCAATCTTCGCCGCTTTGATGTGCGTTATCACACGCAGTTTGCATTATACACCCTCCTGCACACCCTGACCCAGGGACAGGACCGCATCGTGGGAGATGGGACCACCTCCCTGACGCTGGATTGCCCGTTGCAGGTGGAGATTCCCAATGTCAATCAGGACATCGAGCAGGAACGCATCGACAGTCTGATCATGGATTCGCTGGTGCTGAGTCTGGCCATCAGCCCCATCGATTTGGACTTGAGAGCACAGGAAATAACCCGCCTGTCCCTCACCCTGGGCAATGAGTTCCGTTGTGACGAAGGTTCGAAGATCGATTGCCCATCCGCTACCCTGACAGACAGCGTGCGCGTGGTGCTCCATCATGTATGCCTGCGCCTGATGAACGATCCCAGTGACCGGAGCAAGGGAAACAAAAACACATTTGCCCTGGCACTGCACCTGCAACTCACCCCCCAGGCTGGACATGTTATTGAGGTGCATACCACCAGTGCCTTATCCATCGACCTGGCAATGCAAGTACATGGTTTTCAGGCCATTTGGGGATTCTTCGTTCCCAGCAATGACATGAACCTGAACGAAGTGATTGCGTTGGACAGCCTCATTGGCAAGGAAGTGGCTCAACAGTTAAAAACCCTGCAACTTCGCTTGGCAGAACCCGTTCTGTCGTTGCGCTTTACCCACCATGTAGCGGCTCCGTTACTGGTAAAGATGAAGCACCTGTATGCCTACCACTCCGCCATTCACCAGCGCACCTATGCCACGTGGAATGATCAGCCCACGGTGGATATGCCGCTGCAACCCATGCTCAGTCCCGTTTCTGACTTACAGGATTCGGTAACCTCTTCCCTGCGGTTCTCTAATCTGGAGAACGAAGGACATATAGACCGGTTGTTCGACTATTTCCCCGACAGCATCGGATACTGTTTTGAGATTGGTTTGGACCCTGCTCAACGCGAGTCTTTCCCACAATACCGTCTGGTGAACAACACATCCGTCCACGCAGATGCCGTGGTGAGTGTTCCGTTTGTGTTCAAAGAGCAAACCGCCCTGCGGTATGAGTTCACCCTGGACAGCATCAATATCAGCGCCTACAGTTTGGACTCCCTGCTGCCCAAACAGAGCATAGACAGTGTTCGCCAGGCAGACCTGCGACTGTTTCTGACCATCAGCAACGGCATACCCTTTGCCATACAGGCCAAGATGCAATTCCTGGATGACAGGGGACAAATCGTCAACCTGCACCCGCTGGCAGGAGACAGCCTGAGAATAGCAGCACCGGAAGATATACAAAACCATAAGGTCATCACACCCAAAGAGACCGATATCATCATCCACCTCACACGGGACGAATGGCGTACATTCTCCCAAGTGAAGAAGATTCGTTTGGAGGCATTCCTGGGAGATAACCCCGCCACCGTCCAATTGGACACCAGAGCCTGTCTGGCCTTGCGCCTGGGACTCAGCGCCAAAGCCGATGTGGTATATGATTTTAATAACATTTTTTAAACAGAGGAGGTGAAACAATGAAAACACGAGCACTCATCATCACCCTTCTTCTGGGTGTGAGTCTGGGCATCAGCGCCCAACCATCGGCTACCCTGTATTGGATGGATAATTCTCCTATCCGACATTTGATCAACCCGGCTTTCCAACCCGTCAGCGAAGGCTACCTCAGTTTCTTACCCCTGGGATATACCCACCTGGAACTGGGCAACAATTCGCTGAGCATGAGCGATATTATTTATAATGTCAACGGCAACACCGTCACTGCCTTGCACCCGGATGCCGATCGTCGTAAACTGCTCAACGCCATTCGACCCACCTGGAGTATGAACGGCGATGTGCAATTGAATCTGATTCGTTTCGGATCCCAATTGGGCGAAGCAGGGTATTTCCATATCTTCGCCATGGCCAAAGTGGATGAAGCCATTCATCTGCCCCACGGCATGTTCGATTTTGCCCTCAATGGCGGCATGCAGGACCTCGATGGTGGCGACAATCGTTATAGCCTTTCCAATCTGGGAACGACCCTGCAGGCCTACACCGAAGTGGGTGCCGGTTACTCCCACCGAATCAATGAACATTGGGAAGTGGGAGGTAAACTGAAGTTCCTCATGGGTAGCGCCTATGCCAGTGCAACCATGAACTCGCTCACACTCAATGCCTCGGCACAACAGTGGACCCTGAACGGATTCGGACAAATGATGGTGGCTGCTCCCATCAATTGGGACGCCGTTCCCGATTTCCAGAATCTGAATCCGGAAAATATGAATTGGGAAGATATACTCACCCAGGAATCCCTGATCAAGTATGTCCTGCCCAGCGGATATGGTATGGCCGCCGATTTGGGTGTGGTTTATCGCCCCATTACCCAATTGGAAATTACGGCAGCCATTACAGACATCGGATTTATCTACTGGCATAAGGCACGCAGTTACCATGTCGATGTCAATGCCACCTACAACGGCGTAGGATCGTTTGAGTATAGCCACTATGTGGTCAATGGCGAATTCAATACCGACAGTCTCCTCAGCGATGTGCGCACCAACCTGCGCGCCATTGCTCAGGATGTGCATACCCGTCAAAACAGTCCCGGGTTTGTGACCATGCCCACAGCCAATGTCAATGTGGGATTGAATGCCAATTTTATGGACCGACTGCTCAGTGTCGGTGTGGTCAGCAATACACGCATCAAGGGCAATCGCGTATCCGAGGAAGTCACCCTGGGAGGTGCCGTTCGCCCCTGTAACTGGTTTAACCTGGCTCTCAGTTACTCATTCATCGACAATGCCAAATACAGCAATTTTGGCGCCGGTATCTCCCTGATGCCGTACGATGGTATCAACCTCACCCTGGCAGCCGATTACATACCCACCTGTTATGTACCCTTGGACATCGACGGAGACTACACAGCCTATCTGCCCTATCGCAGCCAGGGATTCAATCTCAGCATGGGACTGAGTATCGTGTGGGGAACCAATCCCAAAATAAAGAAAGTTGAATTCTAAATATACACATTATGAGTTTATTTGATCAAGTCAGTGAAGACATCAAAAAAGCAATGTTGGCCAAAGACAAAGTGGCTCTGGACGCATTGCGGGGTATCAAAAAAGAGTTTCTGGAGGCCAAAACCGCTCCGGGCAGTAATGGAGAATTAACCGACGACAAAGCGTTGCAACTGTTGCAAAAACTCGTTAAACAACGCAAAGAATCGGCCGAAATGTATCGTAATGCCTCACGCAATGAACTCGCTGAAGAAGAGATGGCACAATGCCATGTCATCGAGCAATACCTGCCCGCCATGATGAGCGAAGCCGAACTGGCTGCCGCCCTGCAAGCCATCCTTGCTCAGGTGGGCGCCAAAGGACCACAGGATATGGGCAAAGTGATGGGAGTGGCCACCAAACAACTCGCCGGCAAAGCGGAAGGCCGAATGATTTCCGCCAAAGTAAAAGAATTATTAGCAAATTTAGCATAATATGGCAACACAAGAAGAAACATTCAAAAAACTCGTAGCGCACTGCAAAGAGTACGGATTCGTTTTTCCCAGCAGTGAAATATACGACGGTCTGGGCGCTGTATACGATTATGGTCAAAACGGCGTGGAGTTAAAGAACAATATCAAACGCTACTGGTGGGACAGCATGACATTGTTGCACGAGAATATCGTGGGCATCGATGCCAGCATCTTTATGCACCCCACCGTCTGGAAAGCCTCCGGTCACGTGGACGCATTCAACGATCCGCTCATTGATAACAAGGATTCCAAAAAGCGTTACCGCGCGGATGTACTCATCGAGGACCAGATTGCCAAGTATGAGGAAAAGATTGCCAAAGAAGTGGAGAAAGCCCGCAAACGCTTTGGGGATAGTTTTGATGAAACCATGTTCTGCCAAACCAACGAACGCGTCAAGGAACATATTGCCAAACGCGATGCCCTGCACGAGCGCTTTAAGGCGGCCATGAATGCCAACGACCTGGAGGAACTCAAACAGATCATTCTCGACGAAGAAATCGTTTGCCCCATCTCCGGCACACGCAACTGGACCGATGTGCGTCAGTTTAACCTCATGTTCCAAACCGAAATGGGAAGCACCGCCGATGGTGCCATGAAGATCTACCTGCGCCCGGAAACGGCTCAAGGCATCTTTGTCAATTACCTCAATGTCCAAAAAACCGGCCGCATGAAGATTCCGTTTGGTATTGCCCAGATAGGTAAAGCGTTCCGTAACGAGATTGTGGCCCGCCAGTTCGTTTTCCGTATGCGCGAGTTCGAACAAATGGAAATGCAGTTCTTTATCAAACCCGGCACCGAGATGGAATGGTTCCGCCACTGGAAAGAGTTCCGCCTCAAATGGCACAAAGCACTCGGCCTGGGCGATGAGAAATATCGTTTCCACGATCACGAAAAACTGGCACACTACGCCAATGCCGCTACCGATATCGAGTTCCTCATGCCGTTTGGATTCAAGGAGGTGGAAGGTATCCACTCCCGCACCAATTTCGACCTCAGTCAACATGCCAAATACAGTGGCAAAAAGATTGAATACTTTGATCCCGAACTCAACGAGAGTTATACCCCATATGTCATCGAAACCAGTATCGGTGTGGACCGTATGTTCCTGAGCATCATGTGCGCAGCCTACAACGAAGAGGCCCTGGAAGGTGGCGACACCCGTGTGGTACTCAACCTGCCCCCTGTATTGGCTCCGGTCAAAGTGTGCGTCATGCCGTTGGTCAAAAAAGACGGGCTGCCTGAGAAGGCACGCGAAATCATGGACATGCTCAAGTTTGATTTCAAGACCCAATACGACGAAAAAGATTCCATCGGAAAACGCTATCGCCGTCAGGATGCCATCGGCACCCCGTTCTGCGTCACCGTGGACCATGACACCCTCCATGATGGTTGTGTCACCGTTCGCTACCGTGACACCATGACACAGGACCGCGTACGCATTGATGACCTGCACGAAATGATTCGTCAGGCAGTGGATCCCAAGATGCTGTATCGCAAACTGATGAACGCCTGATTCCTGTTATGTCCACCCGTGCGCGAACGATAGGATTATGCGCTGCCCTGACACTGGTGCTCGCCTACTTGATTGTAGGCGTGGCGTTGCCGCTGGCTCAACAGGACACACGCCCTTGTCAGGCCATCGAGTTCCGCATCCGTGACCACGAACTCAGACAGTACGTCAGTGAACAGGAACTGCATACCTTGCTGCGACAACACGACATCGACCCGGTGGGGCAACCGATGTGTACCATCTCATTGGACAGCATCGAACAAACGATACGCAACCATCCTATGATTCGCACAGCCCAATGTCATGCGCTCGTTTCGGCCAAGGTGGTGGTGAATGTTACCCAACGTCAACCTCAGTTAAAAGTGGTAACGAATCAACATACCTACTATATCGATAGCGACCGACTACGCATGCCCGTGCGCGAATCCATCACCACACCGGTGCTTGAGGTGTCCGGACAGGTCAGCGGAAAAATGGCCAAGAACACCCTGTATGATCTCACACAATACCTGCAAGACCAACGTTTTTGGCAAAACCGTATATCCGGTATTCAGGTATTGTCCCCACACGATATACGGCTCCACCAAAAACAGGCACCCGTTATTTTGTTGGGAGATATTCAGGATTATACCACCAAACTCCACCACCTGGAGCGTTGGTATCGCGCCGGCGCCGATACCATTGGGCATGCCTCATACACCGAACTGGATCTGCGATTCCACTCCCTGGTAATAGCACGCAAATAAAAACCACTGTAGGCACTACTATGGCGAAAAAACAATTATACAACACCCTACCCCTCGTAGCCATTGATCTGGGCAGCAACAGCGTCAGAGCCATGGCTGCAGAAAGTATAGGTCCCAACCAACTGCATATTCTGGGATACGAGCAGTCCACCAAACACCCGTGCGTGGATCGTGGCGTCGTGGTCCAAACCTCCAGCGCCGGATATATGATTGGCGAAGTACTGAACAAACTGGCAAACCGCATTTCTCTCAAGGAGATTCCGGCCGCGTTTACCGTTTTGGGAGGACGAAGCATGCAGATGGTCAATGTGACTTCCAAACGCGATCAGATACAGAAACGACCCGTATCCAACCTCCTTCTCCAAAAGATGGAGGATGAATGTAAGCAAAAAATCGAATTACGAAACCCCAATATTGCAGTTCTGGGAGTCGTTCCCGCCTACTATATCCTGGACGGCCAGGAATCCGAGGAACGGCCATTACCTACGGATAAAGCGACCCTGATTGAGGTTGGCTATTCCGCTTTTGTCGGGATACGCGAACTGGAAGAACAGGTAGACAAGAGTTTTATGCGGGCAGCCAAAACGCTGGAAAACACATTTATCCGCCAGGATGCCCTGCTTTCCGCATTTGCCACCGAAAATGATTCCATCCTCACGGATGGTTGTGCCATCGTGGATTTTGGAGCACAAACCACCACCCTGTCGGTGTATAAACGCAACCAGTATATCACCACCCGAGTCATTCCTTTGGGCAGTTGGAACATCACCCGCGCCATTGAGCAGCTCGGAATGTCCATTCAGGCAGCCGAGACACTCAAGTGCCAATATGGTTATGCCTCACCCGATGAGGTGGAAACCAACCTCAAAATGCGCATCCCCAACTCGAATATCTGTCTCACCAGTGTGGAACTGGCCCAAACCATTCAAATGAAATTGGACGAAATGCTGATGCCCCTGCTGGAAGACATACAGCATTATGAAGAACGCATTCGTACCGTCTATATCACAGGTGGTGGCAGTTTATTAAACGGACTGATCGATTATATGCAGGCCCATCTCTCCATTCCGGTGATGTTTGGCTCACACGCCCGCCTGCTCGATGAGGACGATCCCGATGAGTTCTGCTCTCCCGCCTACTCATCCCTTATAGGAGCCCTCATCATGGCCGCTGACTACCGCCGCGAACACTCCGATCGGGTGATGCCGGGAGATGATGGATTATTTAAGAAATTTAAAAAACAATTTGAAGAAAAGACGCTCGATCTTTTCTCTAATCAAAATGAGTAATATGGACGAAGAATTATTACAACTTGATTTGGACATACAAGAAGACACCATCATCAAGGTGATGGGCGTTGGAGGTGGCGGCTGCAATGCAGTCAATTATATGCATCGCCAGGGCATACGAGGCGTCTCTTTTTTGGTTTGTAATACGGATAAACAGGTGCTGGGTAAATCTTCTGTGCCCGCCAAACTGCAACTGGGACCCGGATTGGGCGCCGGAGGCGACCCTGAAAAAGCCCGTGAGTATGCGCAGGCCAATCGGGATCATATCCGCGAAGCCCTCAATGACGGCACGCAGATGCTGTTTATCACCGCCGGTATGGGTGGCGGAACCGGAACGGGCGCCAGCGCAATCATTGCCGAGGTGGCGCAGGAAATGAATATCCTCACCGTGGGCATTGTCACCATCCCGTTTGCGTTCGAAGGAAAAAAGAAAATCGATAAGGCCATGGCCGGCGTTAACAACCTGGCCGAACATGTGGATGCACTGCTGGTCATCAACAATGAGAAACTCAAACAAATCTATCCAGACCTGAGTTTCTTCAACGCCTTCTACAAGTCCGATGATGTGGTGTGCAATGCCGCCAAAGCCATTGCGGAAATCATCACCGTTCCCGGCTATATCAACACGGACTTTGCCGATGTATACAACACCCTCAAGAATGGCCATATCGCCATTATGAATGTGGGACAGGCCAGCGGAGAAAACCGATTCAGACGGGCCATCACCAATGCCCTCCAATCCCCGCTCGTAACCAACGATGTCCATGGAGCCAAACGCATTCTGCTGCAGTTCTACTGCTCCACCGAACATGCGTTTATCATGCAGGAAATAGACCAAATCAACGAGTTTATTGCCGAGGTGGGCGAAGATGTGGAAGTCAATTGGGGTATATCCGTGGACGAGAGTCTGGGCGAAGAGGTGCGTGTCACCCTTATTGCCACCGGATACGAGATCCAAACGGAACAAACCGCAGAGGCGCATTACCAACCCGAACCACCCAAACCTGTCACCGAACAACAAAAGGAGCAACCTGCAGCCGAACAGCAACCTGCGACCGAGGTGCAACCTGCGACCGAACAGCAACCCGCAGCCGAGGTGCAAACCGAAATGACCATCGAACAAGCACCTCATCAAGAACCCAAAATAACGGCCACCTCTGCCGATGAGATTGTCATCGAGTTGGACGATGAACGCCCCATCAGCGATCCCAAACCTCGTAGCGGCGGCTTCGCCGGTTGGATGAGAGGACGAAGAGGGTAATGAGTCGCCACTATGTGGCTATGGTTAATGGGTAATGGGTAATGGGTAATGGTTATAGAAAAAAAACGGCACCTTCGAGTGCCGTTTTTTAAACTGTAGCGAAGCGTCAGGCGCAGCCGTCTAAACTGTAGGCACGGAGTGCCGTCCTCTAAACGAACCCTACATCTCCCAGTGTTCCAGGGTCATCATCAGTTGATCAAACTCAGTGACCTTGGATTGAGATTGGATATCCACTATCTGCTGATTCACCGCCTGATCATATGTCTCGGCCTCTACATTGCGAATCACACCCAGAGCCACCGGCAATTCTGCATTCAATTCTGCATTCACTTTTTGGTCCTCCAAAAATCTCTCCTGTCCCATCATGGCCAACATGCGATGCAATGTCGGATCCTGTTCCTTGGCGTTATGCACCAGCACACGCTCATCATCAGCCGGTACGACGATGAGTTTGGGCATCACGCCGGCGGAATAATCCAAGGCCAAACCCTTGTCGCGATTGGCACCAAAAATCATCTTCTCACCATGCTTGAGCACAATGGAGTGCTCCGCACGCGTTTCACGATCGGCTATCCAATTGTGCGTGCCGTTGTTAAAAATCACACAGTTCACCAAACACTCAATCACACTCGCACCCTTGTGCTCCTGGGCCTGAACCATCGTATCCACCGTCGTCGGCATATCTACATCCAGCGTGCGGGCAAAGAAAGTACCACGGGCACCCAAAACGAGTTCGGCAGGAACAAACGGACGCTCCACCGTGCCAAAAGGAGACGATTTGCTGACAAAACCCTTGGGCGATGTCGGCGAATATTGACCCTTGGTCAGTCCATAGATGCGGTTGTTGAACAAACAGATATTCAGGTCCACATTACGGCGAATCTCATGAATAAAATGGTTACCCCCAATGGCCAAACAATCGCCATCACCCGTCATCTGCCAAACATTCAACTCCGGATGCGAGGTCTTGACGCCGGTAGCAATCGCGCCACCACGGCCATGAATGGTATTAAATCCATAGGTATTCAGATAGTGCGGCATACGACTCGAACAACCGATACCGGAAATGACGACGGTCTGATGCGTCGGTATACCGATTTGTGCCATCGCTTTTTGCAACGCCATGCAAATGGCATGGTCTCCACAACCCGGGCAAAAGCGTACATATTGATCACTCTTAAATTGACTGGCTTCCATAGTTTACATCTTCTTTACATGTTCTACAATACGCTCTACAGCAAATGGTTGACCCATCATTTCGTTGTATTGCAACAATTGAATACCCTCCAATCGGGCACGCAACAGGGTGGCAAACTGACCATTATTCAACTCACAAACCACCACTTTCTGATACTTGCGCAACACCTCAGCGGTGTTCTTGGGCAACGGATTAATGTAATTAAAGTGCGCCAAAGCACAACCTAACTCATTGGCCGCAGCATGCAGATGACCTTCGGTCGAACCAAAACCCACCAACAAGGTATCGCTGTTCACATTCCCCTGTACGCGCAACTCAGGAATACGATTGGCTATCTGATCAATCTTCGCCTGACGATTCAAAATCATCGTCTGGTGGTTCATCGGTTGGGTGGAAATGGTTCCCTTCTCGCTGTCACGCTCCAATCCGATATTGCGATGCTCATAACCTTCCATGCCCGGAACGGCCCAATAACGAATACTGTTCGCGTCACGCAATGCGGGATTATAATGTCCCTTCAACTCCTCAGGTACTCCCTGCGGACGGATTTGGGGCATCTCGTCGAGTTTTCTTATCCGCATCAACCCCGAACCATTGGCCAGATAGGTATCGGTGAGCAAGATCACCGGCGTCATGTTTTCCAACGCTATCTTGCAGGCCTCAAAGGCATAATCGAAACAGTTGGCAGGAGACGAAGCAGCAATCACCACCGCAGGACATTCGCCATTACGACCAAACACGGCCTGCAACAAATCCGTTTGCTCCGTTTTCGTGGGCAGACCCGTCGAAGGACCACCACGTTGTACATCAATCACCACCAACGGCAATTCGGCCATCACGGCCAAACCGATCGCTTCACTCTTCAGACTCAAACCCGGACCCGAAGTACTCGTGCAGGCCAAATCGCCTGCAAACGAGGCGCCTATCGCCGTACATACACCAGCTATCTCGTCTTCGGCCTGAACCACCATCACGCCCATATCTTTGCGCCCTGCCAACTCATGCATGATGTCCGTGGCGGGAGTAATGGGATACGAACCCAAAAACAACCGCTTGCCACAACGCTTGGCGGCAGCTATCAGTCCCCACGAAGTGGCTTTGTTGCCGGCAATCGATGTATACGTGCCGTGCTCCATCTCCTGAGCTACCTCTTCGGTATCAATCACCATCTGGTTCAATGCCAGGTTGTTACCATAGTTATACCCGTCGGTCAGCACCTTGACGTTATGAGAAATGAGCTGCGGTTTTTTCTTGAACTTATCTTCCAAAAAATGAATCGCCTTGTCCATGGGACGGTCAAACAACCAGCACACTACGCCTAAGGCAAACATATTGCGGGATTTGAGAATCGACTTATTGTCCAAACCGCTGTCCTTCAGACTCTCTTTGGTTAGCGATGTCAAGGCCACGGGAACGATACGCACCGATTCGCTGATACCCAATTCCGTAAACGGATTATCCGTCTTGTACAACGCCTTCTCCAAATCGGGTTTGGTAAACGTATCGGTGTCTACAATAATCACCGCATGGTCATGAAACAACTTGTTTTGTACACACACTTTGAGGGCCGCAGCGTTCATCGCCACAATCACATCGGCCTGATCGCCCGGTGTGTACACCCCACTTCCTACATGTACCTGAAAACCACTGACGCCGCCCAATGTTCCTTGAGGCGCACGTATCTCTGCCGGAAAGTCCGGCAAAGTGGATATCTCATTGCCCAAAATAGCGCTCAACGAGGAAAACATGTTTCCCGTCAACTGCATTCCGTCACCAGAGTCTCCACAAAAACGAATGACTACGCTTTTCATGTTATATTGACTTTTTTCAAAAAACGTGCAAAGGTAATACAATTTTTACAATTACACAAATAAATCCAATAAAAAAAGCGAATAGGCACCTTTTCTTTTATCATTTGGTCGCATTTGTTTGACAATAGGAAGCATATCCCATCCAAGCGGCATTCTTGGCACAACACTTGACACTATTTTTTCAAAACATGATGTATTCTATGAAAAAATGTCTTTTATGGTTGCTGGTGTCATTTTCGACACTGGGCCTTTGGGCCGCTCAAGTGCCCACATTGCTGGTAGTCAGCACCACGAATGAATCCGTACAGATTCCCATTGCGTCGATTCAAAAAATCACTTACGACCAAGAGGGTCTGGCTACCATGTACGTCATCACCAACCAGGGAACGCAAACCTATGCCCTGAGCGATGTTCAGCGCATGACCCTGGCCAATGTGCCCGCCTACACCGACCTGCCTGAGATTCAAGAACATCAAGCCTCCGAGGCACAAAAAATCCTCATCAATGGCATGGTCTACATCCTCAAAGACGGTAGGTTATACACTCTTTCAGGCAACTAATCATTCAACAATCAGCAATAGCCCGCAAGGGCGAACAATCAGCAATAATGAAAAAAGCGCTCTTTTTTCTTTGCGCCTTAAGCGCCTCCCTTTCCTGGGCCAATATTCCGGTACTTAAAGTACAGACCCAGACGCAGGATTATTATTTCCAAATCGAAGACATCGACAGTATCAACTTCTCCCCTACTGCCGATTTGTTCATGGTTCATTACGACGAAGATAAGCAACGACAGATTGCTTCGGCCGATATTGTGCAAATGACTTACGAGAGTTTGCCCGATGCCCAGGCCATCAGTATCGTGTGGAACAACGATGGCACCGTCAGCGTCACCAACCCCATGAGCGAGATTGGGGTTGATATTCAGGTGAGCGGAACAGATGTTCTCGTCCACAGCGCTTATCCCGACGAAGTGAGTTATACCCTCAGCGGCACCTGCGCCGATGGCAGCCTCAAGATTTACAGCGACTATAAGTACGAATTGGTGCTCAATGGTTTGAACCTGACCAATACCGAAGGACCGGCCATCAATTCGCAATCCAAGAAGAAAGGCACCATCAAACTGCAAAAGTCCACCGTCAACACCCTTACGGATGGTTCCACCTACGCAGACAGTGGCGACGAGGACCAGAAAGGTTGTCTGTTCTCCGAAGGTCAGTTGGTGTTCAAGGGCAAGGGTACGCTCAATATCAATGCCCATTACAAACATGGTATTGCCAGCGATGACTATATAGAGATCGAAAACGGCACCATCAATGTCACCACCACCGCCCATGCAGCCAAGGCCTTCAAAGCGAATGACTATATTTCCGTGCTCAACGAAGGTAATTCGCCGGTGATCTCCATCACCCAATCGGGCAGTAAAGTCATTGCCGACGGAGATGTGTCCTATTGCGCGGGCATGAAAGCCGATTCGACCATCACCATTGAGTGCGGCACCATCACCATCAACTCTTCCGCCGAAGGAGGCAAAGGACTCAATGCGGATATGGGTGTGATCATTAAGGAAGGTGCTAATATCAACATCTCCCTCACAGGCAGTGGCGGCACATATTCGCAAAAAGCCGTGGATGCTACCGCAACCGGCGGTGGAACTACGCCCACCAGCAGCACCAATACCGTCTATTTCTACGCCGTTCCTACCTCCGCAGGAGGTCAGGGCACTTCCCAATGGACCAATGTCCAACTCTACAAAGCCGACGGCACATTAGTCGGAACGCTGTCCACCAAACAGGTATCCGATTATAAGGCGTACTACTATACTTTCCCACAGGGAACGACCGGTAACTTCTATTTCACGGGAACCTTTACAACGCGCACGTATAGTGGCACCACCTCTTATTCGTGCAAAACCAGCACCTTTGCAGCACCCACGTCGGCCGATTTATATTACCGTCCGGGATCCTATTCTTCCAGTGGTTCCACCCGCACCTACACGCTGGTCACCTGGGACCCCAACAGTTATCAGCCCGGTGGCGGCGGCACAGGCTCCAGCAGTGATACCGACACCCAGACATTTACATGCACCTGCATCAAATCCGACGG
Organism: Bacteroidales bacterium UBA1714; assembly: GCA_002317295.1. GTDB lineage: Bacteria > Bacteroidota > Bacteroidia > Bacteroidales > Paludibacteraceae > Colicola. The sequence goes on from DCIY01000032.1 coordinate 44,567, forward strand.
ATATATCTCCCTGTTAGGCTCAACGATCACGCTCTCTGCTACGGGAACCAAAGGAACGGTAGGTATCAAGTGCGATGGCGATTTGGTCATAGGCCAAACCGGTGAGGCAGGTCCTGTGCTCAACATTACCACCACAGGAACCTATGTCACCACTTCCTCTTCATCCTCCGGTGGAGGTGGATTCCCCGGTGGCGGTGGCGGCCCCGGTGGCGGTCCCGGAGAGACTTCGTATGCCGGTGACCCTAAGGGTATCAAGGCCGAAGGCAATATCAACATGTATAGCGGTACTGTGACTATTTCCACCACCGGCACAGCCGGAGAAGGTATGGAGAGCAAATCGACCATGACGCTCGCCGGAGGCAGAATCTATGCCTATTCCAAGTGCGATGATGCCATCAACTGTGCAGGCCAAATTAATTTCTCCGGTGCATGGGTTTACGCCGTATCTGATGGCAATGATGCCATCGACTCCAACTACAACCGCTCAGGGGCTATTACCATCTCCGGTGGCGTGGTCGTGGCGCTCTCGTCCAAAGGTTCACCCGAAGAAGGTTTGGACTGCGACAACAACTCCTACATCAAGATTTCCGGTGGTTATGTCTTCACAGGCGGTGCTGCACAAGGTGGCGGCGGTGGTTCTTCATCCGTCGGCAGTGCGACGCAGGGCTATTGTTTCACTGGCAGTTATGCCATCAATAAGGGTACCTATTACACCGTGTACAACGCTTCCAATGTGGCCTTGTTCACCATCAAAGCAATGACCACACTGACGAGTTCCAAGAACACCCTCTCGCTCATTTCGGCACCTGCACTCACCAAGAGCAGTTCCAACTACATCAAGTCCGGCAGCGCCGCTCCTACGGGTTCAGAGACTTGGGACGGATATATCTACGTCGGTGGCACCTCTTCGGCCTCCACCGCCGTCAAAACTTTCACCGCCAAATAATCAATCACCATTCACCATTCACCATTCACCATTCACCATTATGAAAAAAATCCTTTTTTTCCTCCTCGCCTTCGGCGCCCTGGCCGCTCATGCCGCCAACACCTACATCCAAGTGACCACTACCCCAACCGATTGGGCGGGCACGTATCTGATTGTATGTAAGAGTCAAAATGTAGTTTTTAACGGTAACGCAGCCGAAGATAGTCTGGATGCCAAATCAGGTCCTGCCATTATCCAAAACGTGACCATGAAGGGCGATTCGATTATCGGCACCGCAGCCATTGATTCGGCCGTGTTTACCATCGCGCCAACCGATGATATTGATTGGCCATGGAGCATTCAGACGCACAGTGGTTACTATATCGGGCACAAGGATACGGCAGATAATGGTTTGTCCGTGGAAACCGAAGTCAAGAAAAAGTGCAGACACACCCTCGTTATTGAGGATGGCAATTTGATTGCCACGCCTCGCTATGAAGTGAGTGGTGAGTATAACTTGCAGTACAATAAGAAGTCCGACCAAATGCGTTTCCGCTATTTTGTTCCGGATGACAAAGTGGCCATCCAAATCTACAAACTGGTCTCCACCCCGTCCGGATTAATGCACAATGCACAATGCACCATGCACAATGCACCATATAAGATCATGCGCAATGGCCGCTTGCTCATTATCAACAATGGTCAGGAATATAACGTCTTAGGCAACTAATTATTCAGCAATCAACAATAGCCCGCAAGGGCGATCAATCATCAATCATCAATAGCCCGCAAGGGCGATCAATCATCAATCATCAATCATCAATCATCAATAGGCCTTTAGGCCGCATCATTATGAAAAAAGCACTCTTTTTTCTCTGCGCCTTCTGCGCAACCCTGGCCATGGCGCAAACGCAACAATATCCTCCCTTTGGAGGTCAACCTCCTCAACGCGAAAGTGCCGAAGTGCGTGCCACGCGCAAGACCCAAATGTTACGCGATACGTTACACCTGAACAGTGACCAGTTCAATCGGGTGTACAAGGTTTATTACAACGAGTACTCCGCCATGGAGCAGTCTATGTCTGACATGGGCGGTGGTATGCCTCCTCAAGGTATGGGTGGTGGCGGTATGCCTCCCCAAGGTATGGGTGGTGGTGGTATGCCCCCCCAAGGTATGGGTGGCGGTGGTATGCCCCCAATGGGCATGGGCGGAGGTATGCCCCCTCAAGGTATGGATGGTAATATGCCTGCCCCTCCTTCCATGCCCAAGGAACTAAGTGCAGAGCAACTGCAAAAGCAGCAGGCTAAGCGGCAAAAGAAAATGAAAAAGATTCTGACCGAACAGCAGTACGAGTTGTGGTTCCTCATGGATACCCAACCCCCGCACATGCCGTCCAGACCGCAGGGCTATTAGGCGATAACCATTAACTGTCTTATCCTGAAACAAGTAGACTCTTGTTGTCGTTAGCCCTAAAGGGCGTCGTAGGCGTGAAACGCCGTGTCGTAGCGAAGCGTGTCGTAAAATAATGCAGGTTTTTCACAAAATCTGCATTTTTTTTTGCACATTCCAGATTTTTTTAGTACTTTTGCAGCGAAATAAAGTATAATTTTGTGATATACTAATAAAATATTGGTATAATTTTGTGATATCAAGGAAAGTTTAGTGTATAATTTTGTGATATAAATCCATAAAAACCATTTAATATGCTAGTTAGAAAAGTTGATGCATTTCTTCAAGAGTGGAAAGCACGCGCACACAAACCTTTGATTGTGAAAGGTGCTCGGCAAGTGGGAAAAACCGAATCGATTTCTCTGTTTGCACGGACCAACTATGCCCATGTTGTGACCATTAACTTCGCCCTACAGCCTCAGTATAAACGAATATTTGAGAATGGATATGAGGTGGATAATATCAAGAAGAATATATCGCTGATTAATCCCGAATTTCAGTTTGTGGACGGAGAAACCTTGTTCTTCTTTGATGAATTGCAAGAATGTCCCAATTGTGCCACTTCGCTCAAGTCATTCCATATAGATGGACGCTATGATGTGATATGCTCCGATTCGCTGATGGGGATATATTACCAGCAGATAGAGTCCAATAGTGTTGGCTATAAGGAAGACTACGAGATGCATTCCATGGACTTTGAAGAATTTCTCTGGGCGCGTGGCTACCAGGCGGAGCGTATAGAGGACTTGTTTAACCACATGGTAGAACAACGCCCATTCTCCGACTTGGAAATGGAAGTAATGATGGGGATGATGCGAGACTATTTGATAACAGGTGGTATGCCTGAAGTGGTCAATCAATTTGTAGTCAATGGTAATTTCTCGGGTACACTAAACATGCAAAAACAATTGCTTCTGGATTATGAGGAAGATATCACCAAATATGCTTCAGGGTTTGATCAGGCTCGTATATTAGGTGTATATCGCCATATTAGCACCTTCCTTAGCAAGGAAAACAAACGTTTTCAAATCAGCAAAATTGCCCATGGTGCCCGCAATCGCGAATATATCGGAGCTGTAGAGTGGCTCCATAATGCCGGTATTGTAAACGTCTGCTATTGCTTGGAGAACCTGGAACTGCCACTCAAAGGTAATTATATACCCAATCAGTATAAACTCTATTTTCGTGATAGCGGACTACTCATTGCATCGCTTGATGACGAGGCGCAAGAAGACCTGCGACAAAACAGGAACTTTGGTACCTATAAAGGAGCCCTCTATGAGAATATCGTGGGCGACATGCTTTACAAACAGGGATATCCACTCTTCTATTATCGAAACGAACCGGGAACCATTGAGATGGACTTCTTTGTTAGAGATTATGAGTCGCTAATACCGGTGGAAGTAAAATCCAACGATGGCGCTACCGCCAGTCTAAATCGCCTGACTGGAGCGAAAAACGAACGACATGGCGATATACATTACGGTATCAAATTCTGCAATAGAAATATTGGTTTTAACGGCTATTTCTACACCTTCCCCTATTTTTTGGTTTTCCTGCTTCAAAGATGGTTAAGGTTGCAGCATCAGTAGCCTCATCGCCTAAAAAAATGCACTTGTCGTGCATTTTTTTTGCATATATCGTAACTTTTTCGTACCTTTGCACCGCAAATGAGTATCAAACGATTAATACGATAACACAATGAAGAAACTTTTTACACTACTCGCAGCTGCCATGATGGTGGTTGGCGCATGGGCACAGGTCATTCAAAAAGACCTGATTTACAAATCTAACAACGAAGTGGTAGAAGCCTCCATTTTGGAAGTGTCCTCTTCACAGGTGAAGTACAAAGAATGGAACAATCAGAATGGTCCAACGTTTATCCTTACATCGGAAGAAATCAGCAAGATTCAGTTTAGCAATGGTTCCGAAAAGATCTATTCCGTTCCTGCTGCTCAACCAGTAGCACAACCAGCTCCTGCTCAAGCAGCTCCTGCAGCACCTGCGGCTGCTGCTGCACCTGCTGCTCCGGCACCTCAACCTGCTAAACCGAAGATGCCTATTGGCTTCCAAATGACTTTGGACCTGGAAGGTAACCTCAGTTTCGCCAATGGTTATGCAGTTACCAATGGTGCAGAACGCTATGACATTAAGAACTATGCCCTTGGCGGTCTCGATGCCGTCATCAGCGCCGGTGTGCGTGTGGGCACTTTCCTCTACACAGGTGTTGCCGCCGGATTCTTGTGCGAATGGGCCGATCCCTATATTGTGAATAAGGGTTCAGAAAAAAAAGGTCACTTCTCGGCCTATACCGTACCTATCTACGCCGACATACGCGCATACGCTCCTACCCGCGGCAACTGCTATCCTTATGCAGAGATCGGTATCGGTGGTTACCTCAATGACCTCTGTGGTTCCATCAAATACGAGGACATATCGATAAAGAACCCTGCCAAAGGCGGTTTCTACTTTATCTCGGGTGTAGGTGTGGAATTTAAGTACCTCAATGTAGGTGCCGGTTACAAACTGATGCGCAATGCCGATTATATTGGCAACCACGGTTATGTCAAGGTGGGTGTCAGCATCGGACGCCCTCAAAAACTGAGAGCGCCTAAACCGGGTGTATAATCCTACTACATGGTTTGGCGAAAATCCTTGGGAGAAAGCCCTACCCGATTCTTGAAATACCGACAAAAAGTGGATTGTTCTGCAAAACCCAATTGAAGACCAACCTGCTGTACTGTCCATTGAGGATACACCTTCAGCAGCGTCTTGGCCTGCATGATGATATAGTTGTCTATCCAGTCACCGGCAGCAATGCCGGTGTCTTGTTTGATAAGCTTGGCAAAATATTTGGGAGTGAGACACAACTGACTGGCGTAATAGACGATATTACGATGCTCTCGATAGTGCTCAATCAGTAATTCGTAAAACTGCATAAACAAATCCCGATGGAGATGGCGAACTACCCCATCCCCCCGATTGGCGACATTATAACTGTTGAGCAACTCAAACAGAATGTCCAGATAATTAACCATCATCGCATCGCGATTGGGCGAAGAGGATTGTTGTATCGATCGCAACATATCCAGGCAGGGCTGCAAATGGTTCCACTGCTCTTCACTCAGTTCGCACTCGGGTTCTTCGTGGTACAACAAATGATTGCGATAAGACGCTCTGCTCTTCAGTTGGTCAAAAATGCGGGACGAAACCAAAATCATGTTCCGCTCAAAGTCCTCACTGGCCCAATAGTCCGATATCATGTGCTGAGGCAACAGAATCACCACCTTGCGCTCCGTCAGTTTTTTTTCTTTCAGATCATAATGCACATGCAGCACCCCCTGCTTGTGCAGCACAATCATCAGACAGGATGTGATGTACGAACTGCTGTTCAGAGGTTGGATGGCCACATTTTCTACCCATACCACACCGTTTTGCTCCAACTGTTCATGGTAATATTCACTATAACTAAGTGCTGATGGACTATTCATTTTTTCCTACTGTCATCTATTCACAAAAATCAGCTACAAATTCTGTACCAATTCACTTAAACACAAATGTTCTCTAAACTGTAGCGACTACGTCGCGTTAGGCGTAGCCGTCTAAACTAAAAAGAATGCATGTGCTTTGCGCTCCTGTTCTTCACGAGAAATATGATAGCGTGAAGCTATTTCTCTGAAATGGGCACATGTCGTGCGAGTATGAAGGATGATCTCATCAGCTTGGGCGATAGTCAATGAAAAATAAGGTGCAACTTCTCTGGCAAGGTCTATATTCAAGCGATTGTCTGTTTCCGTGATATTGAGTGACAGGCTATCGCCATACTCATCGGGATTAATATCATATGCAGGGGAAAGTTGCCATCCTTCTTTCGTGATTTTCATGACTCTGTTTTACGTTTGGTGGCGCGAGCTTTGGTTTGCAGACCTATATCCTGGAGTTTGCGTCCAAGAATATCGTCCTTGGCGAGTTGCAAAATATCCTCTTTAAGATTCAGTACAATCAGCACGCGGAAATACATACCGATAGCCACACCCTCGTCGCCTGTTTCTATCTTGATGAGCGTACCACGAGAAATGCCCGCTCTTTCGGCTACCTGTTCAGCAGACAAATCCCGACGCAGTCTCGCTAATTTAAGTTGTTCACCCACCTGTTGCAACATCCGCTGATTGGCAGGAAGTAATGGCCTTTTCATATACAATTATGTTTATTAAAATAATCAAAAACACATATATATGTTCACTATTCTAAACATTATATTTTGTTTTCGGGTGCAAAAGTACAACAAATATTTGGAATACGCAAATATTTCCAGTTTTTTTGGGGGACAAATCAGCAAAAAGTGTCAAAAACTCACTTATACATCGTGAGCCAGTTGGTACAATAGCGACTGGCGGCGGCGCGAGGATGGATGATCGTAAGGGTGTTGGACGAGTCACGGTAGAAAGAATGGTTCCAGCCAGAACCCATATCCATATACAGCGCATTGGTGACGCCATAATCCACCAACGCGTCCAGGAACTGCCCATAGGGCATTTGATGCGTGCTCTCAATGATGCACAACTGCGAATCACGCTCCGCTATCACACGATAAAAGGTAATGCGTTCGTCCTTCTGTATTTGTGGACGAGGCACCACTCCATCACGAACGACCCAGTATTGGGTAAAAGCCATGCCACCTGATGCTGCCACGCTGTCCAGCAGTTCATCGTTGGGCAATGTGGCAAAGCGCCATTCTCCATTGGCCCAGGTAAAGCAACCATAACGCTCGTTATAAGCATAACCTTGATAGAGTACACCGCTGCAAATATGAGGACCTAAAATATTGTGGTGCTCAAAGCGGTCCAGCAACTCGCCTGTAAATGCTGCCTCGGCACAGAAGAGTATAGAGTCATTGTCCGAACTGGGCATGGTCTGAGTCACCAAATCCAAGCGTGCATTGATGGGTCGATAGACAGTTAACCGATTGGTTTGTTCACGCTCCACCACCCCACTCTGCGCATGAACTGTACAGGATAATAATGTCGTAGCCATAAGAATAAGTGCGAATATTTTTTTCATAAATTTCTTATATGTGCAAATTTTTCAGCAAAAAAGTAAAAAAACTATTATTTCAACATTTGAATCGTACGCTCGCAACGTTGATCTTCATAATCCAGTGAGACTGAAGCGCTAGTGGTTCTAGAAGGCATATAGCATCTGCAAAAAGAACAAAGCCACAGTGGGGAGCGCTACAGTGCAACGAAGCGACGGGCGATGAGGCGATTGGGCGATGAGGTTATTCCCAACAGTAAGGGATGGGGTCAGGAGCGTGGTAGAGGCAGACGGGATATCCGTGGATATATTCGGATAAAATCACCTGCCAATCCCGCAACGGTATGCGGTTGGCCACCTTAACTGCCACAATATTTTGACGGTCCCGCTCCGCCTGCAATTCGGCTTCAAGCCGTTTGGTCACACGGGGATAGATCTTATTAAAAATCTGTGGATGATCCGTATACCATATCAGCGACGAATCGACCTGCGCCTGGGTTAGACCCATTTGTTCCAGCGCAGCGCTGTAGATACGCACCACTTCGGGGTCGTGACCATAGTTATAGTCCATGGCATGGATGACCCCTTCCGTACGATGGAGCATGACCAAAGCGTCCTCCATCTGAGAGGAGGACAAGATACCCTTGGGACGGCAACCTATGCCCATCACAAGCAGCAACAGGAGGATACTATGAACGACTATTGAGCGACGCATCCAAATCCTTACGATACCATATTAAGATCACAAATACCGCCACAGTAATGCACGAGTCTGCCAGGTTAAACACCGGGCGGAAGAACAAACATTCCCCTGTAGAAGAGGTAATCAGCGGGAAATACAGCATATCCACCACTTTGCCCTGGAACCATCCGGCATAACCGAACAAGCGGCCATAGAAGATGCAGTCAATCACATTGCCTGCCGCTCCAGCGGTCACCAGTGCCACCGTGGTAAGATACCCCGAACGGGTATCCTGTCTACGAATGAGCACATACAGATACCAGCCCAGTAAACCGATAGCCACCACTCGAAAAAGGGTCAGGAAGATCTTATTGAACCACTCTATACCAAACGCCATGCCGTCGTTCTCCACAAAACAGAGTTGGAAGAACGGCAGGATGGAATGAGATTCACCCAGCATAAAATGTGTACGAACATAGAGCTTGAGCACCTGATCCAGCACCAGGGCAATGACAATGAGTGCGGTGACCCAAATCGAAGAACGCGTTACCTGTTTCATGCAAATGCTTGTTTAATAGCCTCTACCCGATCGAGTTTCTCCCATGTAAAGAGTTCCACACGCTTGGTAATATCCCGGCCGTTTTCGTCCACAAAATGTTTCTCTACCCATTCCGGTGTGCGTCCCATGTGTCCATAGCGAGCCGTTTCTTCGTAGATAGGTTCCTTGAGTCGAAGGGAAGAGATAATGCCTGCCGGGGTAAAGTCAAACAGTTGTTGCATCTTGGCGGCAATCACATCGTCGGGTACCATGCCGGTGCCATGGGTATTGACCAACAGACTGACCGGCTGAGCCACACCTATGGCGTAACTGACCTGAACCAACATCTCACGAGCAATACCGGCTGCCACCATGTTTTTGGCCGCATAGCGGGCCATATAAGCCGCTGAACGGTCGACCTTAGATGGGTCCTTACCCGAGAAGGCTCCTCCTCCGTGAGCACCACGGCCACCATAGGTATCGACAATAATCTTGCGACCCGTCAGGCCCGTATCACCATGAGGACCTCCGATCACAAACTTACCGGTCGGATTGACCAATAACTTATACGGAAGTTGCTCAGAATCGAGTTGATCAATTTGAAGCAACGAAGCATATCGGGCATCACGGGTAGCCACACGCGGAAGCAAAATCGTTCGTACATCGTGGGCTATTTGTTCCTGACTCACACCCTCATCATGCTGGGTCGACAGTACAATGGTGTCCACACGAAGCGGATTGCCCTGCTCGTCATACTCAATGGTCACCTGAGATTTGGCGTCCGGACGCAGGTAAGTCATTTGTTTACCCTCCTTACGTATGCGCGCAAGCGTATATACTAAGGTGTGGGCCAAATCCAGGGTGAGAGGCATATAATTGTCTGTCTCTGCGGTGGCATAGCCAAACATCATTCCCTGATCACCTGCCCCCTGCTCCGCAGGTGTGGTACGATTGACTCCGATGGCAATATCGGCAGACTGCTCATGCAGGGCCGTGAGAATACCACAACTATCGGCCTCAAACTTATACTCAGCCTTGGTATAGCCAATCGCGGCAATCGTGCGCCGGGCAACGGATTGAACATCTACATACTGATGAGAAGTCACCTCACCTGCAATGATTACCTGACCCGTGGTCACCATTGTTTCACAAGCCACGTGAGCATCGGCGTCTTGCGCCAAAAAAGCATCTAATACGGCGTCACTGATTTGATCCGCCACTTTGTCGGGATGTCCCTCGGACACCGACTCTGAAGTAAATAAGTAAGTCATTTTAGCATTTGTTTAGTGGGGGTTGCAAGCAATCAAATCTGTCCCCCAGAGTAAAAACGTGCAAAAGTAGTAAAATTTGCTGATATATGCAAATTTTTAATGCAAAATGCATCATGCAAAATGCAAAATTACAGACTGGCAGCGAAGGATTCGGCTTGAGAGAGTTGGTCTATTTTGCCCACATCCATCATGCGATAGTCCTCAGGCACATAGGCGCGGATGGTGTGGGAGGCACAGATGGACAGGTAAAAATCTATCAGCGAGAACTTCGGTCCATGGGCCGTGGCATAGTCGTGCAACAGCGGCAAGGCGTCCTCTGTCACAATGGACATGCCCGAGAATGCCCAATGAATACCATCCTGTCCTTTGAGTTGTCCTGTCTGCACATTGGTCCAACCCCCTAATCGGCAGGCATTATCAAAACACAGGTATCGTTGGGTGGCACGATCGCTCACGACCACCATCATGGAAGGTTGAGTTTGATATGCAGCCATCACATCCTGATAGTTTAAGTTGGAGAGGATATCCACATTACAAACGAGCCAGGGTTCGGTGATAGGTTCGGATTCTCGCATGGCCTTGTACAGTCCCCCACCCGTTTCCAGCAATGCATCGCGTTCATCGGAGATGGTAATACGGCATCCCCAATCGTGAGAACGCACAAAATCGATGATCTGATCGGGAAAATGGTGCACATTGATGACGATATCATGGATACCGGCTGCACAGAGTTTGCGAATCTGCCATTCCAGCAAGGTTTGCCCGGCCAGAGGGACCAGGGCTTTGGGCATCGTATCGGTTAGCGGCTTGAGGCGTGTGCCCAATCCTGCCGCAAAGATCATGGCTTTCATACTCCGATGGTTAGCAATACTGCGGGACGGTCATACACAACGCATGGTGCATACACTCCACACGACATGGGCCCATGATATCCTTAAGGATACCATCGGACTCGAACACAAGATGTTTTTTAGTGGACAGTTCTATGGTCTTACCGGTAAAGGTATGAATAAAAGGCAATTGGTCAATCTTGCCCGTAAACAACTGAGGCACGGCCTGAAACATCTGTTTCACGGTAGGTTTCTCCACAAACATGGCGTGGAAAACGCCATCGCGGGGATCCGCAGACGGATTTTGGCGCATGCCGCCTCCCGAGAAGGGGCCATTCCCTATATTCATGGTATACAGGTATCCCCTGGCCTGCAGTTGACCATCGACGGTCACATCGGTGAGCATGGGTTTGTGGGTAAACAGGGCCTTAATCAGGCCAAAGAGATAATTGACATGATGGCTGCCAATCAGAATCTTGAACACGATGGCCTCCACGCAGGTGACAGCATCGATACCAAAGCCGACCGAGTTGATAAAATAGTGTGAACGCTCCTGACCGTTGCGCCAATACACGACTCGTCCCACATCCAGGGGTTGGCGTTTGCCATTAAAAAACAGATCCATGGAGCGTTTATAGTCCTTGTTCAGTCCCCAAAAGCGGGCCCAATCGTTACCGGTGCCACGAGGAACGAGACCGAACTGAATCTGTGCGCGTTGTTGGTCGGGGATATTCGCCTTCATAATGCCATTGATGGTTTCGCTCAGGGTGCCATCGCCTCCCAAGACCAAGATCTGGTCACAACCTTTCTCGGCCAGTTCTCTGCCCAACTCAATGGCATGGCCGACATATTGTGTCACACGGTATGTAAACGGCTGGTGGCGCTTACGAAGTAATCTCCATAAATATATTCGTTGCGCACGCATGGCTGCGCGTTTACCTGACTTTGGATTAATTACAATTCCTAACATAGCATCATCTTTTAGGTTTGAAAACAAGCCTCACGCACAAATTCGGGTGCAAAGGTACAAAAAAAAATGCACATTACCAAATTTAATGCGCATTTTCTTTGTTTTAGATTCTTTTTATAGAATGGGAATCATCCAATCATTATTTAAAGAACTCATTAATTTTCTCATTTTCAACTACCTCTTCCTCGAAGTAGTAAGCACCGGTTTTCGGGCTTTTCACCATTTTAATGCATTTGGTGTGAGTACGACCGGCATTACCTGTATGCAACGATGCAACCGCTTTCTTTGCCATAGTTTAATTCCTTTCTAAGTTCACCTCACTGGGGATTACTTAATCTCTTTGTGGATGGTGTAACGTTTCAAAATTGGGTTATACTTCTTTAACTCCAAACGATCGGGAGTATTTTTGCGGTTCTTGGTCGTAATGTAACGAGACGTACCGGGCATACCGCTGGCCTTGTGTTCAGTGCACTCAAGGATAACTTGGACACGAGCTTCTTTTGTTTTCTTTGCCATAGTTTACTCCTCCTTAATTATTCGTATAAATACCCTTTTTCGGCAGCCTGCTTCAGAGCAGCGTCCAAACCGATTTTGTTAATAGTACGCAGGCCAGCCGCACTTACGTTCAGGCTGATCCAGCAATCCTGTTCTACCCAGTAGAACTTCTTGTGGAACAAGTTCACATCGAAACTGCGCTTTGTATGGCGCTTCGAGTGTGAGACAT
>DCIY01000032.1:57022-65442 GCA_002317295.1 Bacteroidales bacterium UBA1714
GTAATTTGACAAATTTTTGACATTGTAGTATATATTTATTATTTATTTTTCAATAAGTTAAGTGATTTTTCTCCACCTCTATCCTCCCCTATGTTCACGCCAAGGCATTCCACTCCACGCGAAAAATCGTGCAAAATTACAACAAATTTTTTATATACGCAAATATTTTTGATTTTTTTTTTGATTTTTTCTCTGTACGACCCCCATTTAGCAGACATAATTGTAAAAAACGCACGCACGTGAAGGGGTGAAAGTGTTCATTAAAAAAGTCAATTGTATGTTTTTTTTTATTTTTTTTGTCAAAAAATTTGTGTATATCAAAAAAAAGCAGTACTTTTGCACCCGCTTTTGAAAAGCATTGCCTAATCGTATATCGGTAGTACATCAGATTTTGGTTCTGAGGGGCGAGGTTCGACTCCTCGTTAGGCAACCGAGGGCAATTTGAGATTGCCTTTTTATGTTTAATGATAAGTAGGGTCGTCAGACCTGAATAAAGTAACAACACAATGAAAGTTTTTGAACTGGTAGGTACTCCTCGTTCGGAGTACGGAAAAAAGGCCGCTAAGGCATTCCGCAAGGAGAATCTTATTCCTTGCAACATTTATGGTTTAGGTGAAAATCTTACCTTCACGGTAGCCAAGGATGATGTTCGTAAGTTGATTTACACTCCAGATACTCTGGCAGTGGCATTGACGATTGGTGATGTCAAGAAAATGGCTGTCATCAAGGAGTTGCAATTCCATCCTGTAAGTGAAGAATTGTTCCACATTGATTTTCTCGAGGTCAACGAGACCAAGCCAGTTACCGTAGCTGTCCCTGTACAGCTTGATGGTCACGCAGCAGGTGTGAAAGCCGGTGGTAAGTTGAGTCTTGAAATGAAGAAGATCAAAGTGAACGGTATCTATACCGCCATTCCTAACCGCATCGTAGTAGATGTCACCGAGTTGGGTCTTGGCAAGAAATTGGCTGTTGGCGACATCCAAATCGAGGGTCTGAAGATGATGAGCCCGAAGGATGCTTGCGTAGCACAGGTTCGTGCTACCCGCGCCAGCGCAGCTGCTGCTGAAGCTTAATACGTATGAGTAAGTTCCTGATTGTCGGGCTGGGCAATATCGGAGACGAATACCGAGATACTCGACACAACATAGGATTTAAGATGTTGGACGCTTTTGCCGAGGCGTCCAACATTCGTTTTGAAGATAAGCGTTACGGGTTTGTCGGAAAAGGGCGTGTTAAAAATGCAGAGTTTGTCCTGCTCAAGCCATCTACGTACATGAACCTGAGTGGCAATGCGGTGAGGTATTGGCTGAGTGAGGAGAAGATTCCTGTGGAGAACATGTTGGTGCTGGTAGACGATTTAAATCTGCCATTTGGGCAGATACGCATTCGTAAGCAGGGCAGCAATGGCGGGCATAACGGATTGGGGCATATCCAGCAGGTATTGGGCACCGAAAACTATGCCCGGGTACGGTTTGGTATTGGCAACGAGTTTGCGCATGGTGCCCAGATTCATTATGTCTTGGGGCAGTGGACTGACGAGGAGGTGGCCAAACTGCCGGAACGGTTGGCTGTGGTTAAAGAGATTATACCCTCGTTTTGTCTGCAAGGCATCGATCGGACGATGAATGCGTTTAACGGGCGATGAGGCGAAAGGCGAAGAGGCGAAAGGCGAAGAGGCTATGAGGAGATTTTGGAGACATCCGTGGACGATTGCGGTGAGTAATATAGCGTTGCTGATGGTAGTATATACCTTCAGCCGTTTATTTTTTTACCTGGTCAATCTGGATTTGTTCCCAGAGGCTTCGTTCAGTCATATCGTCAGGATGTTTGTCGGAGGTCTGCGGTTTGACACCACGGCGGTGATGTACATGAGTGCGCTATACCTGGCCATGATGCTATTGCCTCTGCCCTGGGCATGGCGAACGCACCCCACTTATCAAAAGGTAGCCAAATGGGCATTGTGGGTGCCTAATTTTCTGGGTATTTTTTGCAATGCCGTGGATTGTGTGTATGTTCGATTTACTCATCGTCGCACATCGCTGGCATTTTTCAGTGAATTTGAGAACGAGACCAATCTGGTGCATATTTTTTTCACCGCAATGGTGCAGTATTGGTATGTCAGTTTGTTTTTTATTGCCCTGACGGCAGCATTTGTTTTGCTGACCCGAACTGCTGTGAAGCAGGAACGACTGATTCGCTCCTCCTGGTTCTACTACATCGTCAGTACGATTGTATTTGTTCTCAGTTCTCTGATGATTATTTTGGGTATTCGCAGCAGTGCGGCCCATGGTACACGCCCCATCAATATCAGCGATGCCCTCAAGTATGTGGATGTTCCTCAAGAGACGATGGTCGTACTGAACACTCCTTTTTCGCTGATGCGCGCCAGTTCAGAAAATATTTTTCATCCGGTGCACTATTATGAAGACGATGTCGTGGATACGATCATGACCCCAGAGCGAGCAGGCCATTCTCAGGCCAATCAACCAGCGTCCGCCTCCAATGTGATGATTATTATTTTGGAGTCGTTTTCGAAGGAGTATATAGGATTTTTTCATTCTGATTGGCATGATGGTACCTACCGGGGATATACGCCATTTTTGGATTCCCTTTTGGCTCAAAGTCATACCTATGTTCACAGTTTTGCCACAGGTTGCAAATCGATTGACGCCCTGCCCAGTATCTTGAGTTCGATACCGATGTTGCAAATTTCGTTTGTCACCACTCCTTATGCAACCAATACCATTTCCTCCATCACCCAATGTTTGGGGGAGCAGGGGTATCATTCGGCTTTTTTTCATGGTGGCATACGGGGCAGCATGGGATTTGAAGCGTATGCGCACAATGCCGGATTTGAGTCATTGTACAGCATGAGTGAGTATCATCAGACACATAAACAAAACGATTATGATGGTTCGTGGGCCATCTGGGACGAAGAGTTTTTGCAGTTTACGGCTCAGGTGATGGACACGATAAAAGAACCGTTTATCACTTCGGTGTTTACGGCCACATCCCACCATCCATACCGCATTCCCAAGCACTATCAGGACACTTTCCCCGAAGAAGATGGGTTGGAAATACACAAGTGCATACGCTATTCAGACCATGCATTGCGTCGGTTTTTTGATTATGCTCAATCGCAACCCTGGTTTGATCGCACCTTGTTTGTGATTACAGCAGACCACACCAATCAACTTCAGGAGCCCGTGTCACGCACCATGCAGGGTATATTTGAAGTGCCCATTTTGTTTTATTACTCCGGAATGACCCCATGTGTAGATTCCACAACGCTCATGTCCCAGGTGGATATTATGCCCACGGTGCTGACCATGATGGGATATACCAGACCTTATTTCAGTTTTGGCGAATCCGCCATTGGGCAGGGCAAGGAGCATAATTATGCTATTTCGTATCGGTATCCCATTTATCAAATCCTGTCAGACTCTCTGTTGGTGCTGCACGATGGGCAAAACATCACGAGCGTATACCATCGCCACAAGGATCCGTTGTTTACGCATTCCCTGGACACCACGGGAACAGGGATGGCGCAATCGGTAGCAGACATGGAAACCTATCTCAAAGCGTATATACAACAGTATTTTAATCGAATGATTGAGAATCGACTAACCTATGGAAACGAGAGTAGATAAATATCTGTTTGCCATGCGCATCTACAAGACACGCTCGATCGCAGCGGACGCTTGTAAAAAAGGACGCATTACCATGCGGGGTGTGGAACTCAAACCCAGTCGCACATTTAAGATCGGCGACACTTTCTCCGTTCGCAAGGGACCTATCACCTATACTTATCAGGTGCTGCAATTGAGTGAAAACCGATTGGGGGCTCGATTGGTACCTGAATATTTACGAGATATCACCGCCCCCGATCAGCTCGAATTGCTTGAACTTGCTCGCCTGGCAGGCGCTAACGGTCGCGATCGAGGAACAGGGCGTCCCACCAAGAAAGATCGCCGTGAGATAGAGTTGTTTATGAGCGACGATTATATAGACGAAATCGATGATTTAGATTTGGATAACGATGAAGAGTAAACGTGAAAATATCGCCGAGTATATCTTATACTTATGGCAATTGGAAGATTACCTGCGTGCTTTTCCCCAGCAAGCGACCACGAATACGGAACTCATGGAAATCTCTGACATGATGCACGCAGAAGGTATTATGGAAGGAGGACATCTTCAATTAGCCCAAAATGCGCTGGAAGAGATGGAATCTCTGCATCAGGAACTGGTGGATACCGAAGCACCTTATCGTGCAGTCATCATGCATCTGGAACCATCGCTCAATATCCTCAAGTCCAAGACTGATCGTCCGACAATGTCGGATGTAGAAGCCTGCTTAACGCTTCTGTATCAGGTGATGCTGCTGCGACTCAAACAGCAGCCTATTTCGCAAGAAACGGAGGTGGTTATCCAGGATGCCACGCAATTGTTACGATTTCTGAGTAAGACCTACTACGATGACTGTCAGGCAACGATATGAGGGTATATTGACGTGGTTTGAAAAGAACGCACCTTCTGCCTCATCCGAGTTGAAATATTCCAACCCGTTTGAGTTGTTGGTGGCTGTGATGCTGTCGGCGCAATGCACCGATAAGCGGGTCAATATGGTCACTCCGGCTCTTTTTGCCGCCTACCCTACGGCACAAGCGATGGCTCAGGCCCGTGTCGAGGAGGTTTTGGGGTATATTCATTCGGTAAGTTATCCCAACGCCAAAGCAGAGCATCTGGTAGGTATGGCGCAACGATTGGTGAGAGAATATGGAGGTCAGGTGCCGGACAATATAGATGAGTTACAGACCCTTCCGGGTGTGGGCCGCAAGACTGCCAATGTCCTTTGTGCCGTCATTTGGAACCAGCCTACGATGGCCGTTGATACGCATATATTTCGAGTGTCCGAGCGATTGGGGTTAACCACCAATAGCAAGAATGTGCTCCAAACCGAACGACAACTGACCCGGTACATTCCCGCACAACTGATTCCGAAGGCTCATCATTGGATATTGTTGCACGGACGCTATATATGCCAGGCACGCAAGCCCAAGTGCGAGCAGTGCGGCTTACAGAATTGGTGCCGATTTTGGAACCTGAATCATCAAAAATGAAAACGTTATGATAATGAATAAGAAATGCTTTGCGCTGGTGGCGATGATGGTTATTGGCATGTCACAGTTGTTGTGGGCCGTTCCCGCCCGTCCCAGTTGGTTGACGATGACCCAACCGGATGGTACGACCGTGGAACTGCGTCAGGTGGGGGACGAATTTGATCACTATTGGATCAATCGCTCTGGGCAGGAGATGATGCTCAATGACGAAGGATGGTGGGTGGCGATAGAACAACCGCTCAACACAGAACAACGAATGGCCCAACGAATGAAGTCGCCGATGCTCAGCGAGATGGAAGACATGCAACGGGCCCCCATTTCGCCGCTGCCCACCAAGATGCTGGTCATACTGGTTAACTACAGCGATAAAAGCATGTTGACAGCGCATAACAATGCGTTTTTTGATGATATGCTCAATAAGGTGGACAATCCCCCTTATGGTTCGGTGAGAGACTATTTTATTGCCTCCTCTGATGGTAACTACACCCCTCATTTTGATGTCTTTGGACCGGTGACGCTGGATCATGAGATGGAATATTATGGTGCCAACAACAATGGCACTCGAGGCAACGATGTGCGTGCGCGCGAGATGGTATGGGAAGCTTGCCAAAAGGCCGACGATATGGGATGCAATTTTGCCGACTATGACGGCAACAGTGATGGCACGGTGGATAATATCTATGTCATCTATGCCGGTTATGCCGAATCGTCCGGAGGAGGAGCCAACACCATTTGGCCCCACAGTTGGTCGTTGAGCGGCATAGCCTCCAGCAAACTGGATGGTAAGACGCTGAGTAGGTATGGTTGCTCGGCTGAATTGGATGGAGCGTCGGGCAGTGACGCAGATGGTATCGGTACGTTTGCACATGAGTTCTCACATGTGCTTGGTATGCCGGATTACTACGACACTCAATATGGATATAACTTTACCAATGACTTGACTCCTGGGCATTGGTCGTTGATGGACTACGGTTCGTACAACGGCAATGGACAACGACCACCCTTGTATAGTATCTTTGATAAGTGTTATATGGGTTGGGCAACGATGCCACCCCTGTTGGCTCAAAACGCCCAGCAAACCATTACCATGCCTGTAGGAACGGCCTATGCCAAACATATCAATGGTACCACCACAGCCTCCAATTACACCTCGACGGACACTGTTTATTATTTGGAAAACAGACAAAAGGAAGGCAATTTTGATGGGGCACTGCCCGGACATGGTTTGGTGATATGGCAAGTCGTTTACCGTTCCAATTGGTCTGTGCCCAACAATACAGAGAATGCTCCGCGCTACACCCTGCTTTCTGCCACCGGTTCGACCACGGGTTTGGATTCGGGCAAAGATCCGTATCCGGGCACACTCAAAGTGACCTCCAAAACCGTCAAAGCGGGTTGTGTTCTCACGGATATCAGCGAGACCGATGGGGTTATTTCGTTTAAGTACAACGGCGGCGATGCTACTTTTCACCATACCTGGATAGCCAACGGCAGTACTTTCACAACCACCACCTCGCAAGCGTCGCTCACTTTACCCACCTCATCGCCTGCAGCCTGCTCCAATGGCAGAATATTCTATGGGTGGACGACACAAACGACCATGAAACAAGATGGGTCTGATTTGACATTGGCCCAAACAGGGAATGCCATCACAAGCGGCATGACCTACTATGCGGTGTATCAAACCACCGGTTCGCCTGTTCGCTACTCGTACCTGTGCGATGATGTGGTGGACCAAATCAACTATACCGATGCCGAACTGATACCCGGACAATCGTATGTGTGGAACGCTCACACGTATACACAAGCGGGCACCTATTATGGCGACACCATCAAGACCATTCATGGCGATCAGATTGCCGTTTTGCGTTTAACCGGCATTGATCCATCCAAAGTCATTACGTACACGGGATATCAAAAACTGCGGGAAACGACCATTAAATACTTGGCAGGAGTCCACACAGATGCTTTTGACCAAAGCATTTCCCGGCATGAGTTTTCCAATGGCGTCGGTGTGATTATCTTTAACGGTCCACTGCATACCATAGGCGATTATGCTTTCTACAATTGCCGCAAAGCGACCCTGTACAATTATCAGATCACCTCCATTACCCTGCCCTCGACCATTACTTCCATTGGCCAATATGCTTTCTATAATTGCGAGAATTTGACCTCCCTTGTGTTGCCGGAAAGCGTGAACCAATTGGCAAAATATGCGCTGCAAAACTGCAAAGGACTGCAATCTATTACTTGTGAGGCGTTGACTCCTCCGGGATGTTATTCCAGTACGTTTAGCGGTTTGACCCGCAAAGACATCACCCTCAACGTATATCCGATTAGCCTTAATCGCTACAAGACCGCCAGTGAGTGGAAGGAGTTCTTTGTGCAGGCCATGCCTTGCGATCAGCCTGCCGTGACCTATACCGTTCGGGATACCATTTGTCAGGGTGAATCGTACAGTTATCGCGGCAAGATCTTTACCCAATCGACCATTTATGCCGATACATCCTGCAATCGTTACGGGTGCGATACGGTCATTAACCGATTGGAACTGACAGTGGCTCCGCATTATACCTTCATTGAAAACTTCGTTTCATGCGACGGAACGCCCTATACCTGGCATGCACGCGTGCTGAATGCTTCTGGCACATATCACGATTCGCTTACCACCATCCATGGCTGTGACTCCGTCTATACGCTTCATTTCGTTCGTTATTCGGAGCCGATACATCGAGATACCCTGCATCAGGGCATATGTTCCGGAGAGGCATTCTCGTGGAGAGGACGAGAGTATAGCGAGGCAGGCTTATATGTGGATACCGTTCGCAGTATCTATGGCTGCGATAGTGCTATTCATAAGCTGATGCTGGAGGTGCATCCCGTCTATGCGTTGGCAGACAGTGCTATCTCCTGCTATGGAGAAGACTATGTTTGGCATGGACGGTCATTGAGTAAGAGTGGCGTGTATTACGATTCGTTGCAGACCATTTACGGCTGCGACAGCGTCTATACCTTATACCTCAAGGTGATGCCACAGGCACAGGTCGATACCCTGCATCAGGGTATATGTTCCGGAGAGGCATTCTCGTGGAGAGGACGAGAGTATAGCGAGGCAGGCTTATATGTGGATACCGTTCGCAGTATCTATGGGTGCGATAGTGCTATTCATAGGCTGATACTGACGGTGCATCCCGTCTATGCGTTGGCAGACAGTGCCATCTCCTGCTATGGAGAGGATTACGTTTGGCATGGTAAGGCGCTGAGCAAGAGTGGCGTGTATTACGATTCGTTGCAGAC
>DCIY01000018.1 GCA_002317295.1 Bacteroidales bacterium UBA1714
CAGCGCCCCCTAAAGTATGATCAACTTATTTTTAGTTTAATTTTTAGTAAAGATTTTAAAATCATTAGTTCGCTACGCTCAAAAATCTAACTGAAAATTTATGCCACGCAGTGGCCGGCAATGTTCCGACGGGTCGGAACCGGAAAACATTTATACTATGGCATAGCCAACATAAGTTGGCGTGAATAGGTAGGAGATGGGGCAGTTAAGCTCGCTTATAATGACACATATGCTGCCTATGCACCAAAGACCGCCAGGTCGTATGCCATAGTATAACGGACATGTCG
Source organism: Bacteroidales bacterium UBA1714 (assembly GCA_002317295.1). Taxonomy (GTDB): domain Bacteria; phylum Bacteroidota; class Bacteroidia; order Bacteroidales; family Paludibacteraceae; genus Colicola. The sequence continues at coordinate 288 of DCIY01000018.1, forward strand.
CGTAGCGACCGTTAATAACTAACCAATAACCATTCACCATTAACCGTTAACCATTAACCATTAGGACTTTGTCCGACCATTCACCATTATGGCACTGAAAGACAATGAAAAGAAAACCTTGCTGGCGTTCTTCTGGTCACTCATTGAGATGATTCTCAGTATCGGACGCTCGCACGTTGACAAGCATGGCAACGACACGGCGCAATAACGCCTACGACAACGGTGGCTTCCTGAGAGGGGAGCCACTTTTTTTTTGTGCAAATTTGCGTATATCAAATTTTTATAGTACTTTTGTACCGTCAAACGAAAATTGACAGGACAACAACCAATAAAATATTAAAATGATGCAAAAACTATTCTTATTAGCCATCGTGGCACTGAGTGCTATGACGATGAGTGCACAGAGTATTATGCGTGCCGGTAATACCTATTATGTGGACGGCATGAGTATGAAGAAGGCTGCCTTTGCCATGCATATGCAGCAAAACGCTGAAGCCAATCTGGCCATGCAGTTCCAAAATGCCTTAAAACTCAGCAACACCGGTTGGGCACTGTTTGGAGCCGGCTTGGGCGCTGAAGTAATTGGTGGTATAACATACTTGGCAGGCAGCATGAAGTATTATACACAAATCGTTCCGACTGCCGATGGCGAAGTGCCAACGGTGACCACCGTACCTGCAGCCACCGTCGTGGGCGCATTGTTGGCAGCAGCTGGGGAAGGTCTGACCATTGCCGGTATTGTGTGCTTGGGCGTAGGTTATTCGCGCATGCACAATACGGCCGATATCTATGCTTACTCCCAGCGCAAAACGCAAGCCTACCTCAGCCTCAAGGCCAATCAGAATGGCCTGGGTTTGGCACTGAACTTCTGACAATGACCTACAACGAATACTTGTCTCAACAACAAAAATTACCCATTGGGGTCTGACCCCTTTGTGTAAAATAGGCCGTTAACCAATTTGATAACACAGTGAAAAACAGAAAACTCAAACTCGATGACCATTCGCCATTCCACATATAGTGACCTACCTGCTATGCAGGAGATCTTTGCCCAAGCCAAAGCAAGGATGGCTGCTATGGGCAATACCTTGCAATGGGTGAATGGCTATCCTGATGAGGCGCGACTCATAAACGATATTGACCTAGGAGTAAGCTATATCGTAGAAGATGCAGGTGAGGTAGTGGGAACGTTTGTGCTCATCGTAGGTGAAGACCCTACTTATCGGATCATCTATCAGGGACAATGGCTCGATGACACATTACCCTATGGCACCATCCATCGCGTGGCTTCATGTGACGGCGTTCACTCCTTAATGACCACGGTACTGGCCTATGCGTTTGACCAAATCAATAACATACGCATCGATACCCACCGCGACAATGCTCCCATGCGTCATGTGGTGGAAAAAGCCGGTTTTCACTACTGCGGCATCATTCACACGCACAATGGAGATGATCGATTGGTGTATCAAAAAATACAACAACCTTCCATTAAGGCTGTTAACTAAAATGATAACAGCATCACATGAACCCACAAACTTATATTATATATAACAAATCTCTTTTACTACTCTATGGACAACGTATATGAAGAATATTGGCAGGAAAAGAAACGCCTGAGAGGCAAAAATGATAGTCCTACCACTCCAATCGATGTACTGATGCGCCGTTTAGGCATCCCTGTTGAGCGTATACAGGCAGATGCCTTGTTGCTGCAAACGCAATTGCCTTATAACATGTCTGAAGAACAGATACTCATCCATCGTCCGGTCAGTCCAGGAGCTCTCATTCAACTCGTATTGGATGACCTACAATTTACACAATCGGAATTGGCCCAAATGATGGGAGTTTCACGTACTGCTATCCATTTGTGGATACATGGCCAACGTGCGCTATCCGTGGAGAATGCTATTTCTTTGGAATTTTATTTGGGCATTCCTGCGCATATACTTCTTCGCCTCCAAACGGATTATCAACTCTTCGCCACACGCCACCCAGACCTTGCCACCGACCTTGTTCCCAGACATTCTACTCTGTAATGATCTGTTCAATAATATGCCGTTAACTAATTTGATAACACGATGCACAAACAGAAAATCAAACTCAATGCCCAATTGCTCTACGTCATTGCCATCGCATGGCTGGTGGCAGCAGTGGGGTGCTATTTGCGCCAAGTCGGTGTGCTCTCTATCCTGGCCTTTGGTATGGGACTGATACACCTGATATGGGCCATCGTAGCCGATGTAAGGGAAGGTAAAAAGAACTAACCTTCCACATGCCGTTAACTAATTTGATAACAAGAGACCGGAGGCGATGGGGCGAAAATTTGGCACGAAATTTGTAGAAAAATATATGTAATAATGTACTGAATTTGTTAAAAATACATTGCAATAACATACTAAAACAATGCTTAAGCGTAAGATAACGAACCAATTAGAGGAATGGCGTAAAAACAACCTTCACGCAACATGCTGCTTTAGACAATGTGCTGGATAATCAATCTGAATACATTGAAGACGCGATCGTCTTAAATAAGGAGGTGTGTGAAACAACAGACACTATACAATATCTACCACTATATATGTCTGCCTTCTTATAACCCCCTCATTACCCACAAGGGGTCTGACCCTTTGGACACTAAATACAAATACGATGCTTTGCCCATTAGACATATCACTCATGTGCAGCCACTTGCAGCGCAAACTGCTGCAAGAGAGTGGGGTGTATTATCCCATCTATCAGGCCATCATTGCCGATCCGGAAGTGACCTATGTACTCCGCTCACGGCAGCTGCATATCTATCGCAACGGTAAGAAAATTCTCATCCTCGCCGGCAAAGCAGCACCAAAAATCCTGGTCCCAGAGGATCGTATCAACAGACGGTACCTTCCACATGCCGTTAACTAATTTGATAACACAATGAAAGTTCTTCTAATCAATGGTAGTCCACATAAGGAGGGCAATACCTACATCGCACTCAGCGAGGCGGCTGAGCAACTGAATAAACAAGGCATCGAGACAGAGATACTATGGATAGGTAATCAGCCCGTACGCGGATGTGTCGTATGCGGTACGTGCAAACAAAAAGGCAATCATCGCTGCGTGTTCAACGATGATCCATGTAACCAGGTGATTGCTGCCATGGAAAAGTGTGATGGCCTGATCATAGGCGCACCTGTCTATTACGGTCAGCCCGCTGCACAAGCCATGGGGTTTATACGATAAACAATGTCCATGCTCAAAATGACCATATTAGCGGTGCTGGTGTTGGGTATCATCCTGGCGCTCCTGCCACATATCATCTGGCTAATCAGTTGGCTGATTGGTCTGTGCTTTGGCGGGCGTGTGCCGTATGCGCCGTTTGGGTGGACTACCATCGGAATAGAGGTTGTGTTCATCTCGCTGATGGCATATGGTATCTGGATTGGACGATTCCGTATGGTGGTGAATGAACAGGTATTCCAATCAGCGCAGGTGTCCGAACAGTTGGACGGCTATAAGATAGTTCATATCTCCGATTTGCATCTGAGCACCTTTGATGATCGTCCCGCTGCTTTGCAACGTGTAGTGAACAATATCAATGCCCAAAGGCCTGACCTCATCTGTTTCACAGGCGATTTGGTCACATCGGGTGCGGAAGAAGCAATGCCTTATACCGCTATGCTCCAACAACTGCGTGCCAAAGATGGCGTGTATAGTGTATTGGGCAATCACGATTTTCTGATTTACCGACGCCACTATTCGGATGAGGAACGTCAGCGCGAGGTGGAACGTGTAGCACAATACGAACGCGATAGTTTAGGCTGGCACTTGTTACGCAATTCGCATTGCCGCATCAATGAAGCATTGACGCTGATAGGAGTAGATAACCGCAGCGGCGATGGGCAGGGATTCCATACTATCAATGCAGGCGATTTGCCTCAAGCGATGGAAGGTACAGAAGGTTTTCGCATCTTGCTGACGCATGATCCATCGCATTGGCGAGCCGAGGTAGCCGACAAAGAGCCTATTGTGCTCACCTTGAGTGGTCACACCCATGCTGGACAAGTGAAAGTGTTTGGTTGGCCGTTGTCTGCCACGATGTTCCGCGACAACATAGGTTGGGTGAAGGCGGGGCAACAATCGCTCTATATCAATCAGGGTATCGGTTGCACCCTGCCCATGCGCATCAATTGTCCACAGGAGATCACAGTAATAACGCTGAAACATAAGGACGAATAAGAGTAATGCTATGAACAATGTCAAGATAACTGCCATTCGTAAGGTGCAATACAATGACCTGATGGCGATATATGAAAATCCCATAGAGCACGCCTGCGATGTGCGTGAAGGACAATCATGGATAAGCGTTAATGGACAATGTCCGGAAGGTTTATGTCCCGAAGCATGGAAAACCATGCGGGAGTTTGTGGAGGCTCTGGCACGCGGAGAAGGCAATTTCTACGACGGCTGGATGAAGAACCCCTATAGCGCCATGATTAGTTGCAACGATGGCTTCCGCCCTGTCAGTTTCTACATAGAGACAATCCATGATTCGTCATCTGCCGTTAGGCGCAGCCGTCCAACCTAAAAAATGCACCGAAAAGTGCATTTTTTTTTGCACATTCCAAATATTTGTTGTACTTTTGCAGCGCAATTCGCTTGAAAAAGTGTTGCGAAAGTGGAATGATTCGCTTGAAAAAGTGTTACGAAAGTGGAATGATTCGCTTGAAAAAGTGTTAAATGACTATAAATAAAACAATTACGATGAGAAGAAAAATTGAGCACTTGTTTGAACATTGGAAATCGACAGAAAATCACAAGCCCATTATCGTGAAGGGATGCCGTCAATGTGGTAAAACCTATTCTGTTATGGCATTTGCCAATAGTCATTATCAACAGGTTGTGTATCTCAATTTTCTGCAAAATGAGGCCTACAAATCCATCTTTTCAGGTGATCTGGGTGTAGAAAGTCTCATCGAAAAAATCAGTACTTTCTTACCTGTTGGTACCCAACTGCCGGAACATAACACTTGTATCGTATTGGATGAGATCCAAGAATGTCCACGTGCGAGAACTGCGCTGAAGTTTCTGCATACAGATGGTCGCTACGATGTGATGTGTACAGGTTCCTTGTTGGGTGTAAGTGGTTATCACTCACATACATGGAACCAGACGGATACAAACGCCGATATACCGGTTGGGTACGAGTATATAGTGGATATGTACCCTTTGGATTTTGAAGAATGGTTATGGGCCAACAATATCGGCGAGCGTACGATTGAGCAACTGAGACAGAACTTGGCCACAGAGACTCCCGTGGATGAGTTTTGGCACGAACGTCTGAAACAATTGCTACTCTATTATGTAGTGATAGGCGGAATGCCCGAAGCCATTAACTGCTTTTTCGCCACTCACAACCTGAGCGAGGTGATGGCTGTGCAGCGAGGTATCATGAATGGTTACCGTGCGGACATGATGAAATATGCCTCCAATGAAGATCAACCTCGTATCCAGGCATGTTTCAACTCTATTCCGGCACAATTGAGCAAAGAGAATAAGAAATTTACCTATGCTACTATCAAGACGGGGGCGCGAGCCAAGGATTATTGGGGTAGTCTGCAATGGATAGAAGACGCCGGAATCGTTCGTCGGTGCAGAAACTTGAAAATCACTGAATTGCCTTTGGACGGCAATGCTGACAACGATGTGTTTAAGATTTATATGGCAGATATAGGCCTATTGATCAGTCAGTTGGAAGATGGTACCCAGGCGGCTGTTATCCAAGGCAATTTATTGGGATACAAAGGTGCTATCTTTGAGAATCTGATAGCCGATATTTTTGGGAAGATGGGTCGTAAACTATACTATTATCACAAAGATTCAGGATTGGAAGTGGATTTTGTCATGTCCTATCATAATCGATGCACTCTGGTCGAATGTAAAGCCACTACAGGCAGAACCAAATCCACGCGTACGATACTTACCAACCCTAACAAATATCATGTCGAACAAGCTATCAAATTGGGTGATTACAACATCGGGCGCGAGGGCCAATTACTCACCCTGCCGCTCTATATGGCCTTCCTGTTAACGGTTTAAGGCAATAGTATTAATGACAAAACATAAAGCCTATGTACAATCGTGGACCGGTGGGCTGAACCAACGATTGACGATGTAAGGCAACCAGCCAGTCGAAACGGAAAGTCAGATGTACCTTTTGGCTCATGCACCAATCTAATCCCACATAGGGTTCTACAAAAAAGAACGACTGCTTATGAAAAAGGGCATGGTCTTCCTCTATCCAATCATTCTCATTGCCCTCTAACAGATATAGCGAACGCATCGCTCCACCACCTATAACGCCACCTATATACGGCCACACCTTATCACATCGCCAACAGGCATCCGCCAACACTCCTCCCCAACCGGTACGGATATAACTGCCCGATTGAAGACGCTTATGACAATCCGTGGTGCTACTCGGCATCGTGGACACTGCCCCCTCTCCTCCTACACGCAGATGCTTGAACAGATTGACACGTAACGCACCGCCGATACCAAAAGAAGCCCCTTGCGGACTACATAATATTCCTTCCGCATTCCGTGGTGCATTCGGATCCTGACCAAACAAATAACCTGTATGCACCATCATGCCTCCGGAGAACCCCTGATAGACGTTGGTGGAGTCCTTATCCGCCCATAATAAAGCGGGCACTGTGATGAATAATATAAGCAATATCTTGCGCATTGGACCGCAAAAGTACAAAAAAATATCGAATTATGCAAAAAAAAAGGCAAATAATTTGGTAAAGTCAAAAAAAAGCATTATCTTTGCACCGAAATTTAACTTAGATCTGTTTATTACCATGGCGAAAGAATGTTTCTGGACTCATATTCCTCGTTGGCAAAGGGCTATTATTATAGTCCTCTGTGGAGTTTTTGTGGGTCTGTGTGGCGAGTGTGCTTACTTGCTGCGCATGCACACGTATCTGGGTGATGATCCGGCTGCGTGTGTGAATTGTCACCTGATGACACCTTATTATGCCACGTGGGATCATTCGTCTCACGCTCAAAGGGCTACGTGTAATGACTGCCATGTTCCGCACGAGAATGTGGTGCGTAAGTTTGCCTTTAAGGGTGTGGATGGTATGAAACACGTGGGAATGTTAGTGGCTGGTGTAGCCCGTGATGTACCTGAGGCGCAAGAGATGTCCAAGAAAGTTATCTTGGAGAACTGCGTTCGTTGTCACTTGGATGTGACTACCACCCTGGCCAGTGTTGGACAAAAAAACATGATGCAAATTGCCCAAGGCGAAGGCAAAGCATGTTGGGACTGCCACCGCGATGTGCCCCATGGAGGAAAAAACTCCCTGTCGGCCACGGCTAATGCACGCGTGCCAGTCCCGCAAGCACCTGTACCGGAATGGGTGAAGAGAATGCAGAATTAAGAATGCAAAATGCAGAATTATTATAAACCTCTAAATATTCAGTACTATGAGTGAAAAGAAATTTCAACCTTGGCATGGATGGATCCTGTTTGGTGTATCCTTGGGAGCCGTCGTTATTTTGGGCATGGTAACCGCCCTATTATTGGAACGCAGAGCCGAAGTGGCCAGTATCTTTAACAACCGCAAGGCTCCTATGGTAGGAGAAGCGGTTCATTCTCCCAATGAGGATTTTCGTACCGATTTTCCGCGTGAGTATGAGACTTGGCGCGCAACGGAGCAAACCGATTTTGAATCGGCACCTCTGGATCAGAAATTTGATAAGAATGCGAAACCTAAAATGTGTTACAACGGTTCGGAAGCCGTAGACGTGCTGGCCGGTCGCCCCAATATGGTGATTTTGTGGGCCGGTTACGCCTTCTCGTGGGACTATACCACCCCTCGTGGTCACATGCACACCATAGAAGATATGACGCGCTCACTACGTACGGGTGCGCCCGATACCGAAACAACCGGTTCCAACCAACCGGGTACCTGCTGGACCTGCAAATCGCCCGATGTACCTCGTATCATGGCCGAGAAGGGTGTGGCTGAGTACTACAAAGCCAACTGGGCTATGTGGGGTAATGAAATCGTGAACCCTCTGGGCTGCTCTGACTGCCATGATCCTGAAACCATGGATCTGCGCATTTCACGTCCTGCTCTGATTGAGGCTTATGCTCGTCAAGGCATTGATATCACCAAAGCTTCTCATCAGGAGATGCGTTCGCTGGTATGTGCACAATGCCACGTAGAGTACTATTTCAAGGATGATCCTGCTACGCCCGAAAAAGACCAATACCTCACGTTCCCGTGGGATAAGGGTTTCTCCGTGGAAGATATGGAAGCTTATTACGATGCAACAGGATACTTTGATTACAAACATGCACTGTCTCGTGCACCGATTCTCAAAGCCCAACACCCCGGATTTGAAACGGCTAAAATGGGTATCCATGGTCAACGTGGTGTAAGTTGTGCAGACTGCCACATGCCGTATAAGGCAGAAGGTGGTGTTAAGTTCTCGGACCACCATATCCAATCTCCTTTGGCTAAAATGGATCGTACCTGTCTGGTATGCCACCGTGAGAGCGAAGAGACTCTGTTGGCCAATGTGTTTGAACGTCAACACAAATGTGAAGAATTGGCGGTTCGTCTGGAAGACGAATTGGCTCGCGCTCATATTGAAGCCAAATACGCTTGGGATAAGGGTGCCACCGAAGCCCAAATGGCCAATGCGCTGCAACTGATTCGTAAGGCTCAATGGCGTTGGGACTTTGCTGTAGCCGCTCATGGCGCCTTCTTCCACGCACCACAAGAGGTAACACGTATCCTGGGTCGCGGTCTGGATTATGCTTTGCAGGCTCGTATGGAGGTGCAAAAGACCTTGGCTAAGAATGGCCATTTGGAGGCTGTTCCCATGCCCGACATCAGCACCAAGGAAAAAGCACAAAAGTATATCGGTTTGGATATTCCTGCCAAAGAGGCAGCCAAGAAAAAATTCTTGGAGACGATTCGTCCCAAATGGATTGAGAGTGCACGCGCAAATGGCGTCATTCGTGAAGATGCCTACGTGACTTGCCAACTATAAGTATGTGGACTAATCCCTATACATGGAAAGAAGGCTGCTGCATTGGCGGCGGTCTTCTTGTTGTTGGAATGGTACTCCAATGGGTCATGGGCGAAGTGCAATGGTCGCTCATGGCATGGCCGGTGAATGGTATTCTGGTGGCCATGCTGCTCATTGTGATTCTGGTGCTGCATCTGCTGCGCGACCGCGTGTACCCGATTCGCTATTTAGCCACCTCTCAGGCTGCGGTACCGGCTATTCTGTTTAGTGCAGCCTTGACCCTGGTGATGGGTATCACCGGTTGGATGTCCATGCTGCGTTTTTGGCCACTGGTACTCTGCTATTGGTGGATGGTCATCATTATGGGATTGGCCGTTCTCAAACGCCTCAGCCGCATCCGTTCATGGAACAAAAGCAATATCGTCAAGAATCTGGCTTTTATCACCAATCATTTGGGACTGATGCTGGCGCTGGTGGCGGCTACGGCGGGTTCGGCCGATATGCAACGGCTGAAAATGTCGTGTCAGGAGGGACAAATAGAATGGCGTGCCATGGATGAGGAAAGCAAGGCAGTGGTCGAACTGCCATTGGCCATTGAGTTGCAAGATTTTGTGTTGGAACAATATGCACCACAAGTGGTGTTGATCAGCAACTCCACCGGCCAAAAAATATCGTCCGATATCCTCATTCATACCGATTCCGTAATCGAATATGCTGCACCTGTGGACCATCGCTATGTAGAGTGGCACTCGATGGGAGCTACCACAGCAGCATACGTGCACGTGGGAGATACGGCAGGGTGGGTGAGTAATGGCAGTTTTATGTTTCCCTTTGCCGCCCTGCGGGTGAACGACAGTTGTTCTGCCGTCATGCCTGAGCAGGAACCCAAACGCTATGCCTCCCAAGTCGATGTATATACCCAGAATGGACAGCATGTACAAGGGGTGATAGAGGTGAATCATCCGCTCCAAATAGAGGGTTGGAAGATCTACCAATTAAACTACGATACCCAAATGGGACGTTGGTCCACCACTTCCGTATTTGAATTGGTACGTGACCCATGGTTGCCTGCGGTATATGCAGGACTCATCATGATGGTATTGGGAGCCATCTTTATGTTTATCTTTGCCGGTGAAAGCAGGCAGTCTAAATCTGAAGAACCATGATGTGGGACTACTTTATTTATTTTGCCATAGCCAGTCTGCTATTATGGTGGGGAGGAGCCGTTAGTGCGTTTCGCAATCGCAAAACCCTTACCTATGCACTCACCATAGCAGGACTATTGATCTATGCCGCGTTTATTGGCAGTATATGGATTACCATGCAGCGCCCTCCGTTGCGCACCATGGGGGAAACACGTTTGTGGTATGCCTTCTTCCTGCCACTGGCGGGTATCATCGTCTATGGACGTTGGCAGTACAAATGGATACTGTCGTTCTCGGCATTATTGGCCACTGTTTTTACGCTGATTAATCTCCTTAAACCGGAGATTCATTCTACCACCTTAATGCCGGCGTTGCAAAGTGGATGGTTTGCGCCACACGTGATTGTGTATATGTTCTGCTACGCCCTATTGGGTGCAGCCACCCTCGTGGCCATCGCGATGCTCCTCCCTCGCCTCCACTACACACTACACACTACCCACTACTCACTACTGGACCAATTGGTCGCCGTAGGTCTGAGTTTTATGACCTTGGGCATGTTGATGGGAGCATTTTGGGCCAAAGAGGCTTGGGGGCATTATTGGGCATGGGATCCCAAAGAAACATGGGCGGCCATCACGTGGCTATTGTATTTGGGATATATCCATATGCGGCGTGTCACACAAAAACATCCGAATCCTACCATGGACAAGGCGGCGCTGTGGTTGCTTATCCTGTGCTTCTGCTGCTTGCAGATGTGTTGGTGGGGAATCAACTACCTGCCATCCGCACAGGGCGTTTCCGTCCATACGTATGGAATGAAATAAGGATATTTAAACACTATTATTAACTATTAAATCTATTATCACATGAAAAAGACTCTTTTAGTGATTGGCCTGATGCTGGGTGCTTGGGGTACTATGTGTGCACAAGAAAATGTGGACACGTTGGGACTGGTGAACACAGTTATGGAAAAAGTGAATGCCAAATCGCGGTATATTCCGCAAGTGCATGGTGTCATCAAATTTGGTTACGAAGGACAGTTTATGAACGATGCTGATCCAAGCAACGCCTTTGTGTTCAATACCGTTTGGGCCGGTGTCAAGGGTAGCCCGTTTGATTGGTTTGATTATAATTTCCAATTTGACTTTGGCAATTTGCAAGTAGTGGATTTGCACCTGAATTTCCATCCATTGGCGCACTTAAAACTCAAAAGTTCCTATTTCAATATCTTTGTAGGTCAAGCCAAGACGCCCATTTCGTTGGATAACAACTACGGACCTGGCAACAACGAGGCCATCAATTATTCACAAGTAACGTTGGCCCTGTTGGGATTCAACAAAGTTCTCACACCGGAATTGGAACAATTGCGTTACGGACGTGATATGGGTTTTGCTATCTATGGTCAGGCTTTGAAAGTCAATTGGGGAGGCAAACCACACGATTTGTTCGATTATAAGATAGGTGTTTACAACGGCTCCGGCGCGGGATTCAAAGCCTTGCAGAGTGATCCGTATATGGACTATTCCGCATGGTTGTATCTGCATCCCATCAAGGAAATAACCATCGGTGGATCCGGCTATTTGGGCACCTACAATCGTATAGAGGGTGTGGATCTGCATAAGGAAAAATCCGAACGCCATCGTTGGGCAGCATCCTTCCGCTATCAAGATGCACATTGGGCAGCTCGTACGGAGTATATCGGCGGTAAAACCCATGGTCAATATAGCGATGGTTGGTATGGATTGCTCCAATATACCATCAACCCCGGTTCGGGCAATAAGTTCTGGAACCAATGGTCTGTTTTGGCCCGCTATGATGCTTATCGTTCTGACTACAAGAATATGCCGGAGAAGTTGAGCAACAATATCATGATAGGTTTCAATTATCGCCCCATGAAGTACATTTATATTCAAGGACAATATAATTATCGCTTCATCACCGCCCACGATAAGCTCACCACGAACTATAACATGTTCCAGTTGTTGGCAGGATTGATTTTGTAACCCCTACGGCCGCACTGTAGGCACGTAGCCGTCTAAACTAAAAAAATGCACCGAAAAGGTGCATTTTTTTTGCACACATCAGAAAATTTTTGTAACTTTGCAGCGAATTTTGATTATAATGATAAATTTGCGTAAATTTGTAAATACTCTCTTGATATGAATGCACTATATTCTATGGAGTTTTTTAACACCTTCCTGTTTGTGATGGCATTGGTGTGTGTGGTCATCTTTGTGGCCCTGTATTTTGTAGATGCCGGTTATGGCAAGATGCGTACAGAGAAATGGGGTCCTGCCATCAACAACAAAGTAGGGTGGATACTGATGGAAGCACCGGTCTTCCTGGTGATGCTCTTCCTGTGGGCGCAATCCGACGTCAAACTGCTGCTGCCGTATTGGGTGTTTTTTCTGATATTTCAGTTCCATTATTTCCAGCGTTCGTTTATCTTCCCGCTGCTCATGAAGGGCAACAGCAAGATGCCGCTGGTGATTATGTTCTTCAGCGTGATTTGGAATCTGATTAACGGATACGTTCAGGGTATATGGTTGTTCTATCTTGCTCCTGATTATCGTCCCTACGACGTGTCGTGGTTGGGAAGTTGGCAGTTTATTACCGGCACGGCGATTTTTATCATTGGTTGGATCATCAATATGCACTCTGACCATGTGATTCGTCATTTGCGTCAACCGGGAGATACGGCGCACTATCTGCCCAAGCAGGGACTGTATAAGTATGTGACCTCAGCCAACTATTTTGGTGAGATAACCGAATGGTTGGGGTGGGCGATACTGACCTGGTCGTTTGCCGGAGGTTTGTTCTTCCTGCTCACGTGCAGCAACCTCGTTCCTCGAGCCAATTCAATCTATCATAAATACGAAGCGGAATTCCCAGACGAGTTTAATCGTAAAAAACTAAAACGCATTATTCCGTTTATATATTAGTCAAGAATGGAAAGTAAACTGTTTACGCCCTATCAATTGGGGCCTATTACGCTACGCAACCGATTTATTCGATCGGCTGCTTTTGAGAACATGTGTGCCAACAACACTCCGTCTCAGATGTTGGAGGATTACCATGTGTCTGTTGCTCGCGGCGGTGTCGGGATGACGACCGTTGCCTATTGTGCGGTGGATCTGAGTGGCGTGTCGTTTGACGGCCAGCTCTATGTGAGAGACGAAGCCCTGCCCGGGTTGAAGCACCTGACCGATGCGGTGCATGCCCAAGGGGCCAAAGCCAGTATCCAATTGGGCCACTGTGGTAATATGACCCACTGGTCCACCTGTCATTGTATGCCCGTCAGTGCCAGCAATGGTCTGAATCTATATTCACCAACTATCCATCGGAGGTTGAAGGTGGAGGAAATCAAAACGCTGGTGCGCCGATTTGGTGAAGCGGTGGATTTTGCCCGCAAGGCGGGATTTGACTGTGTCGAGATACATGCCGGTCACGCCTACCTGCTGTCGCAGTTTCTGGCACCGAGAACCAACCACCGACATGACCAGTATGGCGGGTCGTTCGAAAACCGTGCCCGCTTCCTCAACGAAGTGCTGGACGAAGTGATGGTCCATGCCGGAGAGGATATGGCGGTGATTGTCAAAACCAATATGTACGACGACTGTTGGCGAGGGGTGAGCGTAGAAGAAGGATTGCGCATCGCCAAAGAGATTGCCAAACACCATGTGCATGGTATTGTACTGTCCGGAGGAACGGTGTCGGCTTCACCCATGACCATCTTGTCCGGCGCGATGCCCACGCATGCGCTGGCGCACTATATGCCGATGAAATCGATGTGGTGGCTCAAGGCCGCCTTGGATAGCGGTTTGGCCGGTTTGCTCATTCCGACCGTGAAGTTCCAACCCCTGTACTTTATGTCGTTGGCCAAACGGTTCCAGGCCCAGATCCAGAATGTACCACTCATCTACGTCGGTGGCGTCCAGTCGGGTGACGATTGCCAGAGAATCATGGACGAAGGGTTTGAACTGTTTCAACTGGCCCATGTGCTGATTAAGGACCCCGAGTTTGTGCACCATGTGCAGGAAAACCCGCATTATCATGCCGGTTGCGGTCGCTCCAATTACTGCATCGGGCGTATGTATACCAAAGAAATGAAATGCCACGAGTGCGTGGAGCGCGATGGCGAAGTGATACCGAAATTGTTGAAACGCGAAATTGCCACGCTCGAAAAGCGCTGGAATCAAAAGTAATGGTTAATGGTTAATGGTTAATGGTATGCTTGCATTAGTGACAGGTGCCTCGAGTGGCATCGGATTACAATACGCGACGCAGTTGGCGCGCGATTATCATTGCGATTTGTTGTTGGTGTCCAACCAGCAACAGGAGTTGCAACAGGTGGCGGAACAGTTGGCGGCCGCATATGGCGTGAAGACCATTGCCCGGTATCAGGATCTGAGCCAAACGGATGCCGCTGAAGACCTGTTTGCTTACTGCGAAGAGCAGGGGCTGGTAGTGGATATACTCATTAACGACGCAGGCGTGTTCTTCTTTAACCCCTACTGCGAAACGGCCATGCGCCGAATCGAGTTGATGCTCAATTTGCACGTGGTGACTGTGGCTAAACTGTGCCGGCTGTTTGGAGAAAAGATGATGGCACGGGAACTCAGTGAGCAGGAGCAATCCCAACGCATCTGTGGTCGTCGCCGCAAAAAAGGATATATCCTCAATATGAGTTCGATGTCCGCCTGGATGGCCATGCCCGGTATTCAGACTTACAATGCTACCAAAGCGTTTATATACAATTTTTCCAAATCGCTGTGGTATGAATTACGCCCCAAGAACGTGGGCATCACCGTGATGGCTCCCGGAGCCGTGGATACTGCGTTGTTCGGTTTGGCACCCAACTTGCGCAAACTGGCCGTGGCACTGACGGTGAGCATTCCACCGGAAAAACTGGTGAAACGGGCGTTGCGTAAGATGTTCCGCGGTGTGAAAAAAGATACGCCGGGAGTGATTAATTACCTGTGTACACCCTTGCTCAAACATACCCCCGATTGGCTGCTGATGCTGGCCATGCGTTTTGTGGGTAAATATCAGAAATAGTATGAAAAAGTTTTTTCTTTACGCGTGCGCACTCTGCGCGATAAGTTGCCAATCTTCGCACGAGATGGTGATACTGTTTGATAACGACGTTCACTGTGCCGTGGCCGGATACGAAACCATGGCGGGACTGAAGGATTCGTTGGTGCAGGCAGGCAAAGATGTCATCGTGGTCAGTGCCGGCGATTTTGTCCAAGGTAGCGTAATGGGCAGTATCTCGAGTGGCGAGTATATCGTGGATATCATGAATGCGGTGGGGTATGACTATGTCACCATAGGCAATCATGAGTTTGACTATACCGTGCCCAAACTGGTGAGTAATATGAACAACCTCAGTGCCAAAGTGCTGTGCTGCAATTTTGGCAAATGGGTGGACGATCCCGATAACGGCATGCACCACGAAGAGGCTTTGTTTGCCCCCTACGAAGTGCGCCGGTTTCATGGCATCAAGATTGGATTGATTGGGGCTGCTACCCCCACCACCTACAACACGAGTACACCGACGTATTTTGTCAACGAGGCCGGAGAGATTGTGTACCATTTTCACGTGGACGATACGTTTGACCGCATTCAGCAGGCTGCTGATAAGGTGCGCAACCTGGGAGCCGATTATGTCATCGTTCTCAGCCACCTGGGCGATGATACCGAGGTGGACAACAGCGTGGATATGATTCATGCTACCCACGGCATCGATGCCGTACTGGACGGACACCAACACCATGTGCTGGATACGGTGATTGCCAATGCCGAGGGACAACCGGTTATTTTGGCCTCCACAGGACACGATTTTCAGTACATCGGTTGTCTGAGTCTAAAACAGGGGACAGCGCAGGTGCAATTGCTGGTGCGCGATTCGTTGCACCTGCATAGCGACCGCGTGCATGAGGTCATCGAGCATAAACAGCAACAGGTGCAACAACTGTATGAGCAGGTGATTGGTTACACCCGTTTTGACTTATCCGACCACGATGCGGCCGGACAACGCGCCGTAAGAAGAATGGACACGAATATCAGCGATCTGATTGCTGACGCCATGCGTGCCGCCACCGATGCCGAGATAGGGGCTATCCACGGCGGTTCCATTCGCGCAGACATTCCTGCAGGGGATATCACCTTAGGTCAGGTATTGGCCGTGTTGCCGTTTAATAACCACATGTCCAAGATTGCCATCACCGGTCAACAACTGCTCGATGCACTCGAAGTATCGGTTCGGTTGTATCCGGAGGAGAATGGCGATTTTCATATCTTTTCCCATTTGCGTTACACCATCGATGCGCGTATTCCTTCGTCCGTCGAATTGGATGAACGGGGCATGTTTGTGCGTGTAGGCGCCACCCGCCGTGTGGTACGGGCCGAAGTGCTGCTGAATAACCAATGGCAACCGATGGATCCTCAACGAACCTACACCCTGGGCGGACTCAATTATACCCTGACCAACAAAGGCGCAGCCGGTATGTTTGCCTGCGGACAGGAACTCCAGTGCGAACCGGTAAAGGATATTACCGCCATCATTGCGTATATTCAGTCCCTGGGCGATACATTGCCCCAGGAATATGCCCAACCGCAAGGACGATTTTCAATAACCATTAACCATTAACCATTAACCGTTAACCAATAACCGTTATATGTTTGATAATTTAAGTGAACGATTAGAACGTAGTTTTAAGATTCTCAAAGGTGAGGGTCGCATTACCGAGATTAATATTGCAGAGACCGTGAAGGATATCCGCAAGGCTTTGCTGGAAGCGGATGTCAATTACAAAACGGCCAAACAGTTTACCGACCGCGTCAAAGAGAAAGCACTCGGACAAAGCGTGATGACCGCCGTTCGTCCGGGTCAGTTGATGGTCAAAATCACCCATGACGAATTGGCCGAACTGATGGGCGGCGAAACGGTGGAGATGAACCTCAAAGGCAATCCTGCCATTATTCTGATGGCCGGTCTGCAGGGTAGTGGTAAAACGACCCACGCGGCCAAACTGGCTAACCTGCTGCAAAACAAGAAAAATAAAAAAGTGATGCTGGCCGCGTGTGACGTGTACCGCCCCGCCGCCATTGAGCAGTTGCGTGTGCTCGGTGAGCAAATTGGCGTGAAGGTGTATACGGAGGAAACGGAATCCAATCCGGTGGCCAAAGCGCAAAAAGCGGTCAAAGAGGCGCGAACCTATGGGTACGACGTGCTCATCGTCGATACGGCCGGACGTTTGGCCATTGATGAACAGATGATGCAGGAGATAGCCGCCATCAAACAGGCCATCGAACCCAGCGAAACGCTGTTTGTCGTGGATGCCATGACCGGTCAGGATGCTGTCAATACAGCCAAAGAGTTTAATGACCGCCTCAACTTTGATGGTGTCATTCTCACCAAACTCGATGGCGATGCCCGCGGTGGTGCCGCCCTGTCCATTCGCAGCGTGGTAGACAAACCGATTAAGTTTATCGGTACGGGCGAAAAAATGGACGCCCTGGATATCTTCCACCCCAGTCGTATGGCCGACCGTATATTGGGAATGGGTGATGTGGTCAGTTTGGTAGAACGTGCCCAGGAGCAGTACGATGAACAGGAAGCTCGCCGTATCTCCAAACGCATTGCCAAAAACCAGTTTGATTTTAACGACTTTTTGTCCCAAGTGGCCCAAATTAAGAAAATGGGTTCCATGAAAGACCTCATGGGTATGATTCCCGGAATGGACAAGGCGCTCAAAGGCGTAGAAATAAGTGACGATGCGTTCAAACCCATCGAAGCCATCATTGGTTCGATGACTCCGTATGAGCGGGAAAACCCCGCATGCCTGAACGGCAGCAGAAAAGAACGCATTGCCCGAGGTTCTGGCACGAGTATTGTAGAGGTAAATCGATTCCTCAAGCAGTTTGACCAAACCTCCAAGATGATGAAGAAAGTACAACAAATGAAAAGGCGATGAGGCGAAGAGGCGAAGAGGCGAAAGGCGAATAGGCCAAAGGCCGAACAATCAGCAATAGCCCTTTTAGGGCGATCAATCATCAATCAGCAATATGAAAAAGTTACTATTATTTTGCGCGCTGTTGAGCGTGGGAGTACAGGCTCGTGAGCCGTACAAGTACATCACATTCCAAAACGATCCCATGGATACCCATGTGTGCCGTTTGGATAACGGATTAACGGTCTATATGACCCGCAATGCCGAGAAACCCGAGATATTGGCGTATATCGCCGTGCGTGCCGGTGCGGAGAACGATCCGTTGGAGTCCACGGGTTTGGCCCACTATCAGGAGCATATCATGTTCAAGGGTACCAGCCAATATGGTACAACCAATTATGCCGCTGAGAAACCCAATCTCGATGCCATCGATTCGTTGTACGAAGTGTATGGTCATACGACGGATTCGTTGGAGCGTGCCCAGATCTACCATCTCATTGACAGTTTCTCGTACGAGGGCAGCAAGATTGCCATTGCCAACGAGTTTGATAAGATGATGGGAGCCATTGGTGCCAGTGGCGTCAATGCGTACACGAGTACCAACCGCACATGCTATCATGAGGTCATTCCTTCGGGCGAATTGCGTCGTTGGGCGATGATCGAATCGGCCCGATTCCAGGATCTGGTCGTTCGTGGATTCCACACCGAACTGGAAACGGTGTATGAGGAGTTTAATATGTACTCCACACGCGATCAGGGCAATGTGATGCAGGCCATCAACAATATCCTCTATCCCGATGTGCCCTATCGTCAGCACGAGGTCATCGGAACGGCCGAGGATCTGAAAAACCCGAGTCTGAAGAACATCAAGAACTTCTACCATACCTTCTACCGCCCGAATAATGTCGCCATTATTCTCAGTGGCGATGTGGAGTACGATCATGCGATGTCCATCATCGAGGAGTATTTTGGTTCCTGGCAACCCAATCCCAATATCCCGCCGTTTGTAGTGCCTGAGCAGGCTCCATTGACCCACCGTCAGGACACGATTGTCAAAGGACAGGAGTCCGAACAGGTGTGGCTCGGTTGGCGTTTCCCCAGCGTGAGCGACAAGGATATAGATGCGATGGAGATCATGGCTGAAGTGCTGTATAACGGTCGTTGCGGTTTGATAGACCTGGATCTGATGCAGAGTCAGCAGATGTTGGGCGCTGCGGCTTTCCCGTACGAAGGAAATGACTATACCACATTCTTTGTTATTGGCGTTCCCCAACAGGGACAAAGCCTGGAACAAACGGCCGATTTGCTCATTAACGAGGTGGAAAAACTCAAACGAGGCGAGTTCTCCGAGGAGATACTCAAGGCCATTATCACCAACCTGCGTCGCAGCAAGATGGAGGAACTGCAATACAACGAGGCCCGTGTGTCCAGCATCCTGACCAGTTATATCAACAACTTGCCCTATGAGGACATCGTTAACGAACTGGAGCGCAAGAGCCATGTCACCAAGGCCGATATTGTGCGTGTAGCCAACCAATATTTCACCCCCGGTTTTGCCTGCGTGTACAAGCGTCAGGGCGAAGGACAGAATGTGGCTTCGGTGGATAAACCGCATATTACGCCCATTGAGATGAACCGCAATGCCGAATCGTCTTTCTGCACCAATCTGATGGCGATGCCTACGGAGAAACAGCAACCGCAGTACTTGGATTTCAACAAGGACTTTACCCGCAAGACGCTCAAGAAGGGTCAGGAACTGATCTATAAGCAGAACACCGAGAACCAACTCTTCACCTTGAAGTTCATTGTGGATAAGGGTTCCGTGAAGGATCCGGTGCTGGAGCTCAGTGGTGAATATATGGAGTATCTGGATACCAAGAAGATGCCGGCTGCCATGCGTCAGATGATGCAATATGCGTTGGCTACCGATTTGTATGTGGATGTAGAGGAAGAAACGACGACCTTCTATGTCTATGGTCTGCAGGAGAATTTTGCCGCCAGTCTTCAGATTCTGGAAGAGTGGATTCTCAAAGCCCTGCCCAATGATGAAGTGTATGGTCAACTCTGCGCCGATATCGTGAAGAACCACGAAGATGGCAAGGCCGATCAACGTCAGTGCTTTAACCAATTATCCTCTTTTGGCGTATACGGTGATGATGCGATTATCAGTCGCACCCTGACTCCTGCCATCATGCAGGCCATGAATGGTCAGGATGTGCTGGAACACACCCGTGCCCTCATCCCGCAAATTGCCCGTGTGACCTATTATGGTCCGGCTTCGATGGCTCAAGTGGAGAAAGCCCTGGGCAAGTCGGCGTTCCTCAAGAAGGGCAATGTGGCTGCTCGCGGCGAAAAGGCCTATCTGCCGGTTCAGGTCATTGAAGAACCGGAAGTATGGGTGATGCCGTTTGATGCCCCGACCATTTATTTCTTCTCCGTGGCCAACTGGGCAGAGACCTATAATGTGAAGGACGAAGCCATCATTCGGTTGTTTAACGAATATTTCTCGGGTTCGATGAGCGGCATCGTCTTCCAGGAAATGCGTGAAGCACGTGCATTGTGCTACACCGCTGCGGCTGTGTATGACATGGCTAAGCATGCCGGGGATAACAATAAGTTCTACAATTATATCATTACCCAAAACGATAAGATGCGCGATGCCATCTCGATGTTTGATTCCATTTGCACGAACATGCCGATTTCCCAATCGGCCTTTGATGCCGCCAAACAATCGCTGTTGACCAGCATCGAGCAGCGTCGTTATGTGCGCACATCGGCCATCAATGCTTATCTGGCATTTGAGAAGAAAGGTTGGGACAAGGACTACTTTGAGGATATCTACCGCGAGGTGAAGAACCTGAGTATGGGGGATATTATCGATTTCCAACGCAAGCACGTGGCCAATCGCACCTATCGTTACCTTATCTTAGGCAATCCGGAGCAATTGGATATGGACTATCTCAACACTTTGGGTAAGGTCAGAATGCTCACCAAGGACGAAGTGTTCGTGTACTAATCTATGGATATACTCGATCGTATAGAAGGACTGGAAGCCAAGTTTCACGAGGTGTCGTTGCTCATTACCGACCCCGCCGTGATAGCCGATCAGGCGCGCTATGTGCGTCTGAATCGCGATTATCACGATTTGGAACGCGTGCTCGAATCCGCTCACCGCTATCGCAAGACCGTTCAGGATCTGGAACAGGCCAAGGCATTGTTTTATAACGAATCGGATGCCGAACTCAAGGAGATGGCCCGAATGGAGATAGACGAGTTGGAACCGCTGGTGCCACAGTTGGAGGAAGAGGTCAAACTCATGCTCCTGCCGCAGGATCCGGAAGATGGCAAGAATGTGGTCATGGAGATTCGCGGCGGAACGGGTGGCGATGAGGCCGCCCTGTTTGCCGGCGATTTGTTCCGCATGTACACCAAGTACTTTGAACTCAAAGGCTTTAAATACACCGTCAGTTCGTTTAGCGAAGGTACGGTGGGAGGATACAAGGAAATCATCTTCTCCGTGACCGGAGTCAATGTGTACGGTACGCTCAAATATGAGAGTGGGGTACACCGCGTTCAGCGTGTCCCCGTCACCGAGACCCAAGGCCGTTTGCACACCTCGGCTGCCACGGTGGCCGTGCTGCCGGAGGCGGATGAGTTTGAGGTGCACATCAACGAGGGCGAGATTCGTTGGGACTATTTCCGCAGCGGTGGCGCCGGAGGACAGAATGTGAACAAGGTGGAATCCGGAGTACGGTTGCGCTACAACTGGAAAAACCCCAATACGGGTGAGATTCAGGAGATACTCATTGAGTGTACCGAAACGCGTGACCAACCCAAGAACAAAGAGCGAGCTCTTGCGCGCTTGCGTACGCAGATATATGACAAGGAGCATCAGAAATATATCGACGATATTGCAGCCCGCCGTAAGACCATGGTTTCCACCGGAGACCGCAGTGCCAAGATTCGTACCTATAACTATCCGCAGGGACGCATTACCGATCACCGAATCGGATATACCGAGTATAACCTCGCCGCGTTTATGGACGGCCAGATTCAGGGTGTGATAGATGCCCTGACTGTAGCGGAAAATGCAGAACGACTCAAAGAGTCGGAACTATAATGTACCTGTTTTATACACCCATATTAGCCTCTCTTCCTGCGACAACCATCGTGGGATCACTCTCTTGTCTGGACGAAGAAGAATCCGGTCACTGCGTGCGTGTGTTGCGTTACACGCGTGGAGACGAGATTCTGCTGACCGATGGTCAGGGAACGACCTATCATGCGCGTATCACCAATCCGCATCCCAAGCATTGCGAGTTTGAGGTGCTGTCGTACGAGCGCCAGCAAAAGACGCATCGCCTCTATCTGCATATCGCCATTGCACCTACCAAGAATGTGGAACGACTGGAGTGGATGATGGAGAAATGTACGGAGATAGGCGTGGACGAGATTACGCCCATTCTGTGCCGCTTCTCCGAGCGCAAACAACTGCGTACAGACCGGTTACAAAAGATTATTCTCTCTGCGGCCAAACAGAGTCTGACCCCCTATCTGCCCAAACTCAATGAACTGACACCGATAGAGGATGTATTGCGTGGGGCGAAAGCCAAGCATAAGTTTATTGCTCATTGCTATGAACAGGATAAACGGAAACTGAAGGACGAAGAAGCGCGCATTGCCGCTATGGGAGAAGAGGAACAGGACAATACCCAACTGATCCTGATTGGTCCCGAAGGCGATTTTTCCACGCAGGAGATTGAACAGGCACTGGCCTTGGGATTTGTGCCGGTAGGTCTGGGCCAATCGCGATTGAGAACGGAAACAGCCGGAGTGGTGGCTTGTCACACGGCGGTATTGATGAATGCATAGGATGATAGAACAACTTATACATATCGACCAGCAGGCTCTCTTGGCCATTAACCATTGTCATGCACCATGGGCAGACACGCTGATGTGGTATGTGTCGCAGTCCTGGGTATGGTTACCCTTGTATGCCCTCTTGATCTTTTTGCTCTTTCGTCGTTTTGGTTGGCGCCAGGCATTGGTATTTACCCTGGCCATTGGCGCTGCCGTAGGACTGAGTGATATGATTGCTCATCTGTGGATCAAACCCACGGTGTGTCGCTTTCGTCCCACCCACGAACCGGCGATTATGGATCAGGTGCAACTGGTGCACGATTACACCGGAGGACTCTATGGCTTCGTATCCAATCATGCAGCCAATACGATGGCATGTGCGCTGATGTTCTGTTGGATCTATCGCAACAAAACAGCCACCCTGTGTATGATGACATGGGTGGCTCTCAATTGCTATTCTCGCATGTATTTAGGGGTTCATTACCCCGGAGATATATTGGGCGGATTGATTATGGGTAGTCTGGTGGCATCGGTGGTCTTTGCCCTCATTCGTGCATGGGAGGCGGCGGCATGGTGCCCATTTGGTGCTGAGGGCGACGGGGCTCGGGACTCATCTGCCGATTCATAAACCGATCAAACTGCTCTTGGGTGAGAATGCCTTTGAGCTCCTCGGTCATTTGGGTCATTTGATTCATCATATCCATACGAGTATGATGGGTACGGCGCAGACGGGCAAACTTAAGATGCATTCGATAGAGCGTATCGCGTTGCACTTCATCGGTCAGTCCGAGTTCGCGAACCAGCATCTCTGTTTGTTTCATCGCTTCCTCTTCCGGAGTACGCTGAGGCATAGGGGATTGCTCCGGAGGCATGTTGGGGTGTTGGGCCCACATTCCCATACTGATTAGAAGTAAGGCGTACAACAAAATGTGTTTCATATTGTTTGTGATAAAGATACAATAAATCATCTACAAAAATTATGCCAATGAGAGCAGAAACATTCATCGCTCAGCGAATCTATTTTTCGCAATCCACTGCTCACCGTACCAGTAAGCCTGCGGTGCGGGTGGCTTTGCTGGGTATGATCATTGGTGTGATGGTGATGGTGGTGACGTTGTGTGTGGTGATTGGGTTTAAACAAACGATTACCAACAAGATAGCAGGATTTGGGGCGCATATACAGGTGGTTAATTTTGATACCAACAACACCTATGAGATGGAACCCATCACTGTCAACGATACCTTACTCACGCATTTGGCCTCTCTTCCCGGGGTCAAAGGTGCGTACCGGTTTTTTACCAAACCGGGTATTATCAAGACGGAAGATGCGTTTGAGGGAATGGTGCTGAAAGGAACCGACTATTGGGATTATTTTGCATCCAATCTGGTAGAGGGTACGTTGCCCAGTGCAGCGAATGAGGTGATTATTTCCCAATCGCTGTCCCAGCGAATGCGTATCCCATGTGGAGACGGTATGTTGTGTTATTTTGTAGGGGAGGAAGTCAAGGCGCGCAAAACAAAGGTAGTGGGGGTCTATGCCACCGGGTTTGAGGATTTTGATCGGTTGTTTGTGTTGAGCCAACCGGAACTGATCCGCCGTTTGAATGGTTGGGAAGGAAATCAGTGTTCGGGTGTGGAAGTGCTGGTCAATCATCTGAACCAACTCGACGAGGTAGCGGATGCCGTTTATTTTGCCACGGCCAACCGGTTGGATGAGGAGGGTAATGCCTTTTATACCCAGACCATCGAGCAACTCAATTCGCAAATTTTCGCATGGTTGGACCTGTTGGACATGAATGTGGTGGTGATTATTATCCTCATGCTCTGCGTGAGTGGGTTTAATATCATCTCGGGTTTGATTATTCTCATTTTGGACAGTATCCAACTCATTGGTACCCTCAAGGCCCTGGGAGCCAATAATCGTTTTGTCCGTCGTATCTTTATTACGCAGGCCTCGATGCTGATTGGCAAAGGCATGCTGGTGGGCAATGTCCTGGGTTTGGGCCTGTGTGCGCTGCAGTACTTCACCCATATGATACCCTTGAATCCGGTGTCCTATTATGTATCGTTCGTTCCCGTTGCTTTTCCGTGGTTGACGCTGGTGTTACTCAATGTGGGGGTATTGTTGGTCAGTGTGCTCATTTTGTTGGCCCCTTCGGCCATCGTAACCCGAATCAGTCCCGCCAGGGTAATGCATTTTGAATAAGCGTATATGAATCTGTTGACTACCATCGATATTCCCCAATCGACCCCGATTCGTTATCGTGATCGTTTATACTTATTGGGATCCTGCTTTTCGGACCACATGGCGAACATGTTTCGTTCGTACTGTTTTCAGGTGCAGTCCAATCCGACGGGCACGTTGTATAATCCCATTTCCGTGGCACGCCATTTGGATGATGTGCCATGGGATGTGGTGATGATTACCTTTGGTACCGCCTGGGTGTATGTGGACAATGCCACAGGGGAGGTGGTAGACAACTGCCTCAAACGACCGGCTTCCGATTTTACGCGTCGCCAAATGAGTGTGGAAGAAGTGGTGCATCTGTGGCTTGAACGAATCGCCGCTCATCCGAATAAACGATTTATCTTTACCGTTTCGCCCATACGCCATCTCAAAGACGGATTGCATGCCAATCAACTCAGCAAGGCCATCTTACTCCAGGCCGTGGAGCAAATCGTCCAGGCGTGCACCCATGCCGAATATTTCCCGTCCTACGAGATTATGTTGGATGAACTGCGGGATTATCGTTTCTACGCTGCGGATATGATGCATCCCAACGAAACCGCTATCCAATACCTGTGGGAGCGGGTGGCCACTACCTATCTGTGGGAAAAGGATACCCAAGCGAGTATGCACGAGTTGCATGCGCTGTATCTCAATCAGCATCACCGTCCACTGCACCCCGATAGTGAGGAACATAAGGCGTGGGAAGAAAAAGTAGCCAATCAATATCAACAACTTAAACAACATTATCCCTGGTTATGACCATACTCTATGAAGATAACCATTTGATTGCCGTTAACAAAACCTGTAACGAGATTGTGCAGGGAGACAAAACAGGAGATACTCCGTTGAGCGATATGCTCAAAGCGTATATCAAGGACAAGTATAATAAACCCGGTGAGGTATTTTTGGGTGTAACCCATCGAATAGACCGTCCTACAAGTGGAGTGGTGCTCTTCGCACGCACTTCCAAGGCGCTGACACGACTCAATGAGATGTTTCAATCGCATACACAGATTCAAAAAATCTATTGGGCCATCGTGGAGCATGCTCCCAAACAGGCCGAGGGACGGTTGGAACATATGTTGGTGAGAAACGAAAAACTGAATAAGTCGTTTATTGCCAAACCGGGGGACAAGGATGCCAAAAAGGCGGTATTAACATACAGGACATTGGCCCAGGGAGATCGGTATACATTGTTGGAAATTCATTTGGAAACGGGCCGTCACCATCAGATTCGTTGCCAATTGGCGGCCATCGGATGCGTGATTAAGGGCGATTTGAAATACGGTGCCCGACGCAGCAATCCGGATGGAGGTATATGCCTTCATGCCCGTTCGATTGCTTTTGTGCATCCGGTAAAAAAAGAAGATATATCCATCACCGCTCCGGTGCCACAGGATTCACTCTGGCAGGCACTTACAACGGCAAATAAATAACGCGCTTGAGATCAAACCATTCATCGGGAAAGAAGGAACGAATCTCAGTGACTTCGGCCAGGTTGTGATAGGGATGAATCTCGCTGGTCAGGTCGCCTCCCTTGAGCACAATCAGCCCATTCGGCATGGCATTCTTGTGCTTATGATGGATATTCTTGCGCACAATCTTGACCAAATCAGGCAACGGCATCACCGCACGGGATACGACAAAATCAAATTGGCGTTTCTCATCTTCGGCACGTTCCTGAATACATTCGACATTACTCAGCCCAATGCGCTGGGCGATATCTTGGGCCACACGAATCTTCTTACCGATGCTGTCTATCAGCAAAAATTGGCATTCGGGAAAGAGTATGGCCAACGGTATTCCCGGAAAACCACCACCGGTTCCTACATCCAAAATGGTCGTCCCAGGGGCAAACATCAATGTCTTGGCAATGGCCAACGAGTGGAGAATATGATGCTCTCGAAGGTGAGCGATATCCTTGCGGGAAATGAGATTGATTTTCTCATTCCATTCGGGATATAATACTTCAAGCGCAGCGAATTGCTGCGCTTGAGTAGGGGTCAGGTGAAAATAGTTTCCTATCTCCAACATAAGACTTCGGAATTAATCAGCCATATTGGTGAATACGTTTTGAACGTCCTCATCCTCCTCAATCTTATCGATGAGTTTCTGAACGCTCTCACGCTCTTCGTCGCTGATGGCCTTGGTATCGTTGGGAATACGAACAAACTCGCAACTCTGAATCTCAAATCCGTTCTCTTCCAGGTATTTCTGCATGCCGGAATACTGGTCAAAGTCCGAATAGATAACAATGGTGTTCTCTTCTTCGTCTATGCCCAATTCTTCTACACCAAAATCAATTAACTCCAATTCGAGTTCGTCCAAATCGATGCCATCCTTCATGGTAATGGTGAAGCAGGCCTTGCGATCAAACAGAAACTGCAGGCAACCCTGAGTGCCCAACGTGCCACCATGTTTGGTAAAGTACGAACGGATATTGGCCACCGTACGCATATGATTATCCGTAGCCGTCTCGATAAAGATGGCGATGCCGTGAGGACCGTATCCTTCATAATTGATTTCCTTATACCCTTCGGACGACTTATCCGTCGCTTTCTTGATAGCGCGATCGATATTCTCCTTGGGCATATTCTCACGCTTGCACTGCTGAATCAGCATTCTCAGACGAGGATTACCATCCGGATCGGATCCGCCTTCGCGGGCAGCAATAGTGATTTCTTTACCAAGTTTTGTAAATGTACGAGCCATGTGGCCCCAGCGTTTCAGTTTAGTAGCTTTGCGATATTCAAACGCGCGTCCCATAGTGATATAATTTTAGTAGTTGATACATTTTATTGCTTTCAGCGTGCAAAGGTAATGAATTTTTTTGGATTATGCAAGGTTTTGGGCAAAATTTTTAATTTTGAGCGTTACAAATAGGGATTATACTCTTTTTCGTGCCCAATGGTCGTTGCATCCCCGTGACCCGGATACACATGGGTATCATCGGGCAACTGCTTGAGGAGGTTGAGCGAATGAATCAGTTGCCCCATGTCTCCTCCCGGCAAATCCGTTCGGCCAATGGACTCGCAAAACAGGGTGTCGCCGGAGAATAATGTCTTTTCCTGCTCCCAGTAGAAGCAAACGGCATCCTCTTTGTGTCCGGGCGTGGCCATCATCCGGCATCCTTGCGGCAGGTCAGCCGTGTGTTGATGGTCAACGACGGGCAGAGTGGGGTAAGTCTTTTGAAGAGTCTCCAGTCCGCAGCAGTGATCGGGATGATAGTGGGTCACCAAAACAGCACCCAACGGTATACCTTGCATCTCCTGCTCCCGCAGGTAGGCCATCACTCGGTTGATCTCTTGCTCTGTGTACATACCGGGATCAATCAGGTAGTTCTTTCCTTCCTGCGTCACCACATACGTACATTCCCGATAGGGATTACATATAAATATCTTCATTTCCATCATTCTTTCGCCTTTTCGCCTCCTCGCCCAATCGCCTCTCCGCCCTTCTGCCTTTCCGCCCTTAGCCACGCCAGTGGCGCGCCCTTCTACCTTTCCGCCCTTCTGCCCTTAGCCACGCCAGTGGCGCGCCCTTCTACCCTTCTGCCTTTAGCCACGCCAGTGGCGCGCCCTTAGCCACGCCAGTGGCGCGCCCTTTTACCTCTCCCCTACAGGGGGAGTCGGAGGGGGCTTCCCGTGGCATCATAGATGATGCCCTCTCGTTCTATATAGAGCTTATTTTGATAAATGAACTTCCGCACCTGGTGCTCGTCTTTCGCCTCTGTCGCCGACATGTCTATGGCCGACGGTACATACGGAATGACCGTCAACTCGAGGTAATAAATCATCTCTTCGCATCCGAATGCACTATAGGTCGTATCCGCATATATGCCTTCCTGCGAATAATATACACCGCGCCATGCGATCGAATCGCCTTCATTGATCTCAGCCCGAGTGGTATCCTCTCCTGCCTGTGGCATCACTTTGAGGTAGAGAGTATAGACGCTGTCGCAACCATAAATGGTCT
>DCIY01000033.1 GCA_002317295.1 Bacteroidales bacterium UBA1714
CAAACTCTTCGTTGTAAAAAAAATTATTTGTTTAGCTCAGAACGCAATTTATTAAGTGTACTTTGACAAGGGACTTTTAAATTTTCCCAATTCTTGTACTACATCTTAGTTGATCAAACTTTCAAAGATCATTTTTTAGTGCTCACAACCCTTTCAGGGCGAAAGCGGATGCAAAATTACTGCTTTTTTACGACATGTGCAAATTTTTCTTCATTTTTTTTGAAAAAACCTTGTAAGTCGCTGATAATCAGCATCCATTATTTTTGCTCATTTTCACCTTATTTTTCGGAACATTTTCCGTAAGCGCGAAAACGGATGCAAAAGTACTGCTTTTTTTTCACATGTGCAAATTTTAGAGCAAAAATGTGTCTATAAATTAGCACACCTAAAAAATATATACGCGCGCATGTGTGAATTCGTGCGCGCGTATATATTTTTTAGGTGTACTACTCAGTGATAAATGATTCAGTCTCGATAACGGGAAATAACTTGAGTCATACAGTGAGCAGCACCATAGCCCTTTATTAAGTTATCCAAAGGAACCCAGTCTACGCGTACACTATATGCAGATAGCATTTGTTGATACTCCTGACTTTGTCCTTCGACGGCATAAATATGTCGGTGAGCCACCGTGAGGTAATTATTACCATAATGAGCCACATCACTTTCGCCAATACGAATGATGGAGATATGACGACTGTGCAAAAAGTCACTAAAACCCATATTATGGAATTGAGATACTAATTGGTAAGGACTATTTTTGTCCGCACGTGCATACATATCTATGGTCAGATAATTCTCATCGTCCATAGAAACGGCATCATAGCGATTGTAACACATCGTAACCAAATCAAAATCAATGATATTAAAATAGGTATCAAGATGCATTTGGCTTTGGTTTTTCCAATGATCCCGTACAACAACGATGGTATCATGCCCCAAAACATCATGTTCCATCAACTCATCTAACGCCGCCTGAGATGTGCGAAGGCCTTGTCCTATAAAGGCAAGTGTACCAAAAGGCAAATAATCACCTCCTTCAAGATAACTGTCAGGACCATTCACACGATAAACCGGTTTAATACCCAGTTGGTTATAGCAAGCCTCCACAATATCCACTTCCAAAGCGCGTTGGCTAGAATTCATTCGTCCTAAAATAGCACCACATGGTGTATTTATACTTTGGTCACGCATAAAATACATATTCATAAGTGGAGCATGGATATAACGTGCTTCCAAGCCGGTATTAATAGCCGTTTGGTGTAATTCTACAGTAGGTTGAAGGAATATAATACGAATCAGATCCTTCTTGCTCATGCAATTGAGCATCTCTTGACGATAATCTTCCACTTGAGCAGAATCTAATGTTGTATGAGAAGCATCAAAAACCAGATAACGGGCAGCCAATTCTCTTAGTTGTTCACGATCTACATTTATTAACACCGTCTGCAAATCGATCACATCAATGCCTTGAGCACGTAGTTTGCGTTGATAGCGCAGATGTTCCTGATTAGCCGCATCTAGGTCAAAATAGTCCTCAAACAATCCTGCCTTTGGATGGATGGTTCCATCAAAAAGTTCGTCTCCAGGCGAAAACATCAGTACTCGAGCAGCGCAATCATATTCCGCAACAGGAGGAACAGCCTCATCTGAACCCGGTTGACAAGCAGTAAATAAGCCTAAGAAAAACCCTAAATAAACAATTTTGCATTTCATGATGATTCATTTTAGTAATTCAGTATGCAAAATTACAAAAATTTTGGCATATGGCAAAATTTTTAGTGCGAATAGTCGGTTTATAGGTTAAAAACACATCAAATATTTGCAAAAATTGGATATTTATTGTAATTTTGCGTGTTTTTCATACATTACACGAATTATATACAAATACATATGAAAAAAGTCAGTTTAATACTTATGCTATTGTTGCCGATGTGGATATCGGCGCAAGAGCGTTCAGTCAATGAAGCTGCCAGTGTAGCCGCAGCATTTATGAACGAACAACCATCATTGGCTCCCGGGCGCAAGTCTGTATGCACGGCCAATGCCATGACATTGGTTCATACACGAGCAAAAAAGAACAGTTCAAAACCGGCATACTATATTTTCAATCGCGAGAACAATGGTGGTTATGTGATTGTCAGTGGTGATAGTCGCACGGAAGATGTGCTGGTATATAGCGAAGAAGGACAATTTGATCCTAATCATATTAATCCCAATTTTAAATTTTGGTTAAACTACCTGCAGGAAGAAATTTCCATGGCCAATGATAGCAACGCTGTGGACAAATCTGTTCCACGTAAAGCCACCACCGCCATTGCACCCTTACTCAAGAATCAAGATGGCGAAGAAATTGGATGGTACCAATTGGAGCCATATAACCAGCTTTGTCCTATGGATAAATATGATAACACCCGTTGCTATACGGGCTGTGTTGCTACAGCAGCAGCAATGGTATTATATAAATGGAGATATCCTGAACACGGAACAGGAACAAAAACTCACACATGGAAAAACGCAAATAAAAAATCGCAAACGGAGACGATGACAGTCGATTACGGAGCCACCACATACGATTGGAGCCACATGCTTCCTGGTTATGATGGAGTTCAATATACCTCCACGCAAGCCACAGCTGTAGCCACATTGATGTACCATTTGGGCGTAGCATGTGAAATGGAATATGGTGGAGAGAGTGCCGGAGGATCAGGTGCCTTTACGGATATATTGGCCCAAGGTTTGTATGAACACTTTGGGTATAATATTGAAAAATTTGTAACCACAGCATCCAAAAACTATTATGGTTCCAGCCGATTCTCTCCTTATGAATATAGTGTATCCACCACGACCATGCAAAACTATTTTAACGCTGATTTGGAAGCCGGTCGACCTATCGTCATGGGGGGAGAAGATAGTAATGGCGGACATGAGTTTGTATGTGATGGGCGCAATACCAATGGCTATTTTCACATCAATTGGGGATGGGAAGGTGATGGCAATAACTATTGTTCTCTGACCAATCTCAAACCGAGTGGATACAACTATAAGTTCTCCACGCATATCGATGCCATCATTGGTCTGCAACCCGCTCTCATCGACACCATACATGTAACGGGTATAACGGTCAGTCCAAAGACTGATACGCTGAATATCAATGAGAAAACAACCTTAACAGCCACCATCACACCGGATGATGCAACGGTACAAAATATCACCTGGAGCAGTAGTAATCCGAATATAGCCACCGTCACTGCAACAGGTGTTGTTCGAGGTATTGGTCAAGGATTGGCCACTATCTATGCAACCACCAAAGAGGGCGGTTTATGCGATAGTGCCCATATCGTTGTCACCGATTCTGTAGCTTCTTCCGGCATCTTTACTTTGGTGACGGATGCGAGTGAACTGACTGCTGACGATGAGATTATCCTGGTTGGTACCTATAAGTCTGTACACTACGCAGCCACGAGAAACCTGTCCAGTTCGTATTCCAACGGATATTTGGGGGTAGAAGTAGTAGCAATAGTCATGACAAGTACCGTTACCCTGGATGAAGAATCCCAAGTTGCCATATTCAAATTATCCAAGTCTGGACAATCTTGGACATTGGACGAAGTAGAAAATGGAAAACTGAGTGTCAAAGGTTCCAAGAAACTCGCATGGGATGAAGATATGGATACATGGTCAATTACCATAGTCAACAAGGAAGCAGCCATAGCCAGTACCAACACCAGCTATGGGCGTATTCTGCTCAATGGTAATAGTGGCGATCCGCGATACACCAATTACACCTCCTCTACCAGCACCTCAATGTTGTTACCCAAGATTTTTGCGCGTAGCACCACGAAAAAAGACTCCGTGGTACACGTGACCGGAGTGACATTGGGACAGACAAACGCTTCTCTCAACATAGGCGAAACAGTACTGCTTTATCACGATATCTATCCAGTTACAGCTACCAACCAAAACTATAGTTGGAGTAATACGGATACTACTGTAGCCAAGATTGATCAAGAGGGTTATATTACCGCACTGGCAGAGGGTACGACCACGATAACCATTACAACAGCCGATGGAGGATATACGGCATCGTGTGTAGTGACTGTCACCACCACCCCGATTATTCCTACGGACACAATCTATGTCTCTGCTTCACAGGCAAAGGTCATTGGCGAACAATTGGCTTTTGGTGCCAGCACTACCGATTTTTACGGAGTAACAGGTTATATCACCATTCCCAATTCCACCGAATATTTGGGATTCTGGATGGACGATCAGCCGGGTACGGCAGAGGTGTTCCAAGGATTTAACTGCCAAATGCCCGATGGATATCTCTACCTGGAAGAAGGAATGTACGTGTGCGTACTGGGATATATCATGAACTATAACGATCGCAAATCGCAGATCAAGGATGGTAAGGTTCTACTCTTGGACACACCATCAGGCATCCAAGATATGGAGTTGAAAGATGACGGAGCAGTTTGTGCTAAACGCTTGATTAACGGACAATTATATATCATCCACAAAGGATTGATATACAATACATTGGGCGAACTTATTCGATAATATATTCTACCATCATTTCCAGAGTTGCTGGACAAAGGCCTCGGCATAAGTTGCTTGGCACTCCATGCCTCGCATCATTTCCATAGCGTCATGGAACTTGGCCACATTGTCAGCGGTACCCTGGCTGTCATGGCAAAGATATGCTTGAAGTTTCTTGGCGCGCGTGGCCGTAATATCCACCCATAAAGTAGGCGTAAAGTTCTGGGTTTGCAATCCGGTCATCACTTCGGTATAGTACAAATCAAAACTGTGCCCACTTTGACGCCATGCGTCATATACCAGAATGGCGCAATTGCGATGATCGCGATGGGAATCAATAGGCCAATGAGTGATGACCATATCCGGTTGCTCCGTCTGAATGAGCGTGAGCATTTCCGCATAACGGTCCTTGTTGATTTCTGTATTACCATCCACCTGAGTCATAAACACAGGACGAACACCCATAATATCACAAGCAACCAAAGATTCTGCACGACGAATCTCCCGTGCCTGCGCATGGGTTTTGCCAGGTATGCCAGCTTCTCCACTGGTCAAATAAACACAAACCACTTCTACTCCAGATTGTTGGAGTTTGATCATGGTACCACCACACATGGATTCCGGATCATCCGGATGAGCACCGATAACCAACACTTTGTGGTAACCTTCTAACCACTTCTCACCTGCCCTAACACAGGGCGATACAAACAAAGTCACAAGGACTATAATAAACATTTTTTTCATGGAACAAATAAATTTAAATAAACGGTCAATACTATATACTAATGGATGATTGATTAATTTCTTGTAAAGGAACAAGGACAAATTCGCGTTCTCGCATACGAGGATGTGGAAGGGTCAGTTGAGGCGTAGAAATCACGATTTCGGGGTCCGTAAACAGCAAATCTATGTCGATGGTTCGATCAGCATAATGATTTTTGATGGTTCGCCCCAGCTCGCGCTCAATGGATTGAGTTACCTGCAACACCTGTATCACATCCAAAGATGTCTCCACTCGGGCACATATATTGGCATACTCGTGGTTGGAATCATACCCTATGGGCATGGAGTAATACACTTTGGAACATTGATGCACCTGCCCCACCCGTTGTTGGAGCAATCGGCATGCATCTTCCAAATGGGCTTCTCGGTCACCCAAATTCGAACCTAATGAGAGATAAATAACCATATCGAGTGCAAAATTACTATTTTTTTTGCGTATTTCCAAAAAAAAGTGTAACTTTGCAGTCTAAATTATCAGACTCTCGGTATGCGTAAAATAAAATTAAAGATTCTTTTGGGTTTAATCAGCTGGTTGGTACTGCCCCTAATGGCAGAAAGTGAAACGCCCCTTTATCGTGCGTACATAGAACAATATAAATCCATTGCGCTACAACACCAACAAGACTATCATATACCGGCTTCCATTACGATGGCCCAAGGATTATTGGAATCCGGAGCAGGTCAAAGCGAATTGGCCAGAAATGCCAATAATCACTTTGGCATCAAATGCACTTCCTCTTGGACAGGTCGTACATATATGCACGATGACGAAACGCAAAACGAGTGTTTCAGACATTATGCCACAGCACAAGAGTCTTGGAATGATCATGCCCTATTTTTACAACGCGATCGCTATAAGTCCTTATTTGAATTGGCTATCACCGATTATCAGGGATGGGCTAGAGGCTTGCAGCAATGCGGTTATGCTACTGACCCAAAATATCCGGATAAACTGATTCATTTGATTGAACTATATCATTTAGATGCGCTTACAGCAGATGCCCCAGCGACGGCACCAGAACCTAAGATACCCACGGATAGTATTGTAGTTTATGACACCATTACCATTCCAGAAACGATGTCTTTTCAACAGAGAGCACAAATGGATGATGTGGAATTATACCATAATCATTCCTCTGGAAAAGTGAATGGATTAAGGTATATTATCGCCAATGAAGGGGATAGTTTTGCCACTTTGGCCTACTATCTGAATATGCAGGAAAAATATTTGCGCAAAATCAACGATGCCAGTGATGGTCGCGAACTCCATCAAGGTGATCGTGTATTTTTGTATGCCAAAAGAAAAAAAGCCGACAGACATCATGCGCGCTACATGGTAAAAGCAGGAGATACCGCTTGGGGGATTGCGCAACGATTTGGTATACAGATGAAGAGTATTTACGATTTGAATGGGATTCCGTATAATGTTCCCCTGGTAACCCGTCAGGAATTGGTATTAAGATAATGGCAGAGACAATTAGCGATTTATTGCTGAATTTTCTTCGAGATAATAACTTGGAAAAACCGATGTTGGAACATCGGATGGTCGAATTATGGCCACAAGTTATGGGAGAACAGATTGCACGCTTAACCGGTAAGATGGAAATAAAGAACGGAACACTCATCGTACACATTCATTCTGCAGCCTTGCGCATGCAATTGTTTGAGTGTCGCAATAATGTGATCAAAAAACTGAATGATGCCGTGCAGGCACAGGTTATTAATGACATCCGTTTTCTTGGTTGATACCTATGATTTACCCTGAGAATATAGAAGCTAAAATAGATTTTGGTTCCATTCGCACATTACTGCAATCTCTTTGTCAATCCCATATTGGTAAGGACGAAGTGGACAAGATGCAATTTTTGACCGATATCAAAGCCATTGAGCATTTACTCCAACAAACGGCTGAGATGAAGGCCTTACTGGAGGACGCCTCCATATCTGTTCCTCATGGAGAGATACATGATATGCAGGAGGCTTTGTCTCGTATTCGCATTGCGGGATTGTTTTTGGACGAAGACGAATTGGCCATGCTCGGTAAGACTATAGCCTTGGCTGTGGAGATGGAGCGGTTTTTAGCCACCCTGGATACAGAGCGTTTTGTAGCTCTTACCCAATTGCAACAAAGCCAAGGGGGCAAACCATTGCAAGATATTGTGCGAATGATTGATCGCGTGCTCGACCCCTATGGCAAGATGCGAGATAACGCTTCACCAGAGTTGAGTCGTATTCGTCGCGAATGGAGTGCCGCCCAAGGATCTGTTCAAAAAACGATACTCAGCATCCTGCGTCGCAACCAGCAAGAGGGGTTATTGGATAAAGAAGTATCTCCCACGATGCGCGAGGGGCGCATGGTATTACCCATACCTCCTGGACTAAAACGCAAGATTGGCGGTATTGTTCATGACGAGAGTGCTACCGGTAAAACGGTATATATCGAACCACAAGAGGTGGTAGAAGCCAATAACCATATTCGTTCCTTAGAGGGCGAAGAACGACGCGAGCGCATCCGTATTTTAATTGAGATTGCCCAACAGATTCATCCCTATCATCATGAGATTGAACAAAGCACGGCGTGGTTGGGTTGGATTGATTTTGTGCGAGCCAAAGCGTTGTTGGCAATTCAGTTACACGCCATTGCACCACATCTGATTAACCAACCTACCATAGATTGGCGAGGAGCTAAACATGCGGTGCTATATCTCAGACTTCAACAAGAAGGCAAACAGGTGGTACCACTAACCATCAAATTAGGAAGAAATCAAGCCAACCGGTGTTTAATCATTTCCGGTCCAAACGCCGGAGGTAAGTCGGTATGTTTGAAAACCGTGGCATTACTGCAATATATGATGCAATGCGGGCTGATGGTACCCATGGACGAAAGCAGCACGATGGGAATATTTCAAACCATCATGATAGATATCGGTGACGAACAAAGCATAACAGACGATTTGTCCACTTATTCGAGCCATTTGAGGAATATGAAGATGTTCCTTCGTTATGCAGACAAACATAGTTTGTACCTCATCGACGAAGCGGGAAGTGGCACCGAGCCTCTCATAGGAGGAGCCATTGCCCAATCGGTAATTACAACGCTGCATCAATCAGGAGCTACGGGAATAGTCACCACACACTATACCAATCTCAAACACCTGGCGGAAGAGTTGGATCAAATGATCAATGGAGCTATGTTGTACGATCGTGGTGCCATGCGACCATTATTTCAGTTATCCATAGGCCAGGCCGGTTCCTCTTTTGCTTTGGAGATTGCCAAACAGACCGGTTTACCCATTCAGATAGTGCAACAGGCCACAGAATTGGTGGGAGAAGACCATATCGATTATGATAAACATCTGCAGGACATCGCTCGCGATAAGCGTTATTGGGAAAATAAACGGCAAAACATTCGTCAGAGGGAAAAACATCTGGAGGAACGAATAGCGTATTATGAGACTGAAATAGGTGGACTCAAACAAAAAAAGAAAGAAATTTTACAACAAGCTAAGGACGAGGCTGCTGAACTGCTCAATCAATCCAATGCAACCATCGAGCGCACTATTCGGGAAATAAAAGAGTCCAAAGCCGATAAAGTCAAGACACAAAAAGCCCGCAAACAAGTAGAGGAACTCAAAGTGCAGGTAGGTGCCAAAAAAGAGAAAAAGGTCATGCACGATTTGCGTGATCTCAAAGCGCTCAGCAAATCCCTTCCTTCAGGCCAATCGACCATTCAGAATACCATTCGTTCACATAAACTCTCTTTTACGAATGAATTGGATTTACGGGGACTGCGTGCGGATGAAGCCCTGGAGCAACTGATTGCCTATATGGATGATGCCATCATGGTAGGCGCAGGTACAGTCACCATTCTCCATGGAACGGGAACGGGTGCGCTCAAGCAACTGACACGCGATTATCTCAAAAAACTGTCTCACGATAAGATGCATCCCATTCATGATTTTCACGATGGTGATCCCGATCGCGGAGGTGCCGGTTTGACCATAGTAGAAATCTAATATGACCGATTTTATTCAAGCCCATATCCATGATGATCCTTCGCTCTTAGCCCTGCAACGAAGTCGGTATTCGTCATTTAACGACGAACAATGGCATTGGATCCTGCAACAAATAGAGGGGTTTCAGCGCACCCGAGACAAATTACCGCATATTCATACACTTCACGATTGGTGGTATCCGGTGCGACTCAGTTTGGAGCAATGCAGCAGCGAACTCACGGCACAATATAAGGCGGAACTGATTACCCAAACCGGTTTGGTCAATGCCACACTGATGGATCTGACAGGAGGAATGGGTATAGACTGCTTTTATATGGCCCAAGTTTGTCAAAAGGCCATCTATTGTGAACGCGATCCGGAACTATGCCGATTGGCAGAACACAATTTGCAACGCTATGCTTCCTGCCCTATCGAGGTAAAAAACGAAGAAATTCAATCTCAAACCATCACCTCCTGCGATGCGGATATTATCTATATAGATCCGGCTCGACGAGACAAGAATGGAGGCAAGGTATTTAAGATAGAGGACTGCGAACCCAATGTGCTGACGCTCTTACCTGCTATGCAGACACATGCATCCCTGATTATGATCAAACTCTCTCCAATGTTGGATATTACGGCAGCCTTGCGCAGTCTGATGGGAGATTGGAATGTACGGATCGTAGCCGTCAAAAATAAGGTCAAAGAGATATTGCTGATACACCACACGCAGGCACACCACACGCCCGACATAGAGGCCATTGATCTTGTCCTTCACCATGAGTTGCGTTTTACCCGGCAACAGGAACAGGAAACGAATATCGCCTATGCATCCGCTGTGGGAGCCTATTTGTATGAACCCAATGCGGCCATTCTCAAAGCGGGAGCCTATAAATATATTGCCTTCAGATATGGCGTGAGCAAGTTGGGCATCAACACTCATTTGTATACATCCGACACGCATGTGACCGATTGGCCAGGGCGTGTATGGCGAGTCCTGGGTATGTATGATAAGCATCAAAAGAATCAACAATACAATGTGCTCACACGCAATTATGTTCTACCAGCCGATGCCCTTAAGCGCCAGTTACATCTGAGTGATGGAGGCCACTATTACCTTATAGGTACCCGTCTTCAAGACCAACCCATGTTAATAATTGGAGAAATTGTGTAAATATTTTACAAAATATTTGCATATGTAAGAATATTTTTGTAATTTTGCACCGGTTTAGGAGGAGTCTCTCCGACGCAATTCCGAAATAACTATTTTTTTATGCAATATGATATTAGTAAACTCGAACGTATGACGTTCGAAGAGGTGAAAGAAATCGCCAAAAGTTTGGGTGTTAAAATGGGACACTCAAAGAATCAAAAAATGCTCATTTATGGCATTTTGGATGCACAGGCAGACAAACATGCTGCGAATGTGCAGGCTAAAATGGATAAGAAAGAAGAGCAACGCCAACAGGAACAGGAAAAAGCTCCTCGCGCCAAACGGACGCGTGTTAAGCACACCCAAGCAGTAGCTCCTGTCAAAGTGGATACCGACAACCTGACTGCCAACAATGTCCAAGGAAGCGTAGCCAACGAGCAGCAGGAGATGGATGCTATGCAACAACGCCTGCGCGAAAATAACCATAAGGCCAACAAGACCGTTCAGGCCATTGAGCACCGCAAACCGCTAAGTGGCGACATGACCGTTGAAACCGCTGCGCCCGCAGCAAAAGTCCAAGAGACGGAAGGGCTGAAAGGTACAAACAAAGTCCAAGAGACGGAAGGGCTGAAAGGCGCGGAGGTCAAACCGGAACCCAAGAAGCGTGGACGCAAGAAAAAAGTCGTTGCAGACACGGACAATAACATGGCAGAAGGTGGTAAAGAACCAACTGCCAATAGTGCCGAACAAAATGCTATAGTAAACCCAGTTACAGAGGAATCTCCTGTAGCAGAACCTGTGGTGGCAGAGGCCAAAGAGTTTGTGGTTGATTTTCACGATCAGGTCATTGCCATGGGTACCCTGGAATGTGCCCCAGATGGTTATGGCTTTTTGCGTAGCGCTGATTATAATTATCTCAGTTCTCCCGATGATGTGTATGTGAGTCAATCGCAAATTCGTCAATATGGACTCAAGGTGGGTGATACGGTCGAATGTACGGTTAGAACCAACAAGGATACAGACAAATACTTCCCCATGGATAAGGTCATTCGTATTAACGGATTGGATCCTGCCAAAGCAAAAACGCGCATTGCCTTTGAAAACCTTACCCCACTCTTTCCTGATCAGAAATTTCGGTTGTGCAAAGGCAATTACTCCGATCCGCTGAGTATTCGTATAATTGATTTGTTCTCTCCCATTGGCAAAGGTCAGCGCGGCTTAATTGTGGCTCAACCAAAAACAGGTAAAACGGTGCTACTGAAAGAGATAGCCAATGCTATTGCCAGTAACCACCCGGAAGTGTATATGATTGTGCTACTGATTGACGAACGTCCGGAGGAGGTAACCGATATGCAACGCAGTGTACAGGCAGAGGTGATTGCATCCACGTTTGACGAACCCGCAGATAACCATGTTAAAGTGGCTAATATTGTGCATGAAAAGGCCAAACGATTGGTAGAAAGCGGACATGATGTGGTCATCCTACTGGATTCGATTACCCGGTTGGCTCGCGCTTACAATACGGTGGCGCCCGCCAGTGGCAAAGTTCTCAGCGGTGGCGTCGAAGCACAAGCATTGCACAAACCCAAACGTTTCTTTGGTGCCGCCCGTAATATTGAAAATGGCGGATCGCTGACCATCATCGCCACCGCATTGACGGAAACCGGCAGTAAAATGGATGATTTAATTTTTGAGGAATTCAAAGGCACGGGTAATATGGAATTGCAACTCGATCGTAAATTGAGTAACAAGCGTATCTTCCCAGCCGTAGATATTCCAGCCTCCAGCACCCGCCGTGACGATTTGCTCCTTCCTCCAGAAATTCTGAGCCGCATGTGGATGATTCGTAAGCAGTTAAGCGATATGAATGGTGTGGAAGCCATGGAGAAACTCAAGTCTTATATGGAACGAACCAAGGATAACGATGAGTTCCTGCTGGCGGTAAATGGAAGATAGTTTAGAGAACGGCCTATGGCCTACAGTTTAGAGTTTAGAGTTTAGAGTTTAGAGTGGTGAGGATAACAATCATCAATGGTCCCAACCTCAATCGCCTGGGTACGCGTCAACCGCAAATATATGGTACGCGTTCGATGGAACAGGTGATGGTGGACATTCAGCAACGATGGCCGGATGTATATTTTACATATCGACAATCCAATCACGAAGGAGATATCATTGATTATATCCAAGCCGCCGAAAACGAAGATGGCATTGTGCTCAATGCCGGAGGATATACCCATACCAGTGTGGCCATACGGGACGCTGTAGTTAATTGCGCCTGCCCTGTGGTGGAGGTACATATTAGCGATATTAAGCAACGAGAACCTTTTAGGCGTATCAGTTTGCTCACGGATGTTTGTGTTAAAACGATTATAGGAAAAGGAACAGATGGATATCAAGAAGCTATTGATTATATTATTGGTAGCAATCATTAGTCTACCCCTTCGTGCGCAAATGCACAATCCTTATGTGGATGATAAACTCTTTCACTTTGGATTCTCTCTGGGTGTTAATATGATGGCCTATGGTGTTACCGAAAGTTTGGACACGATTGGTGGCGAAGTCTATCATGCCCGCACAAGTGCGATGCTTCCGGGATTTTCTGTAGGATTTGTCACCGATTTACGCATGACACGTCACTTAAGTCTCAGGTGTACCCCTACACTGCATTTTGGTCAGCGAACCATCTCCTACAAAGCGGAATCCGGTAAGGAGGTCAAGGGTAGTGAGGGTTATGGCAAAGATATTACCGTATTGGGTTTGCCATTGGATTTGCCTCTCTATCTGAAGTGGTCGGCAGAGCGTGAAAAAAACTACCGCCCATATGTCATCATTGGTGGAGGTGTCAGTTTCGATTTTGGCCGAGATAATGAGTGCCCTATTTATCAAAAACCTCTTGATTACTTTGCTGCCTTTGGTTTTGGTTGCGATTTTTACTTCAAGTGGTTTAAGTTATGTCCCGAACTCAAATATCATCTTGGGTTTAACAATGTGCTCACACCTCTGGAGCAGCGTCAGCAAGTGGGAGAATTGGATATGTTCTATTCACAAGCACTGTCTCGGTTACGCAACCAGATGATCACAATTACCTTTAACTTTGAATAAACAGCATTTCATCATACTATGGATGGGGGTATGGATACTGACGAGTATGCTGACCTCATGTCAGGAAACCATCGTGAGCGATGATCATGGCATGCGTTTGAGTTTCTCCCAGGATTCGGTTTGCTTTGATACCGTTTTTACGGACATGGGCAGTGCAACGAAACAGGTGATGGTGTACAACCATAACTCCAATGCCATAGTGATTCACCAAGTCCGATTGCAATCAGACGCTTTTTACATCAATTTGGATGGAGAAAATCAGGTGGACAACCTGCATGATATTCAACTCAACGGAGGCGATAGCCTGTTCCTGTTTATTCGTGTCAGAATCAATCCCAATGACGAGAATTCGCCCATATTAGTGCAAGATACCGTGTATTTTGATGTAAACAACCACACGCAGGCATTGCCGTTGGAAGCCTATGGTCAAAATGTGGTAGTGATGCGTTCTTCCCAAGGTCGTACAGACTATACGGAACCCTTGACACTGACATCGGAAAAGCCGTATCTGATATACGATACCCTGGTAACCCACGCTAATCTTACCATCCAAGCCGGTGCCACACTGTATATGCATAATCA
This sequence comes from Bacteroidales bacterium UBA1714, assembly GCA_002317295.1. Lineage (GTDB taxonomy): Bacteria > Bacteroidota > Bacteroidia > Bacteroidales > Paludibacteraceae > Colicola. Next base: position 14,161 of record DCIY01000033.1, read on the forward strand.
GGCAACCATCGTTGCCCATCAAAATGTGCAGGCAATAGGAACATTGGCACAACCCATTACCATACAGGGCGATCGGTTGGACAGATTATTTGATTCGGTACCCTATCGAGTCGCTTCCGGTCAGTGGGTGGGTATCTATTTATTGAGTGGAGCTACAGCGGGCATCACATACCATTTGGATTATGTGGATATTCTCAGCGGCAATGTCGGATTGTACTGCCAAAGTGAGGATCCGGCAATGCGCGCTCAGTTGACATTACACAATGCACGCATTCACAATCATGCCAAATATGGCATTGTGCTCATCAATACCGACGCTCAAATCGCCAATTCAGAGATCAGTAACTGTGCCTCCTATTGTCTCTACCTGGCCGGTGGCGAACAAGAGATTGTCCACTCCACCATTGCCTCGTATTTTGGTTGGCCTCATTCTAACCTGAATATTCATACCACCTCACGGGAAGATGTGCCTGCGGTCTATATCAATACGCGCGATTATGAGCAAGTCCTATCCCATGTGACCATTTGTAATAGTATCATTGATGGCGTACGCTCCAACAATCTGGAAGTGGACACTTTGCCTGCATTCAATTTTACAGGGGCATTGTATAACAACTATCTCAGGGCAGATTCGATTCTATTCGATTGGAGTCACGATAATGTGTACGCACAGGATAGCGATTCGGTCTTTGTCAACACACACTATATGTACAAAGAATATCACTATTTTGATTTTCGATTGGATAGTCTCTCCCCCGCCAGAGGAATAGGTCATTCGGATGGTGCAACAGCATTTCCGATGGATAAGAACGGTCATCCTCGTCCCAGTCAACGACCGGACGCTGGTTGCTATCAATGGGTTGAAAATTAGAAAAACAAATGGCATATACGGCGACCATAGGATTTTTTGACGGCGTTCATCGTGGGCATCACTTTCTAATCAATCAGTTACTGGCTACGGCGCAGATGCGTGGGGAACAAAGTGCGATTATCACCTTTGAGCACCATCCCAAGAACTATCTCAATCAACCGGTTCCGCAGTTACTCACCACGTATGATGAACGGATAACACTACTGAAAGACTGTGGTGTGGACGAGATCTTTTGTTTCCAATTTGATATCATTCAGCAACTGACAGCCCGAGAGTTTATGACCATTCTGCACCAACGATGTGGGGTTACTACCCTGCTCATGGGTTATGACCATCGTTTTGGCAGCGACCAGATAACCGATTTGGCTACCTACCAACGCATCGGTCAGGAGTGTGGTGTACAGGTGATGGCCATTGGCCAATCACCCGAAGGAGCCATTTCCTCTTCCACCATTCGGCGTGCCCTGAGTGCCGGTCAGATAGAGCAAGCCAATCGCATGCTCGGTTATCCTTACCTGCTCCAAGGAATGGTAGTCCATGGCAAGGCGATTGGGCGCACACTGGGTTTCCCAACGGCTAATATATCCGTTGATGAACACAAACTGCTGCCCCTGAGTGGAGTCTATGCCGCCACGATACGTTGGGACCATACCGCCTATAATGCCATCGTCAATATCGGCACCAATCCAACCATCGAAGGGGAGAAAGCAGCCACAGTGGAAGTACATATTCCGCAGTTTAACGAATCGATTTATGGCACGCATGTCCAATTGCAGTTACTGCGTTATATACGGGGTGAAAAAAAATTTGCTACCTTAGACGAACTACGGCAGCAAATCATCATCGATATCCAATCGCTTAACGCATAAAAGGCGGCGGTCCGGGTGGCATGGTGCCCTTCGACGGATCAAAGTTGGACTGAATCATCTCCTGCATTATTCCTCCCATGCCCTTGGCTTTAAGGTCGCCCATGCGATTGAGTTTATACGTAAACGTGAGCATAAAGTACGTGGGTAATGTATTGGCTTTCTTATACTGCACATAGTTTTCCCCAACAGTCTGCACAATGCTCTTCTTTTGGTGCAGGATATCAAATGCCTTGAGTTGCAAAGAACCAAACGACCAACTCTTATCAATGGACGCATTCACTAAGACTTCGTTCACGTCATCCAAATCATATCCAAAGCGAGCGGTATAGGCGCAAGAGGCCATGATATTCCAAGACTTAGGCAAATGGAAGGCAAGGTCTCCGGCAATGGTCCAATCAAACACGTTGGTTATGTTGTCCATGGCTAACGAGTTTTGGGTTCTCGAATAGGCCATCTTGCCTTGCACACCTAAATCAACCACATCGTGCGTCAGTCTTAGTGTAAGGTCCTCGTTGACGCGTAAGTTACCGGTTTTGCTCAGGTCGCCAAGGATAAACTGTCCGGCAGCAATCGCCTGATTGATAATCTCCGAGTTCCCCTCCCTGCTGATATACGATATCTGTTGGTTGTACGACACGGCCGTGCGTGTGTTAAACTGCAGCAACTTATTGGCAAACGGAGTATTGAACATCAGGTCTCCACTCAGATTCCATGGGATCGCTTCCGCGTTGACTGTCTGCTGATAGAGTTTACCCGTTTCGTCATAGATGGAGTTATTGACCAATGCGTCCTGAGTCACACTACCATGCAAACCGGTCATCAGACTCCAGAATTTCTCGGCATTGAACTTCGAATACATGGCATGTAAGTTATGGCCAAACGACGGACGCAAACTCAGGTTACCCACCGTTTCATTCATGGCATTGGAGTTATTTCTTACCGGCTCCATTTGCGTCACACTCGGTTGGGTACTGCGACCATTATAATTGACCCGCGCAAACTCTTTCTTACCAAACTTGTACTTGAGTCGTACATTCGGACTCCAGTTCCATGCATAGATAGTCGTATCACGATTAAGCACTCCTCCGTAGTAGGTTTGCGAATGGGTCTGACTGGGATTAAACTGCGCACCGACTGTCAAATCCACACTATTTTGAATATAGCGATAATTAAGGCCTACGGCCTCCTGAAAGAAATTATTATTCAGTCGGGAGGAATACTCCGCGTTGTACTGATAAGTACTGTCGGACAGGTCCATATCATATTGGTCCTTATTGTTGTGTCTGAGGTTGGTGCCAAAAAATAACGTCGTTTCCAAAAAATGATGATTACCGGCTATCGGTTCTACCCACGAACCGCGTAAACGCATTTCCAGAGCATTGGTTTGGGTATTGGTATATTGGTCTACCTTGGCCGAATCGCCCAGATTATCAAACGCATACGTATCGGTAAATCCTTTGGTATTGGTAAAGGTGACATTACCATTGAGCGTCAACGATCGTCCTGTTTTTTTCATCTTGTGATTATATATCACCCGCACCCTCGCACTGATATCTTCGCTGTTATTGAGTCGATCCTGGTAACCATCATTAATCAACATTGAGTCCGTGGAATTGTGGTAGGTATATTCCTGCCGCTCCGTGCTTTGATTATTGGTATAAGAGAGGAAGGGTTGAACCAGCACCTTGTTCATGGAGTCAATCTGATACTCCAGTTCAAATCGTCCGTTCACGTCCCATGAGTGACTCAACTTGGCAGTAGAATCGTTATTAAGATACGTAACACCATTGGAGTAACTCTGTTTGTTGGACATGGAACGGTTGTCGTTTTTGGAATGGTTAAACGACACATCGCCACCAAAAACCATATTGGTTTTGTCATCACGCTTGGTGATGTTCTTATTCAAGTCAATATTGGTATTCACACCCACGTTCTCCGCCCAAGTCAAACCGGAGTTTTGTCCAGAGAAAGGACCACGGCCACGACCGGAACGAAAATCGTTGGTATTGTTCGCACTACCGATGATGGTCGTTTGGCTCTCACCTAATAAGATATTGGTAAAGATACTGGCATCGTAACGGAAGTCTTCCTGAAAGAACCGATTGTTGTAATTAAACCACCGGTTATCGTCCGTGACCATATCAGCACCCAAACCTCCCTTATAGTTGCCAAACACGCCTTTTTTACGATTATCTTTGAGCGTAAGATTAATGATTCGTTCCGTCTCGTCGTCCTCAAACCCCGTCATCTTGGCCATATCGGATTTTTCATCAATCACCTGCACTTTCTTAATCATCTCCGCAGGGATATTCTTGGTGGCAGACTGCACATCATCACCAAAGAACTTTTTGCCATCAATGCGTACGGAAGTAATTTTTTCCCCATTAACAGTCACATTACCTTCTTTATCCACCTCTACTCCGTTCATTTTTTTGAGTAAGTCTTCCACCATAGCATTCTCACCCACGTTGTAGGCAGCGGTATTGTACTCTATCGTATCTCCCTTAACCACCATCTCAGCGGCTTTGCCCTTCACATCCAATACTTGCAGAAGCTGCACATCCTCTTGAAGTCTAATGGTAGGGAGACCCACATTCTGATCCTTTACTCCCACAGATAGGAGAGATGGAAGGTATCCAACCATGGAAACCTCTAATTTGTAGTTACCCGGTTGCACATTGCCAATAAAGTACTCTCCCTGAGAATCGGTTTGAGCACCCTGAACCAGTACACTGTCTTTTCCCGAATAGGAATACAAGCAAACGGTCGCCATCTCAAGGCCATTGCCAGAAGTAGCGTCCAACACTTTACCATGTACAATATACTGGGCACTCATGGGGAGACTCAGCATCATCCATAAAAAAAACATCAAGCGTCGCATACAACGCTTGATGTACAAAAAATGTGCCAATATAATGGTCCTTTTTATATTTTAATATAAATCTTCTTTTTGTATAGCGGATAAGCAATCAGCCACATCACCATAACAAGCGACAGCGCGCAAATCAGACTGCCCCAATTGTAACCCAACAACGGTTGCATACACAATTTATACCACGCTCCCCATACGCTGTAAGTTGTACCAGCTACATCAAACTTAATCACACCCATCACCGTAACCAAGATGGCGGACAAGCAGAAGATAAACAACGGGTTGACACCAAAGCACTCAAAGAAGACACACCAGCGTTTGTGGCCATTGATATCAATAATCCAAGTCAGCAGAGCAAGCACCAAACCGGCTAAACCGCAGGTTACCAACGCAAAACTGGCCGACCACATGGATTTGTTGATTGGATAAGCGTAGTCCAGCAGAAAACCGGCAATCAGGATAATCGAAGAGAAAATGAATATACGATTGATGCGAGTCCAGTTGTCGGGTTCTTCACCTTTGACATAAGTGCCACGCAAACCGTCCTTGCAGTAAAGCAACATACCGACGCATGCACCAATTAAGCAGTGTGCAATGGATGGAATAGTACTCAGCAGGCCTTCGGGATCAAACGGAAGACCATCTTTATGGTACATATGGTTATCCCCCAACACGGCCAAATCCACACGGGATAGGATGTTCTCCGGATTGAGTTCAAAACTATGGGTCACCGAGATAATCACACAGTAGATCACCAGCAACGCAGCAATCACGTAGGGCAAACGTTTAGGCTTAAATATCAGCATGAGCAATGCCGCACAGGCACTTACAATACCCAGACGTGGAAAGACGCCCAAGATACGGAAGTGAGGATACCAATCCGTCCATATACTATATACAAACGGATCGCCCGCGCATATATGGCGCAGGAAATGGCCAAACCAACCTAAAGCCCAACCGATGAGCACAATGAGTGCACCACGATAAATGGCATGCCAGGCGGTCTTGGCAGTCAATTGAAAATCGTACTTACGATAGGAGATGTACATGGCCACGCCCATGCAGAACATAAAAAATGGGAAAACCAAATCGGTCGGAGTCAGTCCATCCCAAAAGGCATGACGAAGCGGAGCAAAAATGTGACCCCACGAACCGGGGTTATTCACGGTAATCATTCCGGCGATGGTAATTCCACGCAGAACGTCCAAGGACAAAAGACGAGAAGATGAAGTATTAGACATTGGTGATTGAACGGACTAAAGTCCTATTGATGATTGATGATTGATCGGGCTAAAGCCCTCAATGATGGAATGATAAAAAATAACCCGCACGAAGACGGGTTATTTTTTATCATTACGTGATTACTCCTGATTGAGCGTGATACGCTTGAAGTCAATAATATTCACATTGGCTTTTTTCAGGATATCCTTAACCAACTCCTTGGACTCGGACATGATATACTGTTGTTCTACCAGTGTGGACTCTTTGAGGAACTTAGCCAAACGGCCTTGAGCAATCATCTCAATCTTCTTCATATTGAGATTAGCCTCAGCCTGTGCAGGAACGTTGGCACGGATATCGCGAGCGATTTGTGCTGTTTCAGGGGTTAACCAACCCTTGGCCATATTGCTCTCAATATGGTCATCGCTATCAGCGTGAGCAGGATTGAGTCCTGCCTTGCGCAGTTCGTTCTCAATGGCCTTATTGATTTCATCCTGTTTGGTCTTATCTATAGCGATAGCCAACTCACGATCTTTAACTTCCTGAGCTACGTGATCAGCGTCCAGCGCTACAGGAGACATGGAAGCCACCTGCATATTCACACCATGAACGGTATCGTGATCTGCCTCAGCAGCGTCAGCGGCAACAAGGGAAGAGAGCTTATTTCCCAGGTGGTTATAAGCATCTACCTTGGGAGCAGCGATAAAGGCATAGTCGCTCAACTCCATTTTTTCACCAGTCACACCACTACGCTCGGTCACCAATGCCTCTACAGTCAGATCACCAGCCTTAAGGGCCTTGAGAGCAGCGAGATCAGCAGGTTTGTTCTCCATAGCAATGTCAAGAATCTTCTTGACCATCCCTACAAAGTCAGCATTCTTAGCCACAAAGTCGGTTTCGCACTTAACGGCTACAATGCAACCAAAACCATTTTCAGCTTTCGCCAGCACGCAACCTTCAGAAGCCTCACGATCACTACGCTTGGCAGCAATGGCCTGACCACGTTTGCGGAGCAGATCTTTTGCTTGTTCAAAATCGCCATTGGCTTCTTCCAAAGCCTTCTTGACGTCCATCATACCTGCGCCAGTCATGTCACGCAGTTTTTTAATATCAGCTAATGTAACAGCCATAATTCTATTGTTGATTGTTCGCCCTAAAAGGGCTATTTATGATTGATGATTATTCGGCAACCTTTTCGGCGTCATCTGCGCTGGCTACTTTCTCTGCTTCCTCTTTGGGAGCAGCTTTGCGTACGCGTTGGCGACGCTCTTTGGATGCAGGAGCTTCCTCCTTTACTTCCTCTTCCTGTTGCTCAGCGGCTTCTTCGTCAGCCTTCTCTACCTTACGCTCTTCCAAACCCTCTTTGATAGCGTCACATACTGCGTTCAAAATCACTTCGATGGACTTGGTAGCATCGTCGTTGGCAGGAATGACAAAATCAATATTGTTCGGATTGGAGTTGGTATCTACAATACCGAATACCGGAATACCCAGACGGTTGGCCTCAGCCACAGCAATATGCTCTTTCATCACGTCTACCACGAAGATAGCGCTCGGAAGACGGGTCAAATCAACAATACTGCCCAAGTTCTTCTCCAGCTTCTCACGCTGACGGGTGATTTGCAGTTTCTCACGCTTGGAGATATTGTCAAACGTACCATCGGTCATCATCTTGTCAATGTTCGACATTTTCTTCACAGCCTTACGGATGGTGGGGAAGTTGGTGAGCATACCACCGGCCCAACGCTCCGTAATATAAGGCATGCCTACTTCCTGAGCCTTGGCAGCCACAACCTCCTGACCCTGCTTCTTGGTAGCTACGAACAGCACCTTACGACCGGATCTTGCGATGTTCTTGAGAGCCTCAGCAGCCTCATCAATCTTAATCGCAGTTTTGTTTAAGTCAATGATGTGAATACCATTGCGCTCCATATAAATATAAGGAGCCATGGCAGGATTCCATTTGCGCTTCAGGTGACCAAAATGGCAGCCAGCCTCAAGCAGTTGATCAAAATTAGTTCTCATTTTGATAAAATAATTAGTTTAATTGATTTATAATAATAAATAATCCTTATACTTTGTTGTAATACAGCCACCAGCCTCCTTAACAGAAACCGGCAGGCGCACAAAGCCACCTTGGTATCAACAAAGCATTCTGGCAGTATGCTTGAACACATCTGCCAGAATTGGATATTAACGCTTACTGAACTGGAAGTGCTTACGAGCCTTCGGTTGACCCGGTTTCTTACGCTCTACCTCACGAGCATCGCGAGTCATAAAGCCTTCTGCCTTAAGTGCAGGTTTGTCTTCCGGATTGATCTTTACCAAAGCACGAGCGATAGCCAAACGCAAAGCCTCTGCCTGGCCCTTGATACCGCCACCTTCCAAATTGACTTTGATATCGTATTTTGCTTCAACACCTAATTTGGTGAGAGGTTGCTTAACCACGAACTGAAGCAGAGAACTCGAGAAATATACGTCCAGAGGGCGGTTGTTGATCATGATTTGACCAGCGCCTTCATTTACGTAAACACGTGCAACTGCAGCTTTACGACGACCTAATGCATTTACTGTTTCCATACTCAATTCGATTATTTAAGGATATTAATGTCAATTTGTTTGGGTTGTTGAGCCTGCATATTGTGCTCTGCACCTTCGAACACGTAGAGATTGGTAATCAGCTTCGAACCAAGACGATTCTTGGGAAGCATACCCTTCACTACTTTCTTAATCAGATGCTCTGCACCCTTGGCCATCAAGTCAGCCGGAGTAAACTCGCGCTGACCACCGGGATAACCCGTATAGCGAATGTAGGTGTAGTTGTTCATCTTGTTACCAGACATCTGCACCTTCGATGCATTGATGATAATAACGTTGTCACCGCAGTCCACATTGGGAGTGAAACTCGGTTTGTACTTGCCACGAAGCAATTTAGCTACCTTCGTGCACATACGGCCCAGAATTTGGCCCTCAGCATCAACAACAACCCACTCCTTCTGAGCGGTTGCCTTGTTCGTCGACACTGTCTTGTAAGATAAAGTATCCATTGTTTAATTAATGTTATTAGACCAAGTCGACAGACATCATTTACATCCTTCCGGATCACTGCCCAACTTGGCGTTGTTAATATTTTTGCTCAAAAAAGCGTGCAAAATTACAACAAATTTTTGATATACACAAATTTTTCGTGCATTTTCTGCATTTTTTTTTGTAAACCCTACAAATCCATCTTCAAAAATTCTCGTAAATGGAGATGTGTAATACCCTGGTCATCACTCCTGCTGATAAGTGGGGAGGTGGATATAACAAACTTAGGATAGTCGTCGGGAATAAGCCGTAGATTGCCAAATTCACGTTTGCGAGTCTCTTCACCCGAAATGATGTACGCTACCTGAACATAGATTTTCTTCCATGGTTTGGTACAAACGAAATCAATCTCACCGGCACGCAATTGCCCCACTTTAATGTCATAGCCCATCCTCATCAGATGCTGGTAGACCACATTTTCTATTACCTTCTCTATATCTTTGTCTCGTTCGCCGCCAGCGACAAAGTTTCGCAAACCAACATCTGTAAAATAGCATTTATCATTCGATTCCAGCAACCTTTTGCCGTGGATATCATAACGTCCTACCGAGCATGTCAAATAAGCTTCATGAAAATAGGACATATAACTGAGCACGACATTAGTTGACACTTCTTGACCTTGCGATTTCATATATTTGGCAATACTATTGGCCGAATTCAATTTGCCAACCGTATCCGACATAAAAGAAATTAAGTTGCGGAGAAATGAGATATTTCGGATGGTATGGCGCTCAATAATATCCTTTAGCATAATGGTATTAAAGACTCCCGACAGGTAATCATTAACCATTTCCTCATGATCCAGCCCAATGTTTCTCAGGCCAGGTAGACCACCATAAGTCAAATACAACCACAGACTGTTGTCATCATCCTTTAATTCATGAAACTCTAAAAATTCCAGATAACTCAGCCCCTGAATGTATATCTCTTTGTATCGGCCACCCAAAAGCGTACTGAGTTCACCAGATAGCATTTTGGAATTGGACCCAGTGATGATAATATCCGTATCTTCTTCCGTACGGAAACTTCTTACGGAACGTTCCCAACCCTCAATATCTTGAATTTCATCAATTAGGATATAGTTATGATAGTCTTTTAGAAAATGTTCATCGAGATAGGTATTCAGTTGTTCGTGATTTTGAATAAAATTAAATGCTTTCTTCTCTTTATCAATATAGATAATATTCGCACGTGGGTCATCTTTGTGACGAGCAATAAAATCCTTCATTACAAAGCTTTTACCAATTCTACGCTGCCCAACAAGGACTATGATTTGTTCCTTGCCTAACCAATCATCTATGCACTTAGCATACTCTTGTCGTGAAATAATATTCATAGTATTTTATATGAACTATAAAAATAACATTTATGTTGGTTTTGTTATTTATAAATGATAAAATCGGTGCAAAAGTACTGCTTTTTTGGGATATACACAAATATTTGAACAAAAAAGTGCAAAAAAAATTGTGATGTGCGCAAAAAAAGTAAAAAAAACGAGTCCGCTGCGCTCATCTAGAAGCGCTAGAGGCTCTAGTAGGCAATGTGGTATCCCTGCTTGAGATGACGTCGAGGTCGCGTCGAGGTCGCGTAATTGGTTCGGCACATCCTATACTCATCGTATACTCATCGTATATTGATTATCTGCCTATGTGGTTTGCAAAAATTGCACTTTTGCATAACTTTGTGAGCGAAATGTTTGTTTATTAGTGGCGCAACAGTGGCGCGAGGAAGGGTCTTTGAACGGTGTAGTACTATTGGTAACATAACATCAACGTAACATGCAACTGCTATGGCTATTTGTTATAGCACCATATCCTTTCAGTGAGCGTTCGCAATCAAGTTGGTCATGACCAATTGACCAAGTTACTCTCATTCCGTGTAAATAAAGGGGTTACGGTCGAGTTGGTCAGTTGGTCATGACCAACTTTTGGTGAATACGCAGCCATTGGTAGTGGTAATGCTAATTATAATAACTCAACTCATTCACCTTGGGCGGTGAAGTACTGACCATCGCAGAGAATGTAGAGGATGATGTTTATGAACTTTAGCAAGTCCGTACAAACATAGATATTAGTTTGCAGATTTCTTCTACTTGTTCAACCTCTAAATCATAGTACATTGGCAAGCGAACCAACGTGTCTGCATAGCGGTCGCACTCTGGCAATACTCGTCCATCATGCTTATCTTCGTAGTATTTACTGGTATGTAATGCCAAGTAGTGGAATACGGTCAATACCCCATTCTCTTTCATGTACTGGATAAAAGCACTACGTTTTTCCAAATTTGGGAAAGTTAGATAGAACATGTGAGCGTTATTGGTTGCGTAGGATGGAATATCAGGTAAATTGAAACAACCCTCATCTGCCAATGGCTTAAGCAATTTATAATACTTGTTCCATAGGAGAGTGCGTTTTGTTTGGATATCATCTATATTCTCTAATTGTGCCCAAAGGAAAGCAGCATTGATTTCTGCTGGCAGGAACGAAGATCCCATATCTACCCAACCATATTTATTCACAGCGCCACGGAAGAACTCGGCACGATTGGTGCCCTTCTCCCACAGAATTTCTGCACGGCGGATAAAACGCTCATCATTAACAATCAGCAAACCGCCTTCACCTCCAGCGGTGATATTTTTGGTTTCATGGAATGACATGGCTCCTAAATGACCAACGCTACCGAGGGGACGCTTGTTTACTTTAGTTTGTGAATCATCACCATTAGCCAATATCTTTATATAGTAACTGTCTAACGCTTGTGCGGCATCTTCTACTACAATCAAGTTGTGCTTTTCAGCTACGGCCATAATGGCATCCATATCGCAGGCGACACCAGCGTAGTGTACTGGGGCAATCACTTTGGTACGAGGTGTGATGAGTGCCTCCAGTGTTTCGGCATCTAAGTTTGGATTACGCTTCATGGAGTCCGCAAATACTACTTTGGCTCCCTCACGCAAGAAAGCGAGGGCAGTGGAGACAAAAGTATAACTTGGTACAATGACTTCGTCACCTGGTTTTAGGTCGCAAAGCATTGCACACATCTCCAGCGCATCAGTGCCAGAGGTAGTTAGCAAACATTTCTTGAAACCATATCGGTCTTGGAAGAACTGCTGGCATTGTTTAGTGAACTGACCATTACCAGACAACTTGCCATCATACACGGCTTGGTACATGTAGTGCACCTCCTTACCAGTTAGGTGAGGTTTATTAAAAGGAATATTCATAGTTAATTTATCTTTACACATTGAATGTCTCGTTCTTTATCTTCGGTCATGCAATCTCCTGCGTTTAAAACTTGCTCATTAATTCCTGGGAATAAATTATCGTTTTGTTTAGATACCATATAAATACCTGGATTTATATTACGTTCGTCAAATTCAGTAATTATATTTAGTTGAAATTCCCTATCACCAACTTGCCAGCCCAATTGAGTTTGCATCGCATCACGAAGCCATGCTCTAAATTCCATATCAAAGCACCACTCTCTATCATCTGTCGGTTCATACCAATAGAAAGTTACTCCTTCTTTATATTGTTCCTCTAAATCATTCATCATCTTTGTCGTGTCTTTTCGCCAGTTTTGATTGTCTTTGACATATTTGGGCAATGTGCGACACATGAATAATGCCAATGCAATCAATAAAGCAGCAGCTAATTGATCATTAAGATATTGCGTCATGTAATGAGCCAAGGCTGGTACCATAAATAGAGAGGCCATTGTATAATACATTACCCAGTTTAATTTTAGAATAGCGCAACCACAACAAAAACCAAACGCTGCAATAATCATTGTGTCCCAAAATTCATATTGCTCCTTCTTAAAAACGATTCTATACATTCTCCATCCAAAAACAACCAATCCAACCCATAGAACCTTTTGCGCAATGAACATTTTAATGGCATTCCCTAACAAAGTAACTTCCGAACCATGAGAACCATCATAAGCTTCTTCAATATGAATATAACATGTAAAGAAATACACAATTAGGAAGATAATAGCAGTGGCCAAAACTCCAAATAGATATACTTTTTCGAGTTTAGATGACGATTTCCATGTAAAACCAAGTCCTATAAGCCCATGACAAAGAGGCAATACAAAATTCGCTTCTAAACAATAGGTAAGATAAGTGAGTGCGATGAGTCCAATTACTAGTGCCGATTTTGATTGCTTTGCATGAACAAAATATGTACATAACACCCAAATCATTAGGAGTGTATAATCAACCCAAATAGTAGAAAATCCGTCTAAAAATGAATTATATCCTCTCTGAATGCAGATGGCAATCGCGGCAAAAGAAGCAATATATTTCCAAATGTTGTTTTGCGGATTAACAGCGTTGAAAACAGCCAATGTTGAACCAAAAGCAAATATTAGAAAACATTGCTGTCCCGTAAAAGTGGAT
>DCIY01000014.1 GCA_002317295.1 Bacteroidales bacterium UBA1714
CTGCAAAATGACCTATACGCCCAAATTTTTTGACATAAAAATTGCAAGAAATGAATATTTTTTGTAATTTTGCGGCTGATATGAAGAAAAAATGGATATTCCTATTATTAGTCAGTGCATCTGTGGGCTGTTTTGCTCATGTAAATTCTTCCGAATCAACTGCCACACCCTGTCCACCGATTATTCTGACTCAAACCATAGTCTATGACTTTGCAGACTCTGAGGAGTATACCCTACCTCAGTGTTGGCACTATACAGGCAATGTCAATATCCCCAGTTACTACGACTTTTTGAGTATTCCCAACAAAGCAACCGTCACCCTGCCGCAGATGCGTTTTCCGGAAGGAGTCGAATTGCAGTTCAATGCCGGTTCCTGGTATTATCAAGCAGACAGTTACATGGACGTCTATTTCAGTCGTCAGCAGGAGTTAGATGCCTCTGCTGAACTGATAGGTACAACGGGAACGATGGATCTTATTCCGACGTACTATTCCATGCCTGTCAACCATCAGGGAGATGGATATATTATTTTATCCCCGCATGGTTCCAATCTATTTGAAGGGGCCCATATAACCGACATTACCATTTATATTGCGCCCTTATGTATGGCACCTGCCAACCTGCGATTAGCGTCCACCACCTACCATTCAGCGACCTTTGCATGGTCCTCTTCTGCGCCATCGTTCCATGTGACAGGATGCAGTTCAGACAGTATATTTGTCGTGGATACCATTGTGTCGGACACGACGCTGACCATTGGTGGACTGAATCATAGTATGGTATATGATTTTTCGCTTTCTGTTACAGCACAATGTTCCGACAGTCTGGTATCAGAAGCCACCACAGCCAACAAGATCCAAGTCGCCACCCGATGCGTACCCATCCGTTCGCTGCCATGGGTGGAGAACTTTGATGCCATGGACGATGGCACAGAGCCTACGTGTTGGACCCGGCATGTGTATGGGCATCGGTATTTCGGGTATATTGAGACAGAAAATTATGCGTTAAGAATATGCTATGGAATGAACAATGGTGAGGTGGCCGTATTGCCTGAGTTTAGTGACAGTGTCCGTTTACAGCGGGCGCATTGGTATATGGAGTACGCGTGCGACGAGAGTTATGATTCGCAAGATTTTTATCAGTTAAAACAAAGTTACGGCAAATTGGAGATTGGCGCAATGTCCGATCCTGAAGATTTGACTACATTTGTTTCATTGTGTATCGCCCCACAGTATGACCGATACCGTGGTTATTGCACATTTGACCAAGACTTGACCCAAGTTCCCAACAACTGCCATTATTTGGCGATTCGATATTCAGGAGGTGATAATAATGGCATCGCGCTCATCGACCAAATCCGCATCACTCCTCTCTCGCCTGTTCACACGAATACCACCCAGCCCACCTGTCCGAGCATTGCTACCAAGGTAGTGATAGACGGGCATCTGTATATCCTGGTTAACGGCAAACGCTATCACGCCACAGGAAGTAAATAGAACTAGTGTTGGGGGTTTTCTCGTCCAACAGTCCGGACAAAACAAAAGAGAGAACCGAAAGGCTCTCTCTATTTGTTTTTGGGTGGAGTGTGGGGCTCGAACCCACGACACTCGGAACCACAATCCGATGCTCTGCCAACTGAGCTAAGACCACCATATACACACTTTCTCTCGAAAGCGGGTGCAAAAGTACAACATTTTTTTGGGATACGCAAATTTTTTGACATAAAAATTGCAAGAAACGAATATTTTTTGTAATTTTGCTGCCGAATATGAACAAAAAATGGTTTTTTCTTATCTTTTTAGGGGTTAGTTTGTGCTCATGGAGCCAAAATAATGCCACCCGAATACTCGATTCGTCGATTCGTTCTTTGCGCATGCAAATGGTGCATCACCCCACCCTAAGTCGTCCTTATCTGATACTGGAATCCGGTGGTGTGATTGATGGCAGTGACGAAGACAATAGTGTCGAAATATCGTTTGACCAGTTATCGCACGATGTGCATCAGTATACGTATAGTATCAAACATTTGAATGCCGATTTGCGTCCCAGTGATTTGCAAAGTTTCGAATATGTGCGCGGATTTACGACGGCCGACATTACGAACTACGAGCATTCGATTAACACCCAAGTTAATTATACCCACTATGCCTTTACGTTTCCCAATGAAGATATGCAATTGATTGCCTCCGGTTGGTATCTTATCTACATATACGAGGATGGCAATCCGGAGCAGGTGGTGGCTCAACAACTGTTAGCGGTGGTTGAGCAACACACAGGCATTAAGATTGACGTAAGAGCCAATACCACCATTGAGTTGTCCGGTCGCTATCAGCAGTTGGATATTGATGTGGATACCAAGGCGTTGGATCTGAAGAATCCGGAAGACCTTCGATTGCTGGTGATGCAAAACAGCCGTTGGGACAACTGCGTTTACATGCCCAAGCCTGACTATGTAGAGCCTAATCGGTTACGCTGGAAAGATAATAAGGATCTGATATTTGAAGGCGGACAGGAGTATCATCGTTTTGATGCCTATTCTGTCTATTTTGCCGGCACCAATATTGATCGAATAGTATACGAGTCAGGTGATTATCACGCCATTTTGATGCCTGATCAGATGGCTGAGGGCGTGTATATCCATGACTATGATGCCGATGGTCAGTATGTGATTAATGCCGAGCGCACGCAGGATGCCGATGTGGAGGCAGAGTATATGTGGGTGCACTTCTTTTTGAAATCACGCGCAATGATGGACGGAGCGGTTTATGTGGGCGGAGACTTATTCTACAACTACATGTCGTCTGGCAACCGCATGCAATACGATGGTGATGCCGATGGTTATTATCTGATGGCATTGCTTAAGCAAGGAGGATATAATTATCAATATTGGTTTATGCCCAAATCCAGTTTGGCATCTCCGACCACGGGACAAGGGTTAAAAGGAGCGACCCTCCAGCGTACTGAAGGGTCGCATTGGGAGACTGGAAATACCTACACGGTATATGTTTTCCATCGTCCTTTCGGCGCGAGAGCCGACCGGTTAGTCGGCTATTCGTCGTCGTCCATGTAGTAATCGTAGTGACGCGAAGCGTCCTCTTTCTTTCTAAAGATCTTACCGTAGTAATATCCGTACTTGTAGCGCCAGTTATCTTTCTTGCTGGCGCGATGGTTGGCATAACCGTAACGGCCATAACCGTAACCATATTGGCCATAACTGCCTGCAGCCTTGCCGCCGTAACCATAACCATAGCGGGCACCATAGTGGTATGCATAGCCGTAGTTGTAACCACGTGCATAACCTTCGGTAGGCATACCGGACAATACGAGGTGAATCTTGTCACCATGATCCACAGCCAGTTGTTCCAAAGTTTGCTTACAGAAACTCTTACTGGTTTGCAGACAACGAACCACATACAGCGTGGTATCGGTTTGCTCTATCAACGAATAAGCATCCGGCACCTGTCCGATAGGAGAAGAGTCGACGATGATGTAGTCATATTCTTCGCGCAAGATTTTCAGCATTTCGCTCATCTTATCCGAGTGAATCAACTCACCGGGGTTCGGAGGTACCGTTCCGGCACGTACGAAATCGAAATCAAAGGGCGTATTCTTATCGATAATATCCTCCAAGGTGCAGTCATCAATGAGGTAGTTGGTGACACCCAAACCGGATTTCAAACCTAATTTGGTGTGAATGTTCGGCTTACGTATATCCATATCAATCAGAATGGTCTTCTTTCCCGTCATGGCATACAAGGCGGCCAGGTTGGTTGCCAGGAAGGTCTTACCATCACCTGACTCGGTGGAGGTAATACAGATGGCAAACTTCTCCTTACGCTGAACGATAAATTCCACACGGGTACGAATGGAACGAAGCATTTCCGCATAACGGGAACGTGGATTGGTCTTCACCAGCATCGGATTTTGGTTCTTGGCATGACGAATGGTGCCTATGAGGTGGAAGTCTTTGACCAGTTTTTCCGCTTCACCCGGCGTACGAACCTTATCATTGAGTATCTCAGAGAGGATAATGAGCAGGAACGGAATCAGGAATCCGATAATCAGATACGTAGACATCGTTTTGGACTTTTGCTTGGCATTGGTCACGATACTCGTGCGCGCGCGGTCCATAATATCGTTATCGGGCGTATTGCTGGCCTTCTGAATTTCCGATTCAGCACGTTTTTGCAAGAAGAACGTATAGTAGTTATCGTCGATACGATAGTTACGCTCGATGGCCACCATTTGCAGTTCCTTCTCGGGCAGTTTTTGAATTTCCTGCTCCACATCGGCATAACGCTTGTGCAAATCTTTCTTTTCAATTTCCAACGAAGCACGCATTTGGCGAACCACTTCGGAGATAGCGGCTTTGACGTTCTCTATATCGTTGGTATACTTGGCATAGTAAACGTTCTTGGTAGACAGTTCGCTGCGTTGCAGCATCAGGTCATTGAGTTGTTGTACCTGAGACATCAACATGGGTTCATTGAGACCCAGAGAGGCAGGAGCCACTACTGTTCCATCTTCAATTTGCTCCTTGAGGTAATTGGCCAGATAGTCCAAATAGGTTTCCTTCAGACGCAAAGCCATACGTTCCTGATCATAGGCCGATACGCGTGACATCAGCTGACCGGCATACGAATTCACATCCACGAACTTATTCTCCTGACGGAAGTCGGTCATGGCGCCCTCACTCAAACTCAGGCTGCTTTGGAGAACATCCAATTGGGAATTGATGAAGTTAATGGAGTTTTCAGCCACCGCATTTTTGCGTTCCAGGTTTTGAAGCAGATAGATATCTTGCAGTTTATCCAGGAACTCACAGTCACGTTCCGGTGTTTCGCCAATCAACGAGATACGCAGTACGGTACTACCTTCGGTGACAAAGTTCAGGGTCAAACGACTCAAGAACTCATCAATCAAAGCGCTACGGTGGCGGAAACGGAAGAAGATATGGCCAGTACGCACCATATTCTCGGTGGGCCATATCGTCGCCGTAAAGTACGGACTCTCAATACGTTCTCCATAGTGCGCTGTGGTCGTAAACTTAACATCTTCATCTTCGGAAGAGATAATCAGCGTACCATCATCCTTAAATGTACAACGGAAAAGCATATCGTAGAACGAATTGTTGACAGACTCATATTCCACGACAATAGGAGTCATACGATACAGGTTGCGCGTCTTAAATCGTCCCTGGGTAATATACTCCACATTGAGGAACGGAATGGAGTCTACCACTCGACCCACCAGGTCATAGGAACCCAGCATAATCATCTGGTTATTCACATTGGTGTAACCTGCGCCAACCGCAAATCCCTGGAGCAGCGCCTGTTGGGTACCGGTCTGATTGGACTCCTTGATAACAATCGTACACGAAGATAAACGCTGAGGAATCCATTTGCGGTTCTTCAAATAAGCCAATGAGAAGGCAATTACCGCGGCTATCAGGAACAGATACCAGTAGTGCAGAAAACGAATCAACCATTCCAACACATTGATGTTCATGCCACCCTCATCATCCTGTGGAGGCAGATTGTTGCCGTAAGGATTATACGGGTTATACGGGTTATACGGGTTTTTGGCATTCGCATACGGATTGTTGGGATTCGCATACGGACTCGTTGGATTGTAATACGGACTCGTTGGATAATAATACGGAGTCGTCGGATTGTAATACGGATTCGACGCATTCTCGTACGGATTGCCATACGGGTTGTACGGGTTTTCAAACGGACTTTCGAATTGTCCTTTTGATTCGTTCACGGTCGAATCATCACCTGTTTGTTTTTTTGCCATATTGTTGTTAGAAATTTAAATCAGGAATGTAATTCAATACGGTTACCAAAAGGCTAACCGACGAAGTAATCAGGGCCAGGAAGGCGGTATAGGATTCTTGTTTAAAGAAAGCCGAGCGCTCACGACTGACATAGATCAAATCGTTGGGATAGATATAGTAGTATTGCGAATTGATAATCGTATTGGCACGTATATCAAACTCCAGCACCTCGGGTTCAGCATTTCCGTGAGGACGCACAATACGCACATGCTTACGATCACCGGTGGTCTGTATATTGCCCGACATCGCCAATGCCTGGAAGATATTCATTCGCTCCTTATACACATAACGCACGCCTGCGCCTATTTCACCCAAGACGGTAAAGCTCTTGTTGTACAACGCCACTTTGACATCTGCATCCGGAATGAGTTCACGGAAATAGCGTCGAATGGTATCCTGAGCTTCCACCTCGGTCAGACCTTCGAGTTTGATAGGCTCCATGAAAGGCAGATCGACCGTACCGTCCGAATAGATACGATAGGAGTTGGCATATTGACCACTGTAGGAGTTGTTGTTATTGGCCAACAGGGTCTTGGCGATGGTTTCATCCATGGTAATCACACGATAGATGATCTCATCATTGACCTGTAACCGATATGGCTGGTATTCTATCGAATCATATACCGGCAGTTCCTTACGATCCTGCAACAAGGCAATCTCCTTATTACTGTAACATCCTGTCAGCACCAACGCCAGGACGCTCAAACAACCCAGGTAAATCCAATTCATTGTTTTCATTGGTTACCTCCTTTCCCGGCATTCACCGCATTGATGGTTCTCACAACCAAGCCGTACACAAAACCGCCAAACGACAAGGTCGTTGCCACAATGGCCACCGTAGTGGCTGCATTGCTGACACCAAAGGCCATTCCGCGCAGATGCTTCACATAGATGACATCATTAGGCTCAATATAGTAATACTCCGAATTAATAATATCCTTGGAACGAAGGTCAAACTCCAACACGCGCGTTTTGCCCTCTATTTCACGAATAATCTTCACCTCCGAGCGGTCAGACCAGTCTCCTAAATCACCTGCCTGCGCCAGGGCTTCAAAAATCGTCACTTTCTCCTTGCGAATCGGATAGTTACCGCAACGGCCCACATTGGTAATCACACTGTACGAACGCTGCACCACATTGACTTCGCAACTTACCATGTTGTAGTTACCATAATCCTTGATGTAGGTGGACAACTCTTTTTCCAATGACAACTTCACCTCACGGGTAGTCATTCCGCGAACCTGAATACGACCAATCAGCGGAAAATCAATGCAACCATCATCATAGACCAAATAGGAATACAAATCATACGAACTGTACACATTGTTTCCCTGGTTCATCTGCTGACGCATCTGTCCGCCACTCCAACCGCCTCCGGAGGCGCCACTGGCGTTAAACAACTTACTAACCTGCTCGTCTACTGAGTAGACATAGATATACAATCGGTCTCCTATGCGCACCAGATAGTCCTCATAAGACAAGGTATCGCCATAGGAGGGAATGTATTTATCAGGCTCCTGCATGATATTGACCTGCTTGGACGTCACACAGGATGCAAACGCCAGGGTCAGAACCAACAGAGGCAAATAAATAGTATATAACTTTTTCATCATAATCTTATCGGTT
>DCIY01000024.1 GCA_002317295.1 Bacteroidales bacterium UBA1714
GACTGCGTTTTGACCTATAGACCGATATTTACACCCTAAAGGGTATGTGGATCGTATGACCAGCTACTATGATGTCCACGGCTGGCCTAATTCCAGCAAAACCGCTGTCATGAGAAACTGGATGATGCGAGAACTGCAATTTGAAAACAAACCCCAAATGGACGAACAGGCAGCTGCGTTTATTGGCGATATGGTAGATGTCTTACCGGATTATCAGGAGTCTTTCTGCGATGCATTGGAGGCAGTCAAAATGGAGCAAAATAAAGTGGTGCTGTATGTGCCGGAACACAAAAAAGTCAATATAGGTAACTGGCTGAATAAACTCGACCTATCTCCACTGATCCGTCGTTATCGTGTAGAGATTGCTCTAAGACCTTTTGCTACCCAAATGTAAGCAACATGTGGGAGCATTACCCCTGATTGCGGAAATCGGTGGGAGATACGCCTGTGATGGCAGCAAAAGTGCGACGAAATACCTGCGGGGAATTGAAACCACAGACCAAACCAATGTACTCGACCTTGTTGGAAGTGGTGCGCAATAGTTCTTTGGCACGCTCCACACGATAACCATTCACGAATTGCGCAAAAGAGGTACGCACATCTTTGTGCAGAATGGCGGACAAATACTGAGGAGTGGTTTCCAGGCGGGTGGCGACATTCTCAATGGTCAAATCCGAATTGAGATAGAGCTTCTCTTCCTGCATCAGTTTCCTCAGCCGGTTAATCGTATAGTTATCGTCAGGACTTGGTCCGTCGCTATTACCTGCATCTGCATGTTCCATTTCCTGCTGAAAGGCAAGACTGACAGGTCGTTTATAGTTGCTGATTTTGGCAAAAATAAACAGAAACAGTACGGACATATAAACGAAGATGGCAATGTTGTACCAGGGCTGCAAGGACGGAAGCAACTGAAACAGCCCGCTGACTACCCACCACCCGATAAACAAAACGATGGTTGTCCATATCCATCTGAGAGAGTGCGCCTCCGGGTCGGAATAGATATCTCCCAACAGGTGCTCTCTACGCTGGAGCGCTACGCCAAAGTAGATATAATAGGCAAACAATATCGCTGCAGCTACAAAGAACAACGGAGTAAGCCAGTTGGGAAAACAGATGTTCAGTAGGGCACATAGCACAAACGGACTGGCCAAAATGATCAGTGTCGCTCTGGTAGGCTCGTTGTTGGTGTGAAGCGCATAACCCATCATGGTATAACCAATAAAGATGACCATATCAATGGAGGCACCGATACGATACAGAAAACTCCAGTCAGGCGACAACCTGGATAGCAGATAGCACACACCGCTGACAAACAGGATGAGCAGGCAACTGCCAAAGATACGGCTCAGATACGTGTTGGCTTGCCGACGTTGGCTGAAAATACCAAAGCACAGTTGCAACCCGCACAACAGACAAATGGTTGCATAAATAGCGTTACTGATGCCGCTGAAGTAGGTAATCGTGTCGAATGGCATAATGGATTCTATTGGAGTCGAGGTCGCGTAATGGATAGAAAGGAAGGTAACCACCAGCACAAGGCGATGCTGACCACCATGGCAATAACCACCCCGCCCAATACATCTTGAGCAAAGTGTTGACTGAGATAAACGCGCGTATATGCGCCCAAAACAGCCATTATAAACAGGCACACACCCGTGAGCGCGCAGGCGCAACGAGCGTGACGATAAGGCTTAGCATACAGGGCTTCACACAAGATGGCGCTGAGTACAAAGAACAAAATAAAAAACGACACCGTATGACCGGAGGGGAAAGACAGGTAACTATGCATATGAACCCCTTCGACCAATGGCAATTGAACATCCGGCATATGCTCACCAAACCATAGTATGGGACGCGGAGCATTGACCAGATGCTTGATACCCTGAACCAAAAGGGTGGTAATAGCGATATCGGCGGCCATAAAGAGCGCCCAACCTACACGATAAAACAACAGTCCTGTCAGCACCACATACGGTACCCAATCGCCTCCATAGGTGTAATAACGACAAAAGATATCCATTCCATGACCGTGGCAGGAATTGAGCCACAGATGTAAGTCCCCTTTATCCACCACGGCACAGGCAATAGCCAATGCAATAATGAACAATATGCTCAGGATAACGAATACACGATTATGTCGTAAGGCAGAAGGAATCATAGATTGGATATTTTTTGTCCCAATAGGGTATACGAGGCATGGCCGTCAGAGAGCTGGATATGACCGTTGGTTAGGACTTTTTGGGTAGTGCGGCCGGAGGAGGGTAGTGGAGTAGAGGCGGACTCCGTCCTGTAGTGGCGGACTTCCTCCTGTAGTGATGGCGAAAGACCTGTAGCGGTGCTTTTTTTCTTCACCACATACAACTCCTGCATGCATGCCCGCTTGGAAGTACCTCCGCCCACAGAGAGTATCTTGACAGAATCTGTGCCTATGGGTAAAACCGTCGTATAGTAGCTCTCGTTGCGGGTCTCCTGAACAACCGTTTCTTCAATCGTGCGAAGCAAACGGCCATTGGCATAAATCTTCAACTCCATCGATGAAGCGGTATTGTACACACTGGCCCGAAAAACAAGCCACGCAGAGTCTGTCGTATGCAGATTAGAAAACGATATCCAACCATCCGTAGAACTGACGCCCATGGTGATGGCGCAGGTTCCATTGGACTGAATCTTCTCACTGGCATAACCTCCCGGAACCTGATTAACAAGGTTCTTGGTCACAGCAGGCAGCGCCACAAGGGTATCATAACGGTGGGTCGTATCGTGCGTAATGGGCTGTGGCACATAGGTGGAATCATAGGTGCAGGTGAGCGTGTTAAAATCCACTGCCTGCCCTTTGCGATTGCCCCAGATATATTCCACCAGTTCCGGATAATCAATAAACGGATTGTGGTTATGTTGCAACGAAGTAATCACACTGGCACGATGAACCTCCTTCTCACTCACCGGATCCGCCCGATGCCAATCAAGCAACACCTGAATGAGCGTGTTGGAAAAAATAAGATAAGAGTTAAAACTCAGATAATCGCTGTACTTGCTTGCCCATGGCAGATCCTGATAGGCCGTGGCCATATAGAAATACGTGCGGGCAAAGTCCCCACGATACTCCGGCGCCGGCTCAAAACAGATATACCCGTACTGCGAACTCTTTTTGGCATCCATGCGGAACGAACCGTTATCAAACTTATCACCCTTGCTCACATGCCCCGGAGGATAATCGCTCTTGTTGTTATTGGCTCGAGCATCCGATGGGTTGAGGTTGAACAAATCGCGCCACGCCTTTTTGGTCAGTTCGGTCGTATCCGTAGCTCCCCACCATCCCTTGGGCAGACAATGCTCTATCTGAATGGAACAGGCGGATTCGCCAACCGCATAGGGATAATAACGTACACTGTTGGAGTACATATCCCAGATGGTGCCATTATCTTGACAATCAGTGAGCGGAAAAAAGTTCCACGTTCCCAAATAATATTCTCCTTCCGGCCATGAGTAACCATGGGTTCCATAGTGATAGCGATCTCCCGTGGATAGGGTATCGTGGAGAGCGTTCACGAGTAGGGAATCCTGCAAGCCCTGACAATGGGCGTAGTAGGACAGAAAGAGAAGGATAATCAGTTTCATGCCTGGTGTCGATGAACAAGTTGGCTGATGATATTCAACACAAAATACCAAATAACACAGGCGGCACCAGCTAATAATGCCAATTCCCAATGACCATAACAAATGGCCTTGGCAATGGCAAACACAAGGATAATAACCATGCCAATGAGCAGTAACCACTTATCTTCATTTCCTCGCCAATGCAGGTCGTGGAACTTGAGACTGAAGAAAGGAATCTCACTGATGAGCAGATAGTTGCTCACCAGAGTCATCGCCAACATCACCCAAGGCAGGCAACTATGCTCCATCATACCCACTGGTAAACAGCACAGACTGCCCCAAAAGACCGCATTGGGAGGCGTGGCCAAACCGATAAAACTGCTGGTTTGACGTTTATCCAAATTGAATTTGGCCAATCGAATGGCGGCAAAAGGAGCCATCAGCAGTGCAATAACTGCCCACCAGCCAATCATCGGCTTAAGATAACAACAAACCATCATGGAAGGGGCTAAACCAAAGGTGATATCATCGGCCAACGAATCGAGTTGAATACCGATTTCGTTACTCACCTTGAGCAATCGGGCACTGGCTCCGTCGCCAAAATCAAATAAAGCACCGGCAATGATAAACAGCAACGCGTAGGAGAAGTGCCCCTGCACAGCCATCATCACCGCTACCGCCCCACAAAGGAGGTTGCAGCTGGTGATCATGTCCGGAATAATACGTTTAATATTCATGATGATAATACTTATTTCTTTCCATATTCAGCCGGAATGCGACGGCGAACAAAAATGGTCACAAAGACCGTGGCTGCACAGCAGGCAATCACCATCCAGAAGAAGTTCTGATAACCCAGAGCTTCTTGGATATAACCGGCAAACATGCCCGGAATCATCATACTCAATGCCATAAATCCGGTGCAGATAGCGTAGTGAGAGGTCTTAAATTCTCCTTCGGAGAAGTACATCATATACATCATATACGCGGTGAAACCGAATCCGTAACCGAATTGCTCAATCGCCACGGCAATACTGGTGGATACCAAACTCGTAGGCAACCATATACTCAGATAAACGAAACTCAAGCAGGGCAGGGTCATGCCGGCTGCCATCCACCAAATGGAGCGCTTGAGTCCCATATGAGAAATCATGTATCCACCGACAATACCTCCCAACAACAGGAAGATGACGCCAATCACACCATACACCAAACTGAAATGTTGCATGCTCAGGCCCAAACCGCCCATTTCTCGAGTTCCCAACAGGAACGGAGTAACCATCTTCATCAGAAAAGCTTCCGGTAAACGGTACATGAGCATAAACAAGATAGCCAACCATAACCACGGCTTGGTAAAGTAGGTCGCAAACGACTGGAGAAAACCACGAGCAATCTCACCCGAAGAGGTGCCTACTGCCGGTTTGTCATCAGATGGCTTGGGCGTAAAGAATACATGCCACAAGGTGATGAGGGAGAAGATAATGCCGGTAATGAGCATCGTTACTTTCCATGCCAACGGCATATTGCCTTCGCCCTGACGCAGCGTATAATCGTAAATAAAACCCGGAATAGCTACCAAAACGGAGTTGCAGAACACATTGCTCAAACGGTAGAAGACACTGCGCCAACCAATCATCTGTGCCTGCACATTCGGTTTGAGCGCAATCATATAGAAACCATCTGCCGCTATATCGTGGGTGGCTGACGCAAACGCCATGATGATAAACAGAATCAACACGCCATAAAACAGTTTGATGTCCGTCTGCATGGCTGCAATCGTTTCTACATCCGGATGCGGAATGGCTGCAATGGTGGCCAGCATAAAGATGGACATGATGATTTCCATGGTGATAAACCACCAACGCTTCGTGCGAATAAGGTCTACAAATGGGCTCCAGAAGGGTTTAATCACCCAAGGCAAATAGAGCAGGGAGGTAAACAAGGCCATCTGACCATTGGGAACACCCATCTTGGTGAACATCGTCACCGAAATGTTATTGACTAAGAAATACGGGATACCTTCGGCAAAATACAAGGTCGGCACCCAAAACCAGGGGTTAATGGATTTATTTGCTTTCGTTTCCATGGATAGTATAAATTTTATTGTTTTTCAATATATATAATTGGCCATTGACCATAATTTTCTGGGCAGAGAGACCATCAGGCAGAGAGGCTGAGAGGGATTCCAAACCGGTAAACTCCGCCCAATCGCGATAGCACAAAATGATATCCTTGAGGGTAAATGTATATTCCTTGTTCTTAGTAGGATCCTTCATGCCACACTTCAAACTCTCCAAATACAGCGGATAAATGCCGCGAGAGTGATCCTCAATGACCTTGTCCACGGCAAAATGGAAGGTATAATCCACATTGGGTTCAGTCGTTCCGGATAACTTAT
>DCIY01000011.1 GCA_002317295.1 Bacteroidales bacterium UBA1714
TAAACCTTTTTCAGGACAAATCAGTCGTTGCTTCTGCAAAGCAGACCATAGTATGAGGATAGTGAGAGGATGCCGACTCCTTACTGCTTGCCATGTTTTAATATTCCCATCGCCCCCCCCCCTCGTCTGTAGGCCGAAGGCCGTCCTATAAACTGTAGGCACAAAGTGCCGTTCTTTAAACTAAAAAAAATACACCGCAAAGGTGCATTTTTTTGCACATGTCGCAAAAAAGCAGTACTTTTGCAGCTGCAATGCAGTATGTGGTATTTGACGATATGACCCAGTGTACCGAGCAGGATGTACAACGCTTGCTCTCCATTGTGCCCCAATGGCGGTGCGAACAAGCACTGCGTTATAAGCATGTATTCGGACAATGGACTTGTCTGAAAGCATGGGAACTATGGGCAGAACTGTTGCATGAAAATGGTTGGAAATCAGAGACTTGCTCAGCGTGGGAGTACAACGAATATGGCAAGCCGTTCTGGTCTCGGGGACCTCAGTTTTCCCTCTCTCATTGCAAGGAGGCCGTGGCGGTTGCCATAAACGAAAAACCAATCGGAATCGATGTGGAATCGATTCGTCACTATGACCCCGCATTGGTCGAACGAACCATGAATCCGGCGGAACAAAAACAGGTAACAAATGCCCCCAATCCGGCTCGCGAGTTTGTGCGTCTCTGGACTCAAAAAGAAGCCGTTGTCAAGTGCATCGGAACCGGCATCGTGGACGATTTGCGTGAGGTGCTGAATCGGCACCCTCTTCTAGAGATTCAGACCCTGGATTATCCTCATTATGTCCTGTCTTGGGCGCATGAATAATTTCCAATTATACCCCTAATTTTGTCACTTTTAAGTTGCAAAATGAACTTTTTTGCAGAAAATTAATAAAAATTACCACTTTTTTACTCCATAATTTGCGTATTTCGAAAAAAAGTCGTACCTTTGCATGCTTTTTCGCGAAATGCGTACGCGTGTGTATACGCAGGATGCGAGAAGCGCAGTAAAATAACAATAATTATTAACAACAAAACAAGTTACAATGCCTACAATTCAACAATTAGTTAGAAAAGGAAGAGCAGAACTTATCGACAAGAGCAAGAGTCCCGCATTGGACAGCTGCCCACAACGTCGTGGCGTATGTGTACGTGTGTACACCACAACTCCTAAAAAGCCTAATTCCGCTATGCGTAAGGTGGCTCGTGTTCGTCTGACGAACCAGAAGGAAGTGAACGCTTACATTCCAGGTGAAGGTCACAACTTGCAGGAGCACAGTATCGTTATGGTACGTGGTGGTCGTGTAAAGGACCTTCCGGGTGTACGTTACCACATTGTTCGTGGTACACTGGATACTGCCGGTGTGGCTAACCGCTTGCAGCGTCGTAGTAAGTACGGAGCTAAGCGTCCGAAAGCTAAAAAGTAAGTTTTTCTGATCAAAACTAAGCGTTCCATACGTTGGGACCGATTATTTAAGGGTTGAAGGTTGAGTAAGCCCTACGAGTTAGAGCTGAAGAGAACAACAACCAAAACGTGTGACTCGCAAGAGCGCACTAGTATTAAACAAAAACAAAACAACAACAATGAGAAAAGCAAAACCAAAAAAACGTGTGATCATTCCGGATCCCGTTTTCGGTGAGGTAATGGTTGCTAAGTTTGTGAACCACCTCATGCTCGATGGAAAGAAGAGTATCGCTTATGGCGTATTCTATTCCGCACTGGAGACTGTTGGCCAGAAGAAGGCGAAAGACAATGATAAGTCTGCTCTCGAACTCTGGAAGGAGGCTCTGGATAATATCACCCCGCTCGTTGAGGTTAAGTCGAAACGTATCGGTGGTGCGACCTTCCAGGTTCCTACTGAGATTCGTGCTGACCGCAAAGAGTCTATCGCGATGAAAAATATGATTAATTTCGCCCGCAAGCGTGGTGGTCACTCGATGGCTGAGAAGCTTGCTGCCGAGATTATGGATGCCCTCAATAGTCAGGGTGGTGCCTTCAAGCGTAAAGAAGATATGCACCGTATGGCTGAGGCTAACCGCGCATTTGCCCATTTCCGTTTCTAATCACATCCGGGTATTAGTCAATTTTTTAAAATAGAAACAAATGGCAAAGCACGATTTACATCTGAATAGAAACATCGGTATCATGGCTCACATTGATGCCGGCAAAACTACTACTTCGGAACGTATTCTGTACTACACCGGATTGACTCACAAGATAGGTGAGGTGCATGACGGCGCGGCTACGATGGACTGGATGGAGCAGGAGCAGGAGCGTGGTATTACCATCACGTCCGCTGCTACAACCACTTATTGGCCGTATCTGGGACAGAAATACAAAATCAACTTGATTGATACTCCGGGTCACGTAGACTTTACCGTAGAGGTGGAGCGCTCGCTCCGTATCCTCGACGGTGCCGTGATGGCATTGTGCTCTGTAGGTGGTGTGCAGCCCCAATCAGAGACCGTATGGCGTCAGGCAGATAAGTACAATGTGCCTCGTTTATGCTATGTCAACAAGATGGACCGCTCGGGAGCGAACTTCTTTGATGTAGTTCGTCAAATTAAGGAAGTGCTGGGAGCTACTCCCTGTCCTATCCAAATTCCTATCGGAGCCGAAGAGACCTTCAAAGGGGTAGTAGACCTGGTCAAGATGAAGGCTATCGTATGGCACGACGAAACAATGGGCGCTGAGTATACTGAAGAGCCGATTCCTGCCGATCTCGTAGAAGAAGCACAGGAGTGGCGCGACAAGATGCTCGAGGCTTGCGCAGAGTTTGATGACGTGCTGATGGAGAAGTACTTCTCTGATCCTGATACGATTACCGAAGAAGAAATTCGCGCTGCAATCCGCAAAGGTACCATTGGTATGCATATTTTCCCAGTTATCTGCGGCAGCTCGTTTAAGAACAAAGGCGTACAGACCATGTTGGATGCTGTATGTGCTTATCTGCCGAGCCCAATGGATACGGAGGAAATTCATGGTACCGATCCTCATAATGACAAGCCGATTGTTCGTCATCCTAATGATGAGGAACCCTTGTGTGCATTGGCATTCAAGATTGCTACTGACCCGTACGTAGGTCGTTTGTGCTACTTCAGAGTTTACAGCGGTAAACTCGAGGCCGGCACCTATGTATATAATACGCGCTCAGGCAAGCGCGAGCGCATCTCACGTATCTTCCAAATGCACTCCAACCACCAGAATCCTGTTGAAGTGATCTGCGCCGGTGATATCGGAGCAGGTGTTGGCTTTAAGGATATTCGTACCGGTGATACCCTGTGCTCGGAAGGTGCTCAGATTACGCTCGAGTCTATTGAGTTCCCCGCTCCGGTGATTGGTATCTCCGTAGAGCCTAAGTCTCAGGCCGACCTGGATAAACTGGGTATCGGTTTGGGTAAGTTGGCTGAGGAAGATCCGACTTTCACCGTGAAAACGGACGAGCAAACCGGTCAAACGGTCATCTCGGGTATGGGTGAGTTGCACTTAGAGATTATTATCGATCGTCTCCGTCGTGAGTTCCATGTTGAGTGCAACCAAGGTCGTCCTCAAGTGGCTTACCGTGAGGCTATCTCTCAGCCTGTTGAGATTCGTGAAACCTATAAGAAACAAACCGGTGGTCGTGGTAAATTCGCCGACATCATTGTCCGCGTAGAACCCGCTGATCCTGAGTTTGAGGGTACACTCCAATTCGTAGATGTAGTCAAGGGTGGTGATATTCCTAAGGAATACATTCCGGCTATCGAAAAGGGTTTCCAAACCGCTATGAAGAATGGTGTATTGGCAGGTTTCCCATTGGATAAACTTAAGGTGACTGTCATTGACGGTAGTTTCCACCCGGTAGATTCGGATCAGTTATCGTTTGAAATCTGCGCACAGATTGCGTTCAAGAACGCCTGTGTGAAGGCCAAACCGGTACTGATGGAGCCTATCATGAAGATTGAGGTGGTGACTCCGGAAGAGAATATGGGTGACGTCATCGGTGACTTGAACAAACGTCGTGGTCAGGTAGAGGGTATGGATACCGCCAGAACCGGTGCCCGTATCATCAAGGCCAAAGTGCCATTGGCAGAGATGTTTGGTTATGTGACCGCACTGCGTACCATCACTTCCGGTCGTGCCACGAGCTCCATGGAGTTCTCCCACTACGAGGCAGTGAGCAGCAGTATCGCCAAGGCAGTGTTGACCGAATGTGGCGGTCGAGTAGATCTCGCATAATAATAAATATAATAATGAACGCGCTCGCACGCGTACGACGCAAGCAAATGACTCTTTGCGAACAGCGTGCGAGAGCATAGTATTAAACGATTTAAATAATTAAACAACATGAGTCAAAAGATTCGTATCAAACTGAAGTCCTACGACCATAATTTGGTGGACAAATCAGCGGAGAAGATCGTGAAGACTGTTAAGGCTACCGGTGCTGTGGTAAGTGGTCCTATTCCATTGCCTACCCACAAACGTATCTTTACGGTGAACCGTTCGACCTTCGTAAACAAGAAATCGCGTGAGCAATTTGAGCTTTCAAGCTACAAACGCCTCATCGATATCTACAGTAGCAACCAAAAGACCGTGGAAGCCCTGATGAAACTCGAGCTTGCCAGCGGTGTGGAAGTAGAGATTAAGGTCTGATCAATTAGGGAACATTTCCGACGGAAAGCATATAAAGTAATCGCAAGATGAAGCAATGAAACCCCGTCGGCGAGAATGTTCAGGTAAAAACAATTAACAATTTTAATCCACAAAAAAATGCCAGGATTATTAGGTAAAAAAATCGGAATGACTTCCGTATTCGGTGCTGATGGCAAAAATATCCCATGCACCGTTATCGAGTGTGGTCCTTGCGTTGTTACGCAACTGAAGACAGTGGAGAAAGACGGCTACAAGGCTGTTCAGGTAGGTTTCATGCCCAAGAGCGAGAAACATACCAACAAGGCTGAGGCTGGTCACTTCAAGGCTGCAGGCGTACAACCCATGCGCCATCTTGCAGAGTTTGACTTCGATGAGGAACTCAAGCTCGGTGATACCCTTACGGTATCGATGTTCGAAGAGAACAGTTTTGTAGACGTGATTGGAATCTCCAAAGGTAAAGGATTCCAAGGCGTAGTTAAACGTCACGGATTTGGTGGTGTAGGTCAGTCTACTCACGGTCAGGATGATCGTCTTCGCGCTCCAGGTTCGGTAGGTGCTTGCGCCTATCCTAGCCGTATCTTCCCAGGTACCCGCATGGCAGGTCACATGGGTCAGGATCGCATCACGGTACAAAACCTCGTGGTTCTCAAAGTGATTCCTGAGTACAATCTCTTGATGGTCAAGGGAAGTATTCCAGGTGCTAAAAACAGTATTGTAACGATTAACAAGTAATTGTAGTATGGAAATTAGTATTTTGAATCAAGCCGGTGAGAATACCGGTAAGAAGATCCAACTCAACGATGAGATCTTCGGCATTGAGCCTAACGACCACGCTATCTACTTGGACGTTAAGCAATTTTTGGCCAACAACCGTCAAGGTACAGCCAAGGCTAAACAACGTAGCGAAAACGCTCACTCTACTCGCAAACTCGGCCGCCAGAAGGGTGGTGGAGGTGCACGTCCGGGCGATTTGAAATCTCCGGTACGCGTAGGTGGTGGTACCATTTTTGGTCCCGTTCCTCGTGACTATAGCTTTAAACTGAACCATAAAGTGAAACAGTTGGCTCGTCGTTCTGCTCTGAGTCTGCGCGCTAAAAACGATCAGATTATCGTTCTTGATGCTCTGAAGTTTGAGGCTCCCAAGACCAAGGCTATGATCGAAGTAATGAGCAAACTCAACATTGCAGGTAAAAAGGTATTGGTTATCATGGCTGAGAATAATCTCGAAGTGATCAAATCCATCCGCAACATTGAGCGCGCTGCCGTTACTACGGTGAACGAACTGAATACATACGCAATCATGAACTCGAACGCTGTAGTCATCGTGGAGAACGCTGTGGCTGCCCTCGAGGAAACATTTAAGGCATAAGGAGGCAAGTATATGGCAATTATTATTAAACCTATCGTCACTGAGAAGATGACGGCCGCCGCTGAGATCCACACCAAAAAGGCAAAACAGGATGGTTTGTCGTTCTCAGAGAAATTCAACCGTTATGGATTTATGGTTGTTCGCACTGCCAACAAGGTGGAAATCAAAAAGGCAGTCGAGGAAATGTATAATGTTCAAGTTATCGACGTAAATACAATCGTTGTAGGTCCCAAGAACAAACAGCGCTATACCAAGAGCGGTTTGCTCCGTGGCAAAACCATGGCTTATAAGAAAGCTATTGTAACAACGAAAAAAGATGATGTAATCGATTTTTATAGCAATATTTAAAAATGGCTGTACGTAAATTTAAACCCTCTACACCGGGGCAAAGACACAAAGTTATAGGAGCGTTCGAGACAATTACAGCGAGCGCACCTGAGAAGTCTCTCGTGTTCGGTAAGATGAAAACGGGTGGTCGTAACCATGTAGGTAAAATGACCATGCGTTACATCGGCGGTGGACACAAGCAGAAATATCGTGTAATTGACTTTAAGCGCAACAAAGATGGTGTACCCGCTATTGTTAAGACGATTGAGTACGATCCGAATCGTTCGGCACGTATTGCACTCCTCTTCTATGCCGATGGCGAGAAGCGCTATATGCTTGCACCCAATGGCTTGCAAGTAGGTCAAACAGTATTATCAGGAAACGGTATCGCTCCTGAAGTAGGTAACTGTCTCCCTCTGTCTGAGATGCCTCTGGGCACTCTGGTTCACAACATCGAACTCCGTCCGGGTCAAGGTGCCCAAATGGTTCGTTCCGCTGGTGTGTTCGCACAATTGGCAGGTCGTGAAGACAAGTATGCTCTCATCAAGTTGCCTTCTGGCGAACTTCGTAAAGTGTTGGCTGCCTGCCGCGCCACCGTAGGTGTTGTCGGTAACAGCGATCACGCTCTGGAGAAGTCCGGTAAGGCTGGTCGTAGTCGTTGGTTAGGTCGTCGTCCACACAACCGTGGTGTCACGATGAACCCTGTAGATCACCCAATGGGTGGTGGTGAAGGCCGTCAATCCGGTGGACACCCAAGAAGCCGTAAGGGCTTGCTGGCTAAGGGTTACAAGACTCGTCACCCGAAGAATAAGAGCAATCAGTATATAATCGAAAGACGTAAGAAATAACCTATAAAACAAGAGAAATTATGAGTCGTTCATTAAAGAAAGGTCCGTTTATTTATCGGAAACTTGAAGACAAAATAATCGCGATGAATGAGGCTAACAAGAAAGAAGTTGTTAAGACCTGGTCTCGCGCTAGTATGATCTCTCCGGATTTTGTAGGTCATACGATTGCAGTTCACAATGGTAATAAATTCATTCCTGTTTATGTCACCGAAAATATGGTAGGTCACAAGCTGGGCGAATTTGCTCCCACTCGTATCTTCCGCGGTCACGCAGGTAAGAAATAACCACTAATCATTCACAACAATTTTAATTAAGTATTCAAAATGGGTGCTAGAAAACGTAACACAGCTGATGCAATGAAAGAGGCTCGCAAGGCTCAATATTTTGCTAAGCTTAACAATGTTCCTACCAGTCCGCGAAAAATGCGCCTTGTTGCTGACATGATTCGTGGTATGGAAGTGAACCGTGCCCTCGGTGCATTGCATTTCTCCACCAAGGAGGCAAGCCGTGCACTCGAGAAACTGCTCAAATCAGCCATCGCCAACTGGGAAACCAAAACCGGCAAAAAGGCTGATGCAGAAACTCTGTATGTAAGTAATATCATGGTAGATGGCGGCATGATGCTCAAACGCCTGCTGACCGCTCCTCAAGGTCGCGGCTATCGTGTTCGCAAACGTTCGAACCATGTAACTGTTTTTGTTGACACTAAATCTGTAAAAGCTGAGTAAGACTATGGGACAGAAAATTTCTCCAATTAGTAACCGTCTGGGTATAGTACGCGGATGGGATAGCAACTGGTATGGTGGAAAGAGCTACGGTAAAACAATCCTTGAGGATTCGAAAATCCGTGAGTATCTCAACGCTCGTCTTGCTGAAGCAAGTATCAGCCGCATTGTCATCGAAAGAACTCTGAAACTTGTAACTGTAACAGTCTGCACTGCTCGCCCCGGTTATATCATCGGTAAGGGTGGACAAGAGGTTGACAAATTGAAAGAGGAACTCAAGAAAATTACCAAACAGGATGTACAAATCAACATCTACGAGGTAAAACGTCCGGAACTCGATGCTACCATCGTAGCTACCAAGGTAGCCAAACAGCTCGAGGGCAAGATTGCTTATCGTCGTGCCGTGAAAATGGCTATCGCATCAACCATGCGTATGGGTGCTGAAGGTATTAAGATTCAAATCTCTGGCCGTTTGAACGGTGCCGAAATCGCTCGTTCGGAAATGTACAAAGAGGGTCGTACTCCTCTGCATACACTTCGTGCCGATATCGACTACTGCCATGTTGGTGCTCTCACCAAAGTGGGTATCCTTGGCGTAAAGGTTTGGATTTGCCGCGGTGAGGTTTATGGCAAGAAGGATCTTGCTCCTAACTTCACGGAGAATAAGGCCGATCGTCGTGGCGGTGATCGTCGTGATGACCGTCGTGGTGGTGACCGTCGCGATCGTCGTGGCGGTGATCGTCGTGAACGCCGTGGTGATTTTCGTCGTGAGAATAAACAATAATGTCTAACCGATTTGTAGATTACAATTATGTTACAACCTAAGAAAACAAAATTCCGCCGCTCGCAAAAAGGCCGTATCAAAGGCAATGCGCAGCGTGGTAACGAACTTGCATTTGGTTCGTTCGGTATCAAGAGCCTTGATACCATCTGGTTGACAGGTCGTCAAATCGAAGCTGCCCGTGTGGCCGTAACGCGTTACATGCAACGTCAGGGTCAAGTTTGGATCCGCGTTTTCCCAGATAAACCGATTACCAAGAAACCATTGGATGTCCGTATGGGTAAAGGTAAAGGTGCTCCGGAAGGATTCGTTGTTCCATTGGCTCCGGGTCGTATTATCTTCGAGGTTGACGGCGTTCCATTTGAAGTAGCCAAAGAGGCACTTCGCTTGGCAGCCCAGAAACTTCCGATCACCACTAAATTTGTCGTAAAACGTGATTACGACGCAACCCAATTAGTATAATAAGGATTATGAAAACAGCTGAAGTAAAAGAATTAACCACTGCTGAGATCCAAGAGCGCATGGCCACTGAGAAGGAAAATCTCATTCGTCTGAAACTCAATCACAGCATTTCTCCGCTTGACAATCCGTTGCAAATTAAGGTTGCTCGTAAGACAATCGCTCGCCTTGCAACTGAACTTCGCGCGAGAGAATTAAACAAGTAAAATCGAACGAAAATGGAAACAAGAAATCTTAGAAAAGAGCGCCAGGGCGTAGTCGTTTCCAACAAGATGGATAAGACAATTGTCGTAGCCGTTAAGTGGAAAGAGAAACACCCTATTTATGGCAAATTCGTGAATAAAACTCGTAAGTTCCATGTTCACGACGAGAAAAATGAGAGCGGCATCGGTGATATCGTTCGCATCATGGAAACTCGTCCATTGAGCAAAACAGTTCGTTGGCGTTTAACTCAAATTGTAGAAAGGGCTAAGTAATTATGGTACAACAAGAATCAAGACTCATCGTTGCTGATAACAGCGGTGCAAAAGAAGCATTATGCATCCGAGTTCTCGGTGGTACCAAGAAGCGCTATGCATCCCTGGGTGACACCATCGTAGTAGCCGTTAAGGGCGTTATCCCTTCCAGCGAAATCAAGGACGGTACGGTTAGCCGTGCTATCGTGGTTCGCGTGAAGAAAGAGGTGCGTCGTGCAGATGGCAGTTACATCCGTTTTGATGATAACGCATGCGTGCTCATCAACAACGCCGGTGAACTCCGTGGCTCGCGTATCTTTGGCCCCGTTGCCCGTGAACTCCGTCAAACGAACATGAAAATTATTTCTCTGGCACCTGAAGTGCTCTAATCACTAAATTTTTAATAATATGGCAAAGTTACATATTAAGAAAGGTGATATCGTCTATGTGAACGCAGGTGCTTCTAAAGGTAAGACCGGTCGTGTGCTGGAAGTACTGGTAGAGAAACAGCGTGCTATCGTAGAAGGTGTCAACATGGTTAGCAAGGCTACCAAACCTAATGCAAAGAACCCTCAAGGGGGTATAGTTAAACAGGAAAGTCCTATCCATATCTCGAACCTCAACCCGGTTGAGGACGGTAAACCCGTTCGCGTAGGCCGTATCGAGAAGGATGGTAAACTGATCCGCGTAAGTAAAAAATCAGGTAAAGAAATTTAAGCATGAATACAGCAAGCATGAAACAGGATTATCAGGAGCGCATCGTTCCTATCCTGATGAAAGAGTTTGGTTACACTACCGTTATGCAGTGCCCGAAACTCACAAAGATTGTCCTCAACCAGGGCCTTGGCGAAGCTGTTGCTGACAAGAAGATCGTAGAGGTTGCTCAACAGGAGATGACCCTGATCAGTGGTCAAAAAGCCGTTGCTACAGTTTCCAAGAAAGATATTGCCAACTTCAAGGTTCGTAAAAAAATGCCTATCGGTGTTCGCGTAACTCTCCGTGGTGAGCGTATGTACGAGTTCTTGGAGCGCCTCGTTCGCGTGGCTCTTCCTCGTATCCGTGACTTCAAAGGTATCGAGAATAAGATGGACGGCCGTGGTAACTACACGTTAGGTATCACCGAGCAGATTATCTTCCCTGAAATTAACATTGATAACATCACCAAACTGCTGGGTATGAACATCACGTTCGTTACCACCGCACCCACCGATGCCGAAGGTTTCGCTCTGTTGCGTGAGTTTGGTTTGCCGTTCAAGAAGTAATAACCTTTAGAAACGAAACAAGACTATGGCAAAAGAATCAATGAAAGCCCGTGAGGTAAAACGCGCTGCTTTGTGCGCTAAGTACGCTACCAAGCGTGCCCAACTCCTCAAGGACGGAGACTATGAAGGTCTTCAGGAACTGCCGAAAAACGCCAGTCCGGTACGTCTGCACAATCGTTGCATGATCACCGGTCGTCCGAAAGGTTATATGCGTGCATTCGGTCTGAGCCGTATTCAATTCCGTGAGATGGCCTCCAAAGGCTTGATCCCGGGCGTGAAGAAAGCCAGCTGGTAAGATATTTCGTAAGTTCTGGAACGTCCGGGTCTCCCGGTAGTTCCGGAATACTGCGAAGAATAAACATTATTATTAAACAATGTCCCGATAGTCGGGATAATTTTAAAACAAAACATTTATGACAGATCCAATCGCAGATTATCTCACTCGACTGAGAAATGCAATCAAGGCAGGTCACCGCGTGGTGGAAATTCCTGCTTCGAATCTGAAGAAAGAGATCACTCGTATCTTATTTGAGAAGGGTTATATCCTCTCCTATAAGTTCGTGGAAGATGGCCCTCAGGGAACCATTAAGGTGGCCTTGAAGTATGATCCGGTTAACAAAGTTAACGCCATTCGTAGTTTACAACGCGTATCGACTCCCGGTTTGCGTCAGTACGTGGGTTATCGTGAGATGCCCCGTGTACTCAACGGCTTGGGTATCGCTATTCTGAGCACCTCCAAAGGTGTGATGACCAACAAGGAGGCTGAAGGCCTGAAGTTGGGTGGTGAAGTGATTTGTTATGTATATTAATGTAGGGAGGAAACAGTATGTCAAGAATTGGTAAATTACCTATCGCAATCCCTGCAGGTGTTAATGTAACCGTTGCTTCGGATAATATGGTGACCGTTAAGGGTCCCAAAGGTGAACTCAAACAACAAGTGAATCCCCAAATTACCGTTAATGTAGAAGAGGGTGTGTGCCATGTTACTCGTCCCAATGATGAGAAAGAAATGCGCTCCATGCACGGCTTGTATCGTGCCCTGATTCACAATATGGTAGTAGGTGTAAGTGAGGGTTATAAGCAGACTCTCCAACTCCATGGTGTCGGTTTCCGTTGTGAAATGGCTCAAGTGCCCAACACACTGAACCTGACTCTGGGTTATACGCACCCGATTTTGCTGCAATTACCCAAAGAGGTAAAGGTAGAAACCAAAACGGAGCGTAACCAGGATCCGTTGATCATGCTCGAATGCGCTGACAAGCAACTGCTTGGCCAAATTTGCGCGAAGATTCGTACCTTCCGTAAACCCGAACCTTACAAGGGTAAAGGTGTTCTCTTCTTGGGTGAAGTTGTTCGTCGTAAGGCTGGTAAATCGGCTGCTAAATAATTAAGAAAGGAATAAGTTATGGATAAGAAAATTGC
This sequence comes from Bacteroidales bacterium UBA1714, assembly GCA_002317295.1. Classification (GTDB taxonomy): domain Bacteria; phylum Bacteroidota; class Bacteroidia; order Bacteroidales; family Paludibacteraceae; genus Colicola. The sequence continues at coordinate 12,274 of DCIY01000011.1, forward strand.
ACGTAGAGCTAGAATTAAAGCTTCTATCCGTACGAAAGTATCGGGTACCGCTGAGCAACCTCGTCTGACCGTATTCCGTTCGAATTGCCAGATTTATGCTCAAGTAATTGACGATGTGAAGGGTGTTACCCTCGCCAGCGCTTCCTCGCTGAATATTAAGGATAAAATGACTAAGACAGAGAAGGCCAAAAAGGTGGGCGCTATGATTGCTGAAGCAGCTAAGGCTGCTGGCGTAGAAAGCGTCGTATTCGACCGTAATGGTTATCTGTATCATGGTCGTGTTCAATCATTGGCAGATGCAGCTCGCGAAGCTGGTCTTAAATTCTAAAAACAAGGAGACTGTATATGAAACGAGTAAAAACAACTCAAGACTTGGAACTCAAGGAGCGCCTGGTCGCTGTTAACCGCGTAACTAAAGTTACGAAAGGTGGTCGTACCATGACATTTGCAGCCATCGTTGTTGTAGGAAATGGTGCCGGTATCGTAGGCTGGGGCCTGGGTAAAGCAGGTGAAGTACAAGCTGCTATCCAGAAGGCTACAGAGTCTGCAAAGAAGAACCTCATTCAAGTTCCTGTACTGAAAGGTACTGTTCCTCACGAGCAGTATTCCAAATTTGGTGGTGCACGCGTATACTTGCAACCCGCTACCCACGGTACCGGAGTCAAGGCCGGTGGTGCCATGCGTGCCGTATTGGAGAGTGCCGGTGTAACCGACATTTTGGCTAAGGCAAAAGGAAGCTCGAATCCTCACAACCTCGTTAAGGCTACCATTCAGGCCCTGGGCGAGATGCGTGATGCTAGAGAAGTGGCTCAAAATCGTGGCGTAAGTCTCGATGTAGTGTTTAACGGATAAAATTTAGACTACTATGGCAAAAATTAAAATTCAACAAGTACGCAGCATTATCAAATGCCCAAAAGCACAGAAACTGACTATGGCAGCTCTGGGCTTGAAGAAAATGAATGCCATCGTGGAACACGAAGCCACCCCTGCTATTCTGGGAATGGTGGAAAAAGTTAAACACCTGGTAAAAGTTATTGATTAACGAATTAAAACTTACAAGCATTATGGAATTAAATAATTTAACTCCGGCTGCAGGAAGTGTGAAGACTGCCAAGCGTATCGGTCGTGGTGCCGGTTCGGGTCTTGGTGGAACTTCTACCCGTGGTCACAAGGGTGCCAAATCACGTTCGGGCTACTCCAAGAAGATTGGTTTCGAAGGTGGTCAGATGCCTATGCAACGCCGTTTGCCGAAATTTGGATTTAAGAACATCAATCGTGTAGAGTACAAGGCCATCAACCTCAATATTCTGCAACAGTTGGCTGACACCAAGCATCTCGAAGTGATTGGTTTACCCGAACTCTTTGAGGCCGGTTTCATCAACAAATCGATGCTCGTTAAAGTACTCGGTAATGGAACTCTGACAGCAAAACTCACCGTGAAAGCCAACGCTTTCTCCAAGAGTGCTGAAGAGGCTATTGTAGCAGCCGGTGGAACGATTGAAAAAATCTAATAACAGACAAGAATCATGAAATTTATTGAAACATGTAAGAATATCTGGAAGATTGAGGACCTGCGCAAGCGTCTGTTAACCACGCTTTTGTTCGTGTTGATTTATCGCTTCGGTTCGTTTATTGTTCTTCCCGGTATTGACCCGACAGCATTGAGTAACCTGCATGCACAGACTGCAGGTGGTTTGATGGCGTTGTTGGACATGTTCTCCGGTGGTGCATTCTCCAATGCTTCGGTATTTGCCCTGGGTATTATGCCGTACATCTCTGCCAGTATCGTCATCCAATTGCTCACAATTGCGGTGCCATACTTCCAGAAAATGCAAAAGGAGGGTGAATCCGGCCGTCAGAAGATGAACCAAATTACCCGCTATCTGACCGTTGCTATTCTGTTGTTCCAAGGTCCCAGCTACCTGGTTAACCTCAGTGTCCAAATGGCATCTGCAGGTCAGGCCTTGCAATTGGGCCTGAACTGGTTCACTATTTCGTCTACGATTATTCTGTGTGCAGGCTCTATGTTCGTGATGTGGTTGGGTGAGCGTATTACCGATCGTGGTATTGGAAATGGTATTTCCTTTATCATTCTGATTGGTATCATTGCTCGTTTCCCAGGCGCTATCGTACAAGAGTTCTCGTCACGACTCAATGACGCAGGTGGTGGATTGGTAGTATTCCTGTTGGAAGTAGTCATTATGTTGTTAGTGTTTGCCTTTGCTATCATGTTGGTTCAGGGTACGCGTAAGATTCCTGTACAATATGCAAAGCGTGTGGTAGGCAACAAGCAGTATGGTGGTGTTCGTCAGTACATTCCTTTGAAAGTGAATGCCGCTAATGTAATGCCAATCATTTTCGCACAAGCGATCATGTTCATCCCAATTGCTATCGTTGGCTTCCGCGCAGACGGCTCTAACGCATTTGTTCGTGCTTTCATGGATAATAACGGATTCTGGTATAACTTGATATTTGCCATTCTCATTATTGCCTTCACGTATTTCTATACAGCGATTATCATCAATCCTGTACAGATGGCTGAGAATCTGAAACTCAACAATGGTTTCATTCCTGGTGTGAAGCCCGGTAAGAAGACGGCTGAATACATTGATTCGATTATGTCACGCATCACATTGCCCGGTAGTATTCTGCTGGCAATTATCGCCATCCTGCCTGCCTTTGCACGCTTATTCGGCGTGTCCATGGGATTTGCACAGTTCTTTGGCGGAACATCCTTGCTGATTATGGTCGGAGTTATCCTGGATACCCTGCAACAGATTGAATCACATCTTCTGATGCGTCACTATGACGGCTTCTTTGAGGGCGGTATGCGTATCAAGGGTCGTAGTGGAGCAATGGCTTATTAAACATGGTTTATCTTAAGACAGACGAAGAAGTAGAGCTGTTAAGAAAAAGTAATCAACTCTTGGGCATGGCTTATGGCGAAGTAGCCAAGGCCATTGCCCCAGGGGTGAGTACGGCTCAATTGGATAAGATAGCACATGATTTCATTTGTGACCACGGAGGTGTTCCTTCCTGTTTGGGTTATGAAGGTTATCCTTGCTCCTTATGTACTTCGGTCAATGAAGAAGTCGTTCATGGTATTCCGTCCAAGGATGTGATACTCAAGGATGGCGATATTGTCTCGGTAGATGGATGCGTGTTGTTGGGCGGTTTTCACGCCGATTCGGCATACACATTCCCAGTGGGAAATGTGAGCGAAGAGGTGTTGCGTCTGATGCGTACGACCAAACAGTGTCTGTATTTGGGAATTGAACAGGCCGTAACCGGTCATCGTTTGGGTGATATAGGTTATGCCATTCAAAACCACGCGGAAAAAAATGGTTATTCCGTTTGCCGCGAATATGTAGGACATGGTATAGGTCGGGATATGCACGAGGATCCGGAAGTGTGCAACTACGGTCGTCGCGGAAATGGTATTGTGCTTAAATCGGGCATGGTATTGGCCATCGAACCGATGATTATGATGGGTCGCAAGAACGTCATACTCGAGGATGATGGTTGGACTGCCCGCACGGCAGATCGCAAACCGGCAGCCCATTATGAGTTGAGTGTGTGCGTGCGCAACGGCAAAGCAGATATCCTATCCACCTTTGATTATATTCAACAAGTCTTAAAAGATAAATTTATTTAACAAACCTTAGCACCTATGGCAAAACAAGATGCAATTGAAGTAGACGGAACCATCACCGAGGCATTATCCAATGCGATGTTCCGTGTGCAGTTAGAAAGTGGTCATGTCATTATCGCCAATATCTCCGGTAAAATGCGTATGCACTATATCAAGATATTGCCGGGCGATCGCGTCAAAGTGGAAATGAGCCCTTATGATTTGACACGAGGAAGAATATCATTCCGATATAAATAAATAAACTCCGTAAAAAATTTGTTTTTTATGAAAGTAAGAGCAAGTATTAAGAAGCGCAATGCGGACTGCAAAATTGTACGCCGCAAAGGCAAACTGTATGTTATTAACAAAAAAGAACCCAAAATGAAAATGCGTCAGGGATAAGCATTTCATATTGGTAAACTATTAACAAAATCCCTAAGTAAAGAATTATGGCTATAAGAATTGTCGGTGTAGATCTGCCGCAAAACAAAATCGGCGAAGTCGGATTGACTTACATCTACGGAATAGGTCGTTCAAGCGCAAAGAAAATCCTGGCAGAGGCAGGCGTAGACCCAAGCATCAAGGTGCAGGATTGGACGGATGACCAAGCAGCTAAAATCCGTGAGATCATCGGTGCTAAGTACAAAGTGGAAGGTGATCTTCGTTCGGAAACACAATTGAACATCAAACGTTTGATGGATATCGGTTGTTACCGTGGTGTTCGTCATCGTCTCGGACTTCCTGTTCGTGGTCAGTCGACGAAGAATAACGCTCGTACGCGCAAAGGTAAAAAGAAAACGGTTGCTAATAAGAAGAAGGCAACTAAGTAATCAACCCTTTAAAATCTATCAAACAATATGGCAAAGAAAACTGTTGCAGCTAAGAAGCGCGTTGTAAAGATTGACGGTGTTGGTCAACTTCATGTTATGTCTTCTTTCAACAATGTTATTGTTACGATGGCTAATGGTGACGGTCAGGTTATCAGTTGGTCTTCGGCAGGTAAAATGGGCTTCCGTGGCTCTAAAAAGAATACTCCCTATGCTGCTCAAATGGCAGCTGCTGATTGCGGTAAGGTCGCTTTTGATCTCGGCCTCCGTAAAGTGAAAGCATACGTTAAAGGTCCCGGTCAAGGACGTGAGAGCGCAATCCGCGCCTGTGTTGCCGCTGGTATCGAAGTAACGGAAATTATTGATGTTACTCCTATGCCACACAATGGCTGCCGTCCTCCGAAACGTCGTCGTGTATAACGTAAGTAACATTTTGTAAAATTTAAAATTAAGATTTAAGATTATGGCAAGATATACTGGACCTAAATCACGTATTGCACGTCGTTTTGGTGAACCTATCTTCGGTCCGGACAAAGTACTCGATCGTCGTAACTATGCCCCCGGACAACACGGTGTAAACCGTCGTAAAAAGAATTCTGAGTATGGAGAACAGCTCGCAGAAAAGCAGAAAGCGAAATACACTTATGGTGTTCTGGAGCGTCAGTTCCGTCTCTTGTTTGCTCAAGCCAGCCGTCAAAAGGGTATTACCGGTGAGATCCTGATTCAATTGTTGGAGTCTCGTCTGGACAATATCGTTTATCGTCTGGGTATTGCACCCACCCGCGCCGCTGCTCGTCAGATGGTCAGTCACCGTCACATTACGGTAGATGGTAAGGTGGTTAATATTCCTTCATTCCAAGTGAAACCCGGTATGATTGTAGCCGTTCGTGAAAAGGCTAAATCGTTGGAGGTGATTGCTGCTTCTTTGGAAGGATTCAATCATGCCAAATATAGTTGGTTAGCATGGGATGAGGCTCAAAAAGCCGGTAAGTTCCTGAATATTCCTGCACGTGAGGAAATTCCTGAGAACATTAAGGAGCAATTAATCGTTGAGTTGTACAGTAAATAAAAATTAAAATTCATGGCAATATTAGATTTTATTAAACCTGACAAGGTGATCATGTTGGAATCGAGCAAGACGAAAGGCGTTTTTGAGTTTCGTCCCCTCGAGCCGGGTTATGGTATCACAGTTGGTAATGCTATCCGTCGCGTACTGTTGAGTTCGTTGGAGGGCTTTGCCATCTGCTCGATCAAGATAAGTGGTATTGATCATGAATTTGCTACTATCCCTGGTGTAATCACCGATGTTACCAATTTGATTCTGAATCTCAAACAGGTTCGTTTTGCCCGTAAACCCGAGATGGAAGAGGATGGTGAAACCGTACGTATTCATGTGCAAAAAACCAAAACATTTGTTGCTGGTGATTTGAACAACGTACTTCAGAACTTCGAAGTCCTCAATCCCGAGTTATTATTGGCAGAAATGGACGAGTTGGCTGATTTTGAACTCGAATTGACCATTAACAAAGGTCGTGGTTATGTTCCCGCAGACGAGAATCGTAAACCCTCTGATGCCATTGGTACTTTGGCCATCGATTCTATCTACACCCCTATCCGTAACGTCAAGTACGAGATTGATTCCTATCGTGTGGAGCAGCGTACGGACTTTGAGAAACTGACTCTGGAAATTGAAACCGATGGTTCCATCAGCCCAAAGGATGCTTTGAAAGAAGCAGCCAAATTGCTGATTTTCCACTTTATGCTCTTTAGCGATGAGCGTATCATTTTGGAGGAAGAGACTTCCAAGAAGAATTCCGCTTTGGATGAAGAGATTTTGCGTATGCGTCAGTTGCTCAACCAACGTCTCCAAGACATGGATTTAAGTGTTCGTGCTCTCAACTGCCTGAAGGCTGCTGAGGTAGATACTTTGGGTGGTCTGGTGAAGTACCATCGCGCTGATTTGTTGAAATTCCGCAATTTTGGTAAGAAGTCTCTCACCGAATTGGACGAATTGCTGGAACGTAATGGTTTGGCTTTCGGCATGGATATTAGCAGATACAAACTAAACGAGTAATATATTTACGAGTAAATTTTAAAAAACAATGAGACATAATAAAAAATTCAATCATCTTGGCCGTAAAGCCGCTCATCGCGGCGCGATGTTGTCGAACATGGCTTGCTCGCTGATTATGCACAAGCGCATCTCGACCACCTTGGCCAAGGCAAAGGCTCTTCGTATTTTTGTAGAGCCACTGCTCACGCGTGCCAAAGAAGACACTATGGCTAACCGCCGTCTGGTGTTTGCAGCGCTGAAGCAAAAAGAAGTGGTAACCGAATTATTCCAAAATGTAGCTGAGAAAATTGCTAACCGCCCCGGTGGTTATTGCCGTATTCTTCGCACGGGTTTCCGCCTGGGTGATGCTGCTGAAATGTGTATCATCGAATTGGTGGATTACAACGAGAATATGCTCAAGGATACCAAGAAGGCAGCCAAGAAGTCAACTCGTCGTTCTTCTGCCAAAAAAGCTGCAGAAGTGGTAGAAGCTGCTCCTGCTGAACAGGCTCAACCTGAAGAGGCAAAGGCTGAATAAGTCTTTCGTACATAACATGCCAACGGTGATTCCGAATGTCGGGGTCGCCGTTGCATGGTATTTTTAAGTCACCATGGCCATACATATTACACATCTTAGTAAACGCTTCGGACATCAGATGATTCTGAACGATGTTTCGTTGGATATACCTGACGGACAAATCGTTGGTTTATTGGGCCCCAATGGTGCCGGTAAATCGACGCTGATGAAGATTTTAGTGGGACTCTATCGTGCAGATACGGGTGAGATAAGGGTCCCTCAGACGATAGGCTATCTGCCGGAACTCAATCCACTGTATGATGATATGTATGTGCGTGAATATTTGGCCTTTATGGCCCGAATGAAGGGGTTGAATGAGGATATTGAACCCTGGATTGAACAATTGGATTTGACGCCCGAAGCCAATAAGCGTTTGCGCTCGTTGAGCAAAGGATATCGCCAACGGGTAGGGTTGGCGCAGGCCCTGATGGGGCATCCGCAATTATTGATACTGGACGAACCTACTACCGGATTGGATCCCAATCAGTTATTGGAAATCAGGCAGGTGATCAAGTCGATTGCCCATCCTGAAAGCGGGGAGACAGGTGTGCGTCCGACCATTCTCTTTTCAACCCATATTTTACAGGAGGTAAAGGAAATTTGTGACCGCGTAGTGGTGCTGGATCATGGGCAGGTGAGAATGGACAAAATGATAGAAGAAACAGACAATTTGGAACAGCTTTTTATAGATGGAACAAAATTTTGATATACGACAACAAATGACGGAGAAAGAGCAGGATAATGCGTTGCGTCCGTTGTGCTTTGATGATTTTGCAGGGCAAAGCAAGATAGTGAGTAACCTCAAGATCTTTGTACAAGCCGCCCGTATGCGTCATGAGAGCCTGGATCACGTGTTGCTGTTTGGCCCTCCGGGTTTGGGTAAAACAACCTTGAGCAATATTATTGCCAACGAACTGGGGGTGGGATTTAAGGTGACATCGGGACCGGTGCTGGATAAACCGGGTGATTTGGCAGGTTTGCTCACTTCGCTGGAGGAAAATGATGTGCTCTTTATCGATGAGATTCATCGTTTGAGCCCCATCGTGGAGGAATATCTGTATTCGGCCATGGAGGATTATCGCATTGATATCATGATTGATAAAGGTCCTTCGGCACGCACCATACAAATTGATCTAAACCGTTTTACACTCATAGGAGCCACCACGCGCAGTGGGTTGCTGACCTCTCCATTGCGTGCACGATTTGGAATCAATTGTCACTTGGAGTATTACGACGCTTCGGTGCTGTCCAAGATTGTGGAACGCAGTGCGGGATTATTGGGTATCGATATCGATTCCAAAGCGGCCGGAGAAATTGCACGCCGAAGTAGGGGAACACCTCGTATCGCGAATGCGTTGCTTCGTCGCGTACGTGATTTTGCCCAGGTAAAAGGCGATGGCTTCATTGACTTGAGTATCGCTCAGTATGCTTTGGAGGCCTTGAATATAGATACCTATGGGTTGGATGAAATTGATAACAAACTGCTGTGCACGATTATTGATAAGTTCCGTGGAGGCCCTGTAGGGCTGACAACCATAGCCACGGCAATGGGAGAAGATCCGGGCACCATAGAGGATGTCTATGAACCCTATCTGATTAAGGAAGGATTTATCAAGCGTACTCCGCGTGGTCGGGAAGCCACCGAATTGGCCTATACCCATTTGCACAAAACCCCCTTCAGTCGTGATAACCAGACATCCCTGTTCTGAGTATGAGTAGCAAGAAGATGTATAAAGCGGTTTTCCTGGATTGGGATGACACGCTGGGTGATTGGTGTCAGGCAGCCTGCCATTCACAAAAAGATATCTATGGCAAGTATCGTTTGAGTGAGTTCTTTCCCACGTTTGAAGCCTATTATGCAGCCTACGAAACCCATAATGTGGATCTGTGGCGGCAGTATAGCGTAGGTCAGATTACACGCTCTTTTCTGCATCGGGATCGATTTTTATGGCCCATGGTGCAACAATTGGGAGGCATGGAGATATTGTTTCAGTCTCCCAAATTGATCGATATGGCAGATCGCATGGGTGCCGATTTTTTGGAATTAACCAATCGCTATTTTACCTTACTTCCGGGTGCGAAAGAACTGGTTGAATATTTGGCAGCCAGGTATCCGTTAACCATCATCTCCAACGGTTTTGTGGAGGTTCAGTACTATAAATTGGCCCATTCGGGTTTGCAATCTCGCTTTCAGCATATTCTCATCAGCGAGGAAGTGGGCATCAACAAACCCATGCCGGGTATCTTTGAGCAGGCACTGAAGTGCAACGGGGTGAACAAGGACGAGGCAATCATGATAGGCGACAGTTATTACAGCGATATATCGGGTGCCCAAAATGCCGGTATCGACCAATTATGGGTGCGTTTTCCCGATCGGGTAAAAAACGAAGGAGAGCACGCCACCTATGAGGTGGAATCCCTTGCTCAGGTGATGGATATATTATAGCCTTCTGCCAATTTGGCAGAGAAATACGGGTGGCATGGTAATTGTCCCTGTTGCATCAAATTAAAATAAGTATCACAATGGCAAAGAAGAATAAAACAAAAGTGAACGCAGACGTAAACGCAGACGTAAACGCAGACGAGATCGTGCAACTGAAGCAGCAGATAGAGCTGTTAACCGCTCAGGTGGCGGAACTGGAGGATATCAAACTGCGTCAAATGGCGGAGTTTGACAATTATCGTCGGCGCACGCAAAAAGAGAAATTGGAACTGATGGATTCGGCCGGAGAACGCATTTTTAAGGATATGTTACCATTGGTGGATGATTTTGAGCGGGCAATCAACAGCTTGGCCAAGCACAAGGCCCAGGAGGAGAATGAGTATGCCAAAGCGTTGGGGGAAGGTATTGAACTGGTTTATCAGAAGTTTTTGAATTTTCTCACACAAAACAAAGTGAGTGTGATTGAAACGCAGGACAAGGACTTTTCTACGGATGAGCATGAGGCAATTACCACCTTTGCGGCCGGAGAGGATAAGAAAGGAAAAATTATTGATTGTACGCAAAAGGGATATAAACTGGGAGAAAAAGTCATTCGTTTTGCTAAAGTGGTAGTGGGGGAATAAGATTATGGCAGAGAAAAGAGATTATTATGAAGTCTTAGGCGTAGAGAAGAACGCCTCGGCGGAAGATATCAAAAAGGCTTACCGCAAAAAGGCCATTCAATATCACCCGGACAAGAACCCGGGCGATAAGGAGGCCGAAGAAAAATTTAAGGAGGCTGCCGAGGCGTATGAGGTATTGTCTGATCCGCAAAAACGTCAGCGTTATGACCAGTTTGGTCACGCCGGTATGGGTGGCGCTGGTGGCTTCAGTGGTGGCTTTACCAATATGGAAGATATATTCTCTCAATTTGGTGACTTGTTTGAGAGTTGGGGTGTCGGTGGCAGTGGCTTCAGCAGTTTCTTTGGCGGTGGATCCCGTTCCTCTCAGCCCCGTGTGCGTCGCGGAAGTGACTTGCGTGTGAAGGTTCGCCTGACGCTGGAAGAGATCAATACCGGCGTAGAGAAGAAGATCAAGGTGCGTAAGTTGGTTCCCTGTACCCATTGTCATGGTTCGGGTTCTGCAGATGGAAGCGATGGCGAGACCTGTTCTACCTGTAAGGGCACCGGACGGGTGGTTCGTACGCAGCGGGGTATATTTGGCATGATGCAAGTGCAGGATGAATGTCCGACTTGTCATGGTGAAGGTAAGGTGATACGCAATAAGTGTCCTCATTGTCAGGGTGAAGGAGTGGTTCGTGATGAAGAAATCATTACCATTTCCATTCCGGCCGGTGTGAATGAAGGCATGCAGATTCCTATTCCCAACAAAGGCAATGCAGCTCCTCGGGGTGGCATCAATGGCAATCTGATTGTTCAGATAGAAGAAGAACCGCACGATGACTTGATTCGTGAAGGCAATGACCTGGTGTACAATCTGCTGCTGGATATGCCTACGGCTATTTTGGGTGGACAGGTGAAGATACCCACACTCAGCGGTGATGTCAAAATTACCATTACCCCGGGAACGCAACCCGGTAAGGTATTGCGTATGCGCGGAAAAGGATTGCCAATCATCGATCAGTATGCTCGCCAATATGGCACAGGTGATTTGCTCATTAATGTGGGCGTCTATGTGCCCGAACGTTTGAATAGGGAAGAAAAGGCAATGATTGAAAAACTGCAATCTTCACAGAATGTTCGTCCGGGAAATGCGGATAAACGCAATTTCTTTAAGAACCTGTTCGGATAACTTATGAAACGATTCATTCTCAGTTCACTTCTGATCCTTTTGCTGGGTGCAAGCACTGCTTGTGCCCAACAGTTTTTATATGATGTGGACTTTGTAATGGATTTTGACAACCACGAATCCAACAACACGTACGAAAAGAGTGGAACCATTTTTGGCTTTCGCCTAACCCCTTCCATTGGTGTCGGTTTGTCCGATTCGTTGGGCGGCAGTCATCGGTTGATGGGGGGTGTGAGTTATATCCAACCCTGCGGAGCCAATTGGAAACAGGTGCAGGTTGTACCAACGGTGTATTATGAGTATGCCATGCGAGGGTTTCAGATGGGTTTTGGATTTGTACCATACTCCTTGCTGATAGAGGCTTTGCCGGATTATTTGCGCAGCGATTCGTTGGCATTTTACTATCCCAATATTCAGGGAGCCTTATTTCAATACCAGTCTCGGCATGGCCATGCGATGCTGATGTGCGATTGGCGAGGCATGATGAGTCATGAAACACGCGAGGCTTTTCGCATCATTGGTGGAGGTAAATACCAATATCAATGGTTCATGGCGGGTGGCTGGGTACAAATGAACCACCTCAGCCATAATGCGGATACGATTTTGGGTGTGTGTGACGATATCGTACTCAACCCGCTTGTGGGGGTGAATGTGGGGCAATATACGCCTTTGGACAGTTTGAGTCTGCAGATAGGTTATCTGGGTGGTTTGCAACGAGACCGAAGGTATGACCGGCAGTATTGGGTCAATGGCATGGTGGCCGAATTGTATATGGGTTGGCGATTTATCGGATTCCGCAACAGTTTGTATTGGGGCGATGACCAAATGCCTCTATACAGCCACTATGGCAGTTTGCTCAACCAGGGTGATCCTCGATTCAGGGCCTCGTTATTCAATCGAACGGATTTATTCTTTTACATAGTTCGTCGCAGTTTTGTCACATGCTATGCCGGTTGGAGTCTGATTGTGACCGATCATGGCACAATTAGTAACCAGCAACAGGTGGTTTGCCGATTTAATTTGGACGGATTGCTGCGGCATCCACAGAAAAAACAAATACGCACCCTTAATTGGAGATAACGATGAAAATTACTTACGACGCCAAGCGTTATTATCATAACTTTCGAGGTTTAGGCAATTATAGCCGTGATGTAGTGCGCCTGATGAGACAGTTTGCACCCGATTGGGAAATAGAATTGTTGGATCGTACGGGTTTGCGTCGATCATTGCCGATTAAGGCACCAACGGGGGAAACGGCCATTTATCATGGACTGAGTGGTGAAATACCTTTGGGTATGCGTGGCTGGAAAACGGTGGTAACGATGCATGATGCCATTTTTATTCGGTATCCTCAGTTATATAGTCCCACTTATCGTTGGTTGTTCGCCCAAAAAGTGCAATATGCCTGTGACCATGCGGATGTTATTATCGCCATCAGCGAACAGACCAAACAGGATATGATGGCGTATTTTCATGCACCCGAACATAAGATACGGGTGGTGTATCAGGGGTGTAATAATCTGTTTCGCGAACCCATAGACCCTCAACGGGTGGATCAAATAAAACAGCAATATGCTTTACCCCAGCATTATATCTTATCCGTAGGAGCTATTGAGGAACGTAAAAACCTGCATCAACTCATTCGTGGGGTAGCGTCTGCCAAAATTGATATGCCGATCGTGGCAGTGGGGTCTGAATCGGAATATGCCCACCAGGCAGCCCAATTGGCTAAACAGTTGGGAGTCACTCTGCTCATGTACCATCATATCCGTGTGGAGCAATTGCCGCCTATCTATCGGGGAGCCGATGTAATGTGTTATCCCAGTATGTTTGAAGGATTTGGCATTCCGATTTTGGAATCCATGTGTGTGGGCACTCCCGTGGTGACCAGCACAGGCAGTTGTTTTGGAGAAACGGGTGGGGAGGCGGCCCTGTATGCCGATCCCCATAATCATCAGCAGATAGGGGCACAACTCCAACGCGTGTTGGAAGATGAACGCCTACGGGAAGAAATGATCTTAAAAGGGTATCAGCAGGCAGATCGTTTTAAGGACGAAACGGTGATTAAGCAACTGCTGCAGGTGTATCAGACGATTTAGCCATCAAGTCCATCAATATCAGTGAGAAGCACAGGTAAATGATGGTTTCCAATCGGGACAGATTATCGTCGGTGAGCATATTCAGACCAAACAATATATTCAGATACAGGCCATATTGCCGTGCACGGCTGTTGCGAGGATAAACATAAGGCAGATAACACCATCCGATGATAAACACAATCATGGCCAACAACCCCAGTTCCATACACACATCCAGATACTGGCAATGGCAACTGTAACACTCGTCTTGAAACGAGGTCAGGTTGACTTTAGCGAATTTTTCACTCATATAGGGTTTGACATTTCCCACTCCCAATCCATGAACCAAATAGTCTTTGGGGGATTCCAGCGCACATTGCCAAATAAGCAAACGGGGTTGGATATTGGGATCGGTGCGGTGGTCATTAATATGGAGAACATGATCGATGGTCATGTCTTTCATGCGTGGATGAAACTGCCAAATGAGCAGACAACATCCTATTCCGGCCATCACAATGGCCGTTCCTACCATATAACGATGGTGTCTTACACGAATCTGTTTGACCAATGCTATCGTTCCTACAGCCACTAAGGATAAGATGTTGGCTCGAGAACCGGTGGCCAATACCGCGGTCATCATACATACCAAACTGAAACCAAAGAAAAGGTATGCTTTGACTTGCCCCCAGGCCTGTACCCAATCGTGTCGAAGCATAAACGCCAATATCAGTCCGATACCTAAGGCGCTGCAGTATAACATGCGGTGCTTGATGGACGATAAGAGTAAATCAAAATCGTGCAACTGAAAATCAATGAGTACGGAATGAATATTATGAAAGAAGACATATTCATAATTACGCACCCAAAACAAAACAAAACTATACAAAAACAACGAACTCACACACCCGATAATGGCCACCAGACTTATTTTACGCCAATCATACAAATGGTTGACTCCATAATAAGCTACTATGGGAAAAATCAACAAACTGATATGATAGTCCGGAAAACGACCACCATAGGGTTGTGCCCACAATAGGGATACCATCTCCCAACAGGTCCATCCCAATAAGAATAATGCCGGAAACATATGTTTCCCCCCTTGCCGGTTGGCATCACACAGAAAACGTCCCTCCATAAACCAGGAAACAAGCCATGCCATCCAACACCACATCACGATGGTGCGGGGGAGTGTTAGAGATGCGGCCAGGCAGAGAAATAAAAAATAATTTACCTGTTGTATACCTGTGGAGTAGACGGAGCGTAATGAGTTCATAGGTCAAGAGCCGTTAATACATGTTGTATAATCATTTGTTCTGGTATGTTCAGACAATGGAAGTCTTTGAATTTGCAATTGCGTCTGCCATATACAGAGCAGGGTCTGCATGGCAGAGGTAACCGCAAACAATCTTCCATGGATTGTCCCAATCCGATAAATCCGGTTTTTGGGGAAGTGGCACCCCATAACGAGATGACGCGTGTTCCCACAAAGGATGCCAAGTGCATGTTGGCAGAGTCCATGGTCAGCATCCATCTCAAGGATGCCATGATATCCAATTCCTCACTCATACTGTGCTTGCCGGCCAGACTGATGACATTGGGATAGCGTTGTTCCCACTGCTGTAAAATGGCCATTTCCTGTTCCCCTCCGCCAAACAACAGAACATTCTCGTTCTTTTGGGCCATTACCTGTGCCAATTGTGCCACAATACGTTCCATCCGCTCTGTGGGATAAATCTTTCCCTTGTGCGCAGCAAAGGGCGCTATTCCGATGTGTTTACGAACAACGGCAGTATCGGTGGCAGGAGCAGTCAGTTGGGGTAAATCCAACAATTGAACATAACGGGTTAACATGGTGGGCATGGTGACCATATGACCATGGGTAATCAGCCAACGACGAACACGTTTTTTGCACAACTTACGCACGCGTACACCATGAAGCAATGCCCGTATATCCATTCCCCAACTTCTCCATACACTGTGTGCATCAATGACCATGTCATATTGTTTCCAATCAATCGTACTGCCATAGGCCAAAAAATGCACATTGGATGGCAACCGCTGTACCAACGCTTCCATTTTAGGACGCGTCAGCAGGGTATAGTGACGATCCGGATAGGTCTGGGCTGCCTGACGAAGGGCAGCACACACCATAGCCACATCACCTATGGCAGACATGCGAATAACCAATATACGTCTCATTACTTGTTTTGGTACAGTACGGGATTGAGGTTGGGATCGTTGTACATTTTCATTTGGCGATACACTTTCATAATGCGGCGTCCCGCCTGATAATCTTCCAACAATTGGTTGATGGAAGTGGTCATATCGTCCAATTGCTCCATCAGAACGGCCAGTTTGTGAGCACATTTGTCATGCTGCTCTTCACTCACATCCGTTCGATTGGCTTCTATTTGCATATGATAAATCTTGACATGCAGGATGCTCAGTCGATCAATAGCCCAAGCGGGACTTTCCGTATTGATGCGTGCATCGGGTAATGGCGTGATGTGGTGGTATTGATTCCAAAAATACGAATCAATATGTTCCACACGGTCTGTCCGGTTTTGGTTGCTTACATCAATTCTGCGTTTGAGTGCCAAGGCGGCCACGGGATCTATATGAGGATCGCGAATGATATCCTCCAAATGCCACTGCACCACATCAATCCAGGCTTTGCAATACAACTCATGCTCAATGCTGCCTTCCTCATACGGATTGGGCACAGGAGCATCCACATGGTCGGTGACATGATAATCCGCTACTGCACGGCGAAAAATAGTGTTACTTAATTCGGTAAAATTCATATCTTGTTATTTTCTTTATTCTCAATGCTTGACGCGTTGGTTTCTTCACGCGTTTTTTTCTTCAGTACAAAGTCTCTTCCCAAATAGTTCTTCCTTACTGTCGGATTCTCTGCCAATTCTTCCGGAGTACCATGAAAGAGGATCTTGCCCTCAAACAGCAGGTAGGCTCTGTCGGTAATCATCAACGTCTCGTCCACATTGTGGTCGGTAATCAGAATGCCGATATTCTTATCTTTGAGACTCCACACGACATCCTGAATCTCCTGCACAGCAATGGGATCGACACCGGCAAAGGGTTCATCCAACATCACAAACTTAGGCTCAATGGCCAAACAACGGGCAATCTCCGTACGACGTCGTTCTCCGCCGGATAACCGATCTCCCAGGTTATGGCGCACATGGCCCAAATTGAAATCCTTAATCAACATTTCCAGTTTTTGAACCCGTTGTTCTTTGGTAAACGGCGTCATTTCCAACACGGCCATGATATTATCTTCCACGCTCATTTTGCGGAATACACTGGCTTCCTGGGGCAGGTAACCGATACCCATCTGAGCCCGTTTGTACATCGGAAAAGAGGTAATTTCTTCCTCATTGAGAAATATCTTGCCATTGTTGGCAGTCACCAGACCGGTCGTCATATAAAAGGTGGTTGTCTTACCGGCACCATTAGGCCCCAGTAATCCTACAATCTCTCCTTGATGTAACTCAATGGAAACATCGTTGACTACGGTACGTTTGCCATAGCGCTTAATCAAATGTTCTGTTCGTAATGTATCCATCTCTATTTTTATTAGTTTAGAGAACGGCCTCCGGCCTACCGTTTAGAGAACGGCCTTTGGCCTACAGTTGTCAACTCTAAACTAGGGCTTTGCCCGTAAACTCTAAACTCTAAACTCTAAACTCTAAACGAAACCACCACCGGGCAGTGATCCGAATGAACGACTTGTTGCAAAATCGCGGCATCCTGCAATTGGTCACGTAAACTCTCGCTTACCCAATGATAGTCAATTCGCCAACCGGCGTTGCGAGCACGGGCACCAAAACGCATGCTCCACCACGAATATTCATTGGGATTGGAATTGTACACACGAAACGTATCCACCATTCCGCTTGCCTGCCAACGGTCCATCCATTCCCGCTCTTCAGGCAAAAATCCGCTGACACCAATTTGGCGTTCCGGATGATTGATGTCAATGGGTTTGTGGCATATATTAAAATCTCCACAAACAATCAGGTTGGGACGTTGGTGCTGCAACCGGTTTTTCCAAATCAAAAAATCCTCCAAAAAACGCATTTTGACCTCCTGACGTACATCTCCGGTGGTTCCGCTGGGAACATAGACGCTCACCAGGGTGAGGTCTCCAAAGTCTGCTCGCAGCACACGTCCTTCTTTGTCATACTCCTCAATGCCCATGCCGGCCTGCACCAAATCGGGTTGGATACGCGAAAAAATACCCACACCCGAATACCCTTTTTTCTCGGCCGAATGCAGATAAGCGTACGGATAACCGGCCTCAGCAAACGCGAGGGTATCCACCTGATCGGGTTGCGCTTTGAGTTCATTGACACACAACACATCGGGTGCTGCTTCGCCCAACCAGGAAATCAGGCCTTTGCTGATGGCAGAACGTATGCCATTGACGTTGTAGGAAATGATTTTCATTCTATCTGTTCTATCAGTTCTATTTGTTCTATCAGTTCTATCGCGTTCTATTTGTTCTATCGCGTTCTATTCCCATAGATATCATACCATTGGCCGTTACGCCACATATATATCCGTCCCCGGTACAGCACTTTTTGTGCGGGGGATGCTTCTTGGACATGAATATCCTCCAACTCGGTATCTTCTCTTACCCCGCCACGAAACTTAAATCGAATCTTCTTAAAACTCTCTTCAATCTCGGTGATTGGGTATGTGTTAAATGGTGCAATGGAATCGTAATGAGTGCTTCCCGTAGGAAAACAATCTCCCATTTTACCATAATAGGAATAAGGATCCTCACTGGATGATTGGGCAATGCCATCGGCTTCAATAATATCCACTCCCATGGCGAGACTGGAATTATTGGTGTTGTTGTTCTTCCATTGGGTGGCATTAAACTGCACCCGCGTGAGTAGTAATCCATGCCCGCGCAGGTGTGTATCCCAACCATGTAATTGACGATTTTCCAATACATAAAACGTCGCCGGATCGGGATTGGTTCCACTCAGATTGTGTTTGCCGGTAGGACTGACGAGCAACACTTCGCCTCCCATCGACAATGCCGTCAGTTGAACATTCTCACTGTCCGTAAGCAACCGTGGGATGGCCCAACCCATAATCATGCGTTCATATCCTGAAAAGTTGGGTGGGGTATTGCCGTGGTTATTATACGGTCCTGCGTCCATGATATCCCACATGCCCATGGTCTTATGGGTGGTGTTGTTGGTGGCGTACAAATCGGATAATCCCAACACATGACTGAACTCATGACAAAAGGTACCTATTCCTTCGTGCACCCCAGAGGCATAGTCTATTTCATTGGAACAGGCATAGCGGTCAATGATCTTGCCGTCCAATTGCAGCGTACTGTGATATGTGGCATAGGATGCGTGCGGCCATATGAGGTCGTTTCCGGCTCCATCCGATTCACTGTAACCGGCGTAAAGAATGTAGACAAAATCAACCTTGCCATCTTTATCGTTGTCATATTGGCGAAAATCGACCTGACTGTCCACTGCGTTGCAGGCCTCCTGTACCAGTTTGTAGGCATATTTGTCATTTCCCGTTTGTCCGGAATAGTTTTGGCCATAGTAGGTACATGACTTACTGACCTGCACCGGACCCACGACATCAAACTGGGGACAATAACTGCCGTTAGACTGGTCTGTGAAGTATGTTTTTGCAGATCCTTTGCTGTTCACCAGGGTGCGTTGCCCCGCGCTCTGAAAGATATAACGGCGCGAATAGTTTAGGCCATTCAGCATACTGTCTATCTCCGCTTTTTCCGTTTGAATGACCGTATCACTGAAACTGACCAGAATCACCAATCCGCGTGGTGCCAGATTGATGGTGATACCCGAACCGGAAGCCTGACGGTCAGGCGCAGACAATGGGGCATGCCTGCGCATGTCTTCAATACCCGCCTCGGTCCAATCATCAAAATGCAACCCGGGCATGGGAGGCACTGCCATAGCCATTCCCGACCACAACATCACCATCATTCCCAATATGTATCGTTTGCTTCTCAACTCTAAAACACTTTAATGCCTCGGCGTTTCATGTATCGTTTTTCTTTGCGACTGCGTTGCCCTTCGTCGTGCGCAATATGCCTTCCCGCGCGCACACCACCTCCTTTATGAATGGCGTAACATAATTCACCCTCTTTATTTTCTTCAATCTGCCAACCATCCGTGGTAGCAATCCAATGGCGTCTCTCGTCGCCACGCAGGCAGATGTGCAATGTGTCTCCGTTGGGTTGAATGCGCTCAATCACCCCCATGCGAGCAGGTACCTGCTGGGGCTGTTGACCGTAGATATAAAGGGCCATCATCAGCCCAAATAGAAGGAAAAATCCGTGTTTCATTGATGAGCAGCTTTAACTTTTTTGTATAACTGAGAGGCAAAGACAAAATCGTCCAGATCCTCATTATGTGCATGAAAAATATCTTCTTTACTTCCCTGCCACGCTTCATGACCGTTCTTGAGGAAGAGAATATGATCGCCAATCTCCATGATCGAATTCATGTCATGGCTGTTGACGATGGTACAAATGCCAAATTCCACGGTGATGTCATGAATGAGCTGATCAATTATCAGGCTGGTTTTGGGATCCAACCCCGAATTGGGTTCATCGCAAAACAGGTATTTGGGATTCATCACGATGGCACGCGCTATGGCCACCCGTTTCTGCTGACCTCCACTAATCTCACTGGGCATCAATCCAAATGTATGCTTCGGCATATTGACATGCTCCAGACAATAACGCACGCGCTGGGATTTCTCTTCGTCACTCAGGTCCGAAAACATGTCCAACGGAAAACGCACATTCTCCTCCACACTCATGCTGTCAAACAGCGCCGCACCCTGAAACAGCATCCCCATCTCACGCCTTAAGGCACGTGTCTCTTTTTCATTCAGGGAAGGCAGGTCGCGTCCGTCATAGAGTATCTGACCACTGTCAATGGTGTGCAGACCAATGAGGGACTTCATCAGAACCGTCTTACCACTGCCGGATTGGCCGATAATCATATTCACCTTACCCGCTTCCATCCGACAACTGACATGATCCAATACCAGGTTCCCGTCAAAGGATTTACATATGTTTTTAACCTCAATCACAATAATAATTTGGTGAGTAATAAGTCTGCAAACAAAATCATGATGTTCGAGTTCACCACCGCATTGGTACTCGCTTTACCTACTTCCAACGCACCACCATACGCATAATATCCATAGTACGAACTCAGACTGGTGATAATAAAAGCAAAGACAACCGATTTGATGATGGCGTACACGACATAATAAGGAATAAAGGCGTACTGGATACCTACCAGATAATCGGCCACCGTAATAATGTCGGTAAAGGCTCCTACACCGTATCCGCCTACCAATCCTACGGCAATACTGATAATCACCAACAGGGGCATCATGCTCATAAACGCCAGAATCTTTGGCAAAATCAGGTAGTTGGCACTGTTGATACCCATAATCTCCATGGCATCTATCTGCTCCGTGATGCGCATACTGCCTATCTCCGAGGCAATGTTGGAACCCACCTTGCCGGCCAATATCAAACACAGTATCGTACTGGAAAACTCCAATAACAATGTATCACGCGTCAGCAAACCGGTCGTGTACGTGGGCAGTAACGGATTCTCCGTATTCAGTTTGGCCTGAATGGTCAGGATGGCCCCAATGAAGATGGAGATGATAATCACAATCGGCAACGATTGCAATCCCTGTTTTTCAATCTCTCGGGCATACTGACGCCAAAACATCCTTCCGCGATCCGGACGCCGAAATACTCGCTGCATGAGCAAGAAATATTCTCCCGTATGTTGTAGCAGGTGCATGTGCATGCGCATTCGTAGGCAAAATAGGGCGCAAAGATAGTGAAAAAATAGCATATATGCAAAAAAAACAACACTTTTGTTCTAAAATTGACAGATTTTTCGGTAAAAATTTGTTTATTTGAAAAAAATGGTGTAATTTTGCCGCCAAATTTGCTCAATTGAAATATAGAACAAAAATTAGGTATTATAAACAAACAATCAAAAACTAACTGAAATGAAAAAAATTATTTTGCTTCTTTCTGCAGTCGTGGTTTCTTGGATGGCATATGCACAATTGCCTTACGAACACACCATGACCAAAGAGGATTTTGACACCCCTACGACGGTATTTTCGCAAGCCGGTGAGGTGACGTGGAACAGTATTGGAACCTCTGCCCTCAAGGGAATGTACATGGGTAAACTGGTGGTTATCGGTGATGCCCAAACCCATTCGGCCGTAGTGGCTTTACCCCATGATGGTATTCCAGACAAGGTGTTCTTTGCTTATGGTGCTATCGGAGATGCCAGTGTATTGACCGTGTATGAGTCTCCGGACCATGAGAACTGGACCGGTGTGTGGACGCACCAGGGCAAGGCATTATCCTTAACGCTGCCTCGTGACAGTTCTGTACTCAAGAAGAATACCCGTTACCTCAAGTTTGAGTATTCCGGTAAAGCCTACGGTATGTTTGGCGAAATCAAAGTAACAGAGCGCGTCAGCATTGCCACCAGCATCGATGAATACCAGTTCCCTACAGCCATGGTGGATGATTTGGCTGCCAACAAGAATGTTACCGTTACCTGGACCAATATTGTGGCCAATGTGACTTCGACGGATCCTTCGTTTACGGTGAATCCTTCTACCATTGGTCAAAAGAATCTGGAGGACCAAAAAACGACCATGGTGATTACCTTCAACCACGATGTGGCCGGTGAACACGCAGCCGATATTGTGTTGTCCGATGGTAAACACAGTGCGACCATTCACGTGACGGGTACCACCAAAAAGTACGAACAAACGCTGTATTGGAATCAAACCATTGGTGACCTGATGACCGTGCAAACGCTGCAACTCAATGCGTACACCAATTATTCGTTGCCTATTGAGTACCATTCCAGCGATTCGTCCATAGCCTATGTCAACGAGTCAGGTCAACTGATTCCGGTTTGTGCCGGTGAGGTAACCATTACCGCTTACCAACCGGGTAACTATAAGTACGAGGCCACGGAAAAGATCTCCAAGAGCCTGCGTATCCTTAAGTCGGATCCTATCGTTGCGTTGAGCGTCAACAACCTCGTTTATGGTCAGCCTCTGAGCGCTGCTACCATCTTGGTGGATAGCAAGATTTCGGGTACTACTTCCTGGTATCAGATCTCCAAGGATTCGATTCTGGATGCCGACAAGTACGATTTGCAGGTACTGTTCTCACCCGATGACAGTTGTGCTTACAATGCCATTGTTAAGCATGTACAACTGACGGTAGACAAAGCGGTTCAGACCATTACCTGGAATCAGGCAGTCACCACCCTGAAGATGAGTGATACCCTGGCCCTAACCGCCACCCTGACCAGTGGTTTGGATGTTACCTATGCCAAGACCAATAACAATGTCAATATTGAAGGCAGCAAATTGATTGGTATATCCGAAGGTGGTGTCCTGTTGGTTGCTTTCCATTTGGGCAACAAGAACTACCTGCCCACGACCATTGTCATGAAAGACTTCACGGTGGCCGGAGGTGTATCGCCGATTACGCCTATCTATGTACACGATACCGTATATGTACACGACAGCGTATACGTGCACGACACGCTCTATCTGCGCGATACCTTGTACAGAGTGGACACGCTCTATCTGCGCGACACCTTGTACAGAGTGGACACGCTCTATATCCCCGTTCATGATACGCTCTATATCCCCGTACATGATACCATCTTTGTAGAGGTTCATGACAGTATCTATATTCCGGTTCACGATACCATTTATCAACAGGTTCACGATACCATCTTTGTAGAGGTGCACGACACCATCTATCAGCCTGTTCATGACACCATCTATATTCCGGTTCACGATACCGTTTATATCGAGGTACACGACACCATCTATATCAAACCGGAAGATCCGACGAATATCATGGAAGCGCCACAAACCGACAACCAAAAGGTTGACGTACAAAAGTACGTTCGCAACGGAATGGTATACATTCGTCGCGAGGACGTTATCTATGATCCGGAAGGAAAGAAAATGAGATAAAACCTAAGATTACGACTGTACACGGACACTCTCCGTGTGCAGCGTTTTCATCATCGTGGTCACAGCATCGGGACTCAGTCCTATATGTTGTGACCATTTTATTCGGCGTTCGAGTATTTGTTCAAAGCGCTGCGGCTGAAGAACCTGCATATGATGGTGGCGCTTGTATTCGCCAATCTGACGACAGATATCCATACGGTGGCTGATCATCTCCCACAACGCATCATCCGTCTCGTCAATCATCGCCCTCAACCACAATAACTCCTCCTCATCGCCTTCTCGCCTTAGGGCTTTGCCCGTCGCCTCATCGCCTTTCGCTACGAGAGCAGCGGCTTGAGCCGGCGTCACCTGCTGCTGTGCATCCGACAACGCCTGTTCTGGGCAGGTATGCACCTCCAACATGGCACCGCTGTAATGCAATGTTTGAGCCGTGTCTAAGATAGCAGCAATGCCTTCTCGCTGGCCGCACAAATGGCTGGCATCGATCATCAATGGCAAATCAGGTCGTTGCTGATGAAGGGTATACGCCATCTCCCAACAGGGACGATGGTTGCAGCCCCGATGAATGGGAATAACCGGCATATGGGTAGCCTCCAGACGTTGGATATTGCCTAACCACAGCGCGGCATCTTCGTGCATGGGGTTTTTGATAAAAATACCCTGTATGCCTTTGCAACCCTGCAGCGCATCGGCCAGTTGTTGAACGGCAATGGGGTTGGTACAAGTGCGTGCTCCTATCCACAAATAATCGATTTGGGCCTGCACAGCAGCCTGTACCTGCTCCACCGTGGCCACTTCTGTGGCCACAGGAATGGACAGCTCGCGTTTCACCCGCTGCAACCACGATAGGGCAGGAAGACCTGCTCCCTGAAACGTGGCAGGCGATGTGCGGGGTTTCCAAACTCCTGCGCGATAGATAAAAGGGCAATCGCCCATGACGCTTTTCAGCTCACGGGCGGTTGTCAGTACCTGCTCCTCCGATTCTGCGGCACAAGGACCGAGTATCCATATGGGAGTGCTTATTTTCGTAAAGCGGCAATATTCTCTTCCAGAGTCTGGATGCGCTGTTCGGCATCCGCTTTTTTCTTGCGTTCCAATTCGACCACTTCGGGTTTGGCATTCTGTACAAAGCGTTCGTTGCTCAACTTAGCCATGACCCCACGAAGGAAACCACGCTGGTGCTCCAAATCGGCTTCCAGTTTGGCAATCTCTTCGTCCACATTGATAAACTGATCCAACGGAACACTGAACTCGTCGGTTCCAACAATAAACGATGCTGCGGCAGCCGGTTTGTCGCCACCTACCACCATATCACAGTTGGCCAGTTTGCTGACCAGTTCTGTCATCTCAAAGGGGGCAATCAGCGTCAGACGCTCTTTGGGTGCAATGTTCTTGGAGGCGCGGATATTACGCACACCCGTAATCACCTGCTTAACCGCTTCCATGGCTGCCAAGCGCTCGCCCTTGGAATCCATTTTCAGGAACTCTTCACTGTCCCAGTCCGACTGGTCTTCGCTCATAATCGTCTCGCCATCTTTGCGTTCCGCCAGATTGTGCCACAACTCTTCGGTAATAAACGGCATGAACGGATGCAGCAAACGAAGCATACGCTCAAAGAATACCTTGGTGGCGTCCAAGGTCTGGCGACAAATAGGCTCGCCATACGCAGGCTTAACCATCTCCAGATACCAGGAACTGAATTCATCGGTAAAGAGTTTGTAAATGGCCATCAGCGCTTCGCTCAGACGGTATTTGCTGAACAAATCCGCCACCTCCTGCTCCGTTTTGCTCAGCAGCAGCGTAAACCAGGTCACGGCGACGCGATCTGCCATCGGAGCTTCATCCTTCTCCACCACACTCCAACCGTCTAACAGGCGGAAACAGTTCCAAATCTTATTGTTGAAATTGCGACCCTGCTCGCACAAACTTTCGTCAAACAGGATATCGTTGCCTGCAGGGGCGCTGAGCATCATACCCATACGCACACCATCCGCTCCGTAATTCTCAATCAGATCCAACGGGTCAGGACTGTTACCCAACGATTTGGACATCTTGCGACCCAGTTTGTCGCGCACGATACCCGTGAAGTACACATGCTTAAACGGCATCTGACCCTGATATTCATATCCGGCCATAATCATACGGGCTACCCAGAAGAAGATGATATCCGGACCGGTAACCAAATCGGCCGTGGGGTAGTAATAACGAATCTCTTCATTATCCGGGTGCTCAATGCCGTCAAACAGCGAGATGGGCCACAACCAACTCGAGAACCAGGTGTCCAAAGCACCTTCGTCCTGGACATAATCGCCCTCAGGAGCCGTTTCGCTGACAATAATCTTGTCATTGGGATAGTTCTCAAGACCGGTTTGCTCCAACAGCGCCCGATCATAATAGGCGGGAATACGATGTCCCCACCACAGTTGGCGGGAGATGCACCAGTCTTTGATGTTCTCTAACCAGTTACGATAGGTGTTCTTGTATTTGGCAGGATAAAACTCAATATCATCGCTCATCACCGGTGGCAAAGCAATATCGGCAAAGTGCTGCATGCGCAGGAACCATTGCAACGACAACCGGGGTTCAATGGGCACATTGGTGCGCTCCGAATAACCCACTTTATTATCGTAGTCTTCCACTTTCTCCACCAATCCCAATGCCTGCAAATCGTCCATAATCTGCTGACGGCATTCGAAACGGTCCATGCTATGGAACTTATTCAAATCCAACCCCTTATACGGCAACTCTTCGGCCATCAGTTCACTCAGGTTCAGATGCGCATCCGGAGTGAAAATATCGATTGTTCTCAGGTCATATTTCTGCCCCAATGCGTAGTCGTTCACATCATGCGCCGGTGTCACTTTCAGACAACCCGTACCAAAACCGATTTCCACATATCGGTCTTCGATAATCGGTATCACACGACCTACTCCCGGAACGATGACATGTTTGCCCCGCAGCCACTGATTCTTTTCCTCTTTGGGGTTGATGCACACTGCTATATCTCCCCAGATGGTCTCGGGACGAGTGGTAGCCACTACGGCATAATCGGCACCCGTTTCGGGATTGACCACACCCTCTTCGGCCACTTTGTATTGGAGATAATAGAACTTCGAATGCTCCTCGTGATAGATTACCTCCTCATCACTCAAGGCCGTCTGACGCTCCGGATCCCAGTTTACCATGCGCAAGCCCCTGTAAATAAGGCCCTTGTTATACAGGTCGCAGAATACCTTAATCACCGCTTTGCTGCGGGTTTCATCCATCGTAAAGGCCGTACGATCCCAATCGCAGGAACAACCTAATTTGCGCAACTGCTTGAGAATAATTCCTCCGTGCTCGTCGGTCCAATCCCAGGCATGACGCAGAAACTGCTCACGGGTCAAATCGCTCTTATTGATGCCTTGCTCCTTGAGACGCTTAATCACCTTGGCTTCGGTAGCAATGGAAGCGTGGTCGGTTCCGGGTACCCAGCATGCATTCTTGCCCTCAATGCGGGCGCGACGAACCAATATATCCTGTATGGTCTCGTTCAGTACATGTCCCATATGCAACACACCGGTGACATTGGGTGGGGGAATAACAACCGTATAGGCTTCACGGCCATCGGGTTCACTGTGAAAAACGTGATGATCCAGCCAGTACTGATACCAGCGTGCTTCAATGTCTTTAGGGCTATATTTGCTGTCCATAGTAAGTTGAAATTACAAAAAATCGTGCAAAATTAACAAAAAATGATGAGAGTTCCAAATATTTGAGACAAAATGTGCGGAAAATTTGCGTATATGAACGAATAACCGTACTTTTGCAGTCTAATACGCAACATCCATGTGGACATTATTACTCATTCAGATTCTTCATATTGCCTGTGTCAACTGGCAAGAGTCTTATCCTTATTGTCCCCAGGCAACGGTAGAAGTCAGTTGCTCGGACGATTCTCTGTTTTTGCATTGGCGAGTCGATGAACTCAATGTTCGGGCTACGGTGAAACGGGATGGCGGCCCTGTCTATACGGACAGTGCGGCCGAGTTTTTTTGCCTGCTGCCCGATGGGCGCTATGCCAATTTTGAATTCAACTGCCTGGGCTATTGTCTGAGCGAGATACAGCACTATATGGGTGATCCCAATCGCACCAGATGCACGCGGGAAAAGTATGATCAGATATCCCGTTCGGCGAGTTTGGGCAGAGACAGCCTGGGTTCCATCGATGGTTTGACGCATTGGGAATTGCAAACAGCCATCCCCTTGCATTGGTTATTGCCCGAAGATGCTTGGGACGAGCAGGGACAATTACGGACAGGAACCAGCGTGATGTGTAATTTCTACCTGTGTGCCGACCAGTCCCTTTCGCCACACTATGTATCCTGGGCTCCTATTCACACACCGCGGCCTGCCTTCCACAAACCGGAGTTTTTTCAGCCGTTACAACTGCGCTAACGCAGCGAGTCTGCGTACATCAGTTCGCGTGTACAAGTGGGGTGGGGGTGAAAGATTTGAATCATATCCTCCAGTATCTCGTCGGGGTGCACCACACCTCGCTCCCAAAAGTCGTTTCCGCCTTCTCGGGTAGCGCGTTTCATCAAATGATACACCTGCCCTGTTTGGTAAGCCGCTATCCAGGTGTGCTTGTGATCCATTTGCGCCAACTCTTCCCGACTCCTGGCCTGAACACCTATCCACACCTGCGCCTGACTATACTCCCTCAGCACCTTCTCCGTCGTCATCGGCACACTCTTCGCCCCTTCACCTTTCACCATTAACCTTTCACCTTTCACCGTTAACCTTTCACCATTCACCGTTAACCTTTCACCATTCACCATTAACCTTTCACCTTTCACCGTTACTCTCCCTCCCGCATCTTGTATCAACCTTCCCATAAAACTATTCTCCCCCGGCACATACCATGTTCCTCGGAAGTCCTGTCCGGACAATACAAGTATGGGGTGGGTATTGGATGACATGGAGTCGGCCAATGATTCATAGCGTTGTCTGACTGCCTGAAATAGGCTATCCGCTTTCGCTTCCTGGCCCAAAATCGCTCCCACCAACCGAATCCATTCGGCGCGTCCCAATGGATGCGTTTCCTGCCATTCATTGTTGTAAATCAATGGGATACCGAGTTTCTGAATCGGTTCCCAGGTCTTGTCACCGGGGGCATAACAACACACCATCATCGCCGAAGGTTGGCATTGGAGGATGCGTTCTATGCTGGGTGTCATGGCATCGCCCAACTCCATGATTTTCGGGTCTTGGCCCAATGAGTACAACAGACTCTTGTTGCATGCTCCCACAATCTGATGACTGCAACCCAACTCCTCAATCATCCCCGCCTGCGTGCACGAAGAGATGGCGATGGAAGTCATCGGATGATTCAGCGCATACACCGCCTGCACCTGATTGGGCTGCCACGGCGAATACACCACCGCCACGCGACCGCTGTCGGTATCCACCAACTCGAACCCCGTGGCATAGGCATTGCCTTTTGCCTCATCGCCTCTTCGCCTCATCGCCTCATCGCCTCTGGTGCACCCAACGCACCCGAGCACGCTGAGCAGAATGAATATGTATAATACTTGTTTCAGCATCATTGAACACTGCAAAGATACAACTATATTTTGACATGTGCAAATATTTCAGTACTTTTCTCTATAAAACTTGTCTTATTCCTAAAAAAGTAGACACTTGTCCTAAATTACTTGTCATGTTCCTAAAAACCTTGACATTCATCCTAAATCAGTTGGCACGTTCTGCCAAACCATTATCCGTAGGCTTATAATCCTCTGTCTTTTTGTACTTTTTTGTAAAAATATTCTATATGGACGTTGTCTTTATGGAGTTGCATTGTTGCATTGTTGCATTGTTGCATAACTTTTGTATTCAAATACTGCATGGTGTCACCTAAAAATAATATATATTATATTATATAATTAATAATACCCCTTTGATTCCCCAAATTTCCTTTTTTTTTACCCCCATTTTTAGACTATTATGGTTGAATTGACACGATTCTGCTTATTTTTATGTGCAACAATGCAACAATGCAACAATGCAACAATCTCTGACAATATTTTCGTTGTCGTAGTGGCTTAGCCGCGTGTCGTAGCCGAAGGCGTGTCGTAGTGCGCAGCACGTGTCGTACGACCTCTGGTCGTTAAGTATGAGGATAGTGAGAGGATAGTATGCTCTTACTAACTCTTTCCGATGCGGAAAAGTGGGAAAACAGAAAAGGAAGAGCCTCGAATGAGGATGTCTATCCCTTCGGTATGGGTACGGTATCCCTTCGGTAGCGGACATGTCATGTAACTATTCCATCTTTCCACTTTTCCGCATCCGGAAGAGTTAAGATACACACCCAGTAGCAGCTCATACACCAGACTATGACCCTTATTTGGGAAAAGTCATCCGCGCCTATACCACTGATAATTGTCTTCCTATTTCATAATAAGACATGTTTTGCAAGTTTTTTAGAGAAAAGTACTGAAATATTTGCACATGTCGCAAAATTTTTGTATCTTTGCGCCCAAATTGGAAAATTAATTAATCAACCAAAAATAAATAACCAAATTAACGATTAATCCATATGTACAAGCCAAGGCCATTGCCAGTCTTAACTGGTGCAGCAGCTGAGCGATTTCATCGCATGATGACGGATGGTTCTTTCCATGAAGAAAAGGACTACAGTCAAGCTTATGCGAGCTTAAAAAAAATCATGGAGCGTAGTGCAGAATATTGGAAATGAGTTTTATTGAAGAACATTGCACTTTGCGTCCCCTAACGAAAGAAGTCTTACTTTCGGTAGGCGATTTTTCGTGTAGGAAAGAATCAGACATAGAAAAGTTTTTCAAAGAAGAGACTACTCTTTATGCCTCTGAATTAATGGGCTTCTCGTATGGTTTTATTGATAATAGAAATGGTCATTTAGTTTGCGCTTTTTGCATTACATGCGCAAGCGTTGAGACAGATGAAATGCCAAAATCTATGCGCAATAAACTTAATCGAAGTATTCCGCATATCAAGCAGCGTGAAACATATCCCGCCATGCTATTAGCTCAATTAGCTATCTTTGACGAATATTCAGACCTGCATGTTGGAGACGAATTAATGGGTCTTATCAAGGTTTGGATTCTAACCGTTGCTAATCTGGTTGCAGCCCGATATTTAATTGTCGATGCTGTCAACTCGCCTAAAGTCATAGATTTTTATTCTCGTAACAATTTTAAGATGGTTTTTGCCAGTGAAGAGGAGGAAAAACAGTTTGAAGGAAAAACAGATAAGGATATACTCAATACCCGATTTATGTTAACAGACTTAAAAGATATAAAACTTTAGTTACGTATATTAATCAACCAAAAATAAATAACTCATTTATTCACCAAAATAAATTTTGACAAAGCAATTGTACATATTAGCAGGATGTAATGGTGCTGGTAAAACAACGGCATCCAAGACTATTCTGCCCGAAATATGGCAGTGCAAGGAGTTTGTAAACGCAGATGCAATAGCCTGCGGTTTGTCACCGTTCGACCCTGAGAGTGTGGATGTGCAGGCTGCACGACTGATGCTACAACGAATAGATGATTTAATGGCACAGGGTGTAAATTTCTCCATAGAAACAACACTGGCCACACGTTCTTATGTATCGTTAATAAAAGAAGCACAGGCACAAGGCTATTGGGTGAACTTGCTGTACTTTTGGCTTAATAGTCCGGAGATGGCAATCCAGCGTGTGGCTAAACGTGTAAGCGAAGGTGGACACAATATCCCCGAAGAGGTGATTAGACGCAGGTATGAGAGGGGCATAAAAAACTTCTTTGAGTTGTATAAGGATGCGGTGAATTTTTGGACATTGGTTGATAATACTGAGAATCCAAGAAGAGAAATTGCAAATAAAACTAAGATATTAGACGAATGTCGTTATCAAACTATTTTAAACCTATGTCAGAAGCAGAGATAAAGAAATATTGTGAAGACCTGGATAGAGGGCTGAAGTTAGCTGAATATCGCATGCTTCGAGATAAGGCGATGCGAAACTTGAATATCATACAAGGCGATGGCAAAGGAGGCTGGCGCGAAGTATCAGCGCGTGAGGTGTTTGTAAACCTCTATCATGAGCCTGTGCCTACGTTTTGACAACCACAACAGCGAAAGCGACACCCACAACCAACAAATCAATATCAAATCAACGATTAACCGATTTAACAATTAATATTTAACAATGGAAGGTACACCTCGAACACATGATAGTGATGTGATGCAATTTTGCATTATAGCAATAGAAACTGCGGCTCGTAAAATGGGCATTCCTGCAGAGGAAATGACTCGCCGTTTGGAGGCGCAAGGACTGATAGAAGGTCGTTTGTGTAAATATTATGACACGTTGCACACGCAAAGTGCCAACTATGTGGCTGATGATATCATAGAAACACTGAATAACTACGAACATGACAACGAGCGATAATCATATTCTATATCATGGGGCAACGTCTATAGTTCGCGAGCCATTAACCCACGTAGGGAGATCCGATTTGGATTTCGGACCAGGATTTTATGTTACCCATGATCGCGAACAAGCTGAGGATTGGGCGCACACCAAGGCAAGTTAAAGCCAATCTGCGTCATCAGGTATGCATCGCCAATCAGGAAATAATTGATAAATATTTAACATTTGTAGAAGCCATTGAAGTATGAAAGACTATATCTTATATCGTAAAATAGCACGCATCATTATGCAATTAGCTGATGAACTGCATATTTCTTCCAAACGAGCGATGCTCCTTTTCTATCAATCTACGGTAGGACGGCAACTGCATGATCCTCGATATGGCTACCAAATTATGTCAGATACCTATATCGTTAATGACATTAAATCAGAATTGGCGAACTTGTAAACCAAAACCATAATGACAACCAAAACAATAACCAACAAATAAAAACAAAATCAAAACCGAAATCAACCAAAAATAAGGAACTCAATTATCAACCAAAAAATTACGTTATGTTAAAAAAATTATTCTTTCTCGCGGCCCTATTCACCGCGACAGTCATGAACGTTCAGGCAGCAGATCCGGTATCGTATCTGTACCCTGAGTACAACACCTCTGGTGATCCTACCAGTGGTATCAAAGAGTGGAAAACCGGCTCTTGCACCGAATATACGGTGGTAGCAGATGCCTCCTCCTCTGCAGTTACTTGGAACGCAGGCTGGTATGTAGTAACAGGCACTAATGTGACCTTGTCCAAAGGTGCAGTCTGCAATGGCGAAGTTCACCTGATCCTTGCCGATGGTGCTAAACTGACTGCTACGGGAAGTACTGTAAATGCTACAACTGTATCTGCTGGTATACAAGTTTCTGGTAGTTCTAACTCCCTTACTATCTATGGTCAAGAAGGTCAAACTGGCATGCTAATTGCCATTGGAGGTGTTAATGGGGATATATCTGGTAATGGTGCTGGTATCGGTGGCAACGGTTATAGTGACTTTGGCGATGCCTCTGGCTCAAAGATCACCATCAATGGTGGTACAGTAACCGCTACTGGTGGCAAATATGCTGCTGGTATCGGTGGTGGTTATTCAATGGACGATGCCTCTGGCTCAGATATCACCTTCAATGGTGGCAAAGTAACCGCTACGGGTGGCTATAGTGCTGCTGGTATCGGTGGTGGTGGAGCAGGTAATGGCTCGAATATCACCATCAGTGGTGGTACAGTAACCGCTACTGGTGGCGAATATGCTGCTGGTATCGGTGATAGTGATGCTAGAAATATCTTTGTCAATCCTTCGTCGATTCTCAAGGCGGGTAGCACCATTCCTTCTATGACGGTCATTGCTCACGCTACGATTACGACCGATGTGGCTTCTCTTTTGGCAGGCAAACGCTATGCTACGGTAGAACCCGGTCCCGACATGCACGATTTCCTCTACTTCGTTTCGCTGAAGGCCAATGGTACCGTAAGGTTGAATAAGGGGGTAGAAACAAGTGGCAATTTGGACCACCTCACCGCTACCTTCCAGTATTCCACAGATCGTATCAATTGGACGGATTATACATGGCCGGATAATAGTGGAAAGGGTGGCTATGCCATTACATTAACGAACGCTGGCGACACTGTCTTCTTCCGTGCGAAAGGTGTTAATGGCAAGAATGCTAAAGTGGGTAATTACATAAATGAGTACTACAAATTCGCCTTTGGCGCAGACGATCAGATTGCTGCTGGTGGTAATGTGATGTCACTCTATGATGCTACCTGCGAGCAAGATACAATGACAACGTATGGATTCTGTGACTTATTCTCTGGCGCCTCACAATTGGTGTCTGCACCGAAGTTACCAGCTACTAAAATGGCCGCTTATTGCTACAATTGCATGTTCAAAGAATGCACCTCTTTAACCCAAGCACCTGAACTGAAGGCTACCACATTGGCAACCAAGTGTTACCGATGTATGTTCGATGGTTGCACCGCTTTAACCCAAGCCCCAGCATTGCCTGCTGACTCTTTGGCATTGTCTTGCTATAATAGCATGTTCGATGGTTGCACCGCTTTAACTGCTGCTCCTGAACTGAAGGCTACCACATTGGCGGAGGATTGCTACAGTTCCATGTTCTATGGTTGCACCGCTTTAACCCAAGCCCCTGAACTGAAGGCTACTACATTGGCACAAGATTGCTACGAGAATATGTTCTATGGCTGCACCTCCTTGCAGGTAGATACATGCACAGGCAGTTGCGATGGCGCTAAACTGGTAGTGCCAGATACTACAGATGCTCCTATTAACTACTGGGCCCAGGACATGTTCTACGGCTGCAAAGGTGCTTATGCCAGCAACATCCAACTCGGTGGTCACTATTGCGTGAAAGAGTATGTGGCACCCGACATGCACGATTTTCTCTACTTCGTGGGTCTGAACGGCAACGACACCGTAAGGCTGAATAAGACGGCATACGGTGACAGTTATCTGTCCAACCTCACTGCTACCTTCCAGTACTCCAAAGATCGTATCTATTGGTCAGACTACACTTGGCCTGATAATAGTGGCAAAGATGGTGCTGCCATAGAAATAAAGAACGCTGGCGACACCGTCTTCTTCCGTGCGAAAGGCACCAATGGCAAGAATGCTACGATGAATGGCAGTATGGCTTTCTTCAAATTCGCCTTTGGCGCAGATGACTCCATTGCTGCAGGTGGTAACATCATGTCGCTCTATGACGCTTCGTGCGAGCAAGTTACCATGACAGAGTATGGGTTCTGTAATTTATTCCAAGGTGCCAAACAATTGGTATCTGCTCCTAAGTTGTCGGCTACCACATTGGCACGTTATTGCTATAATAACATGTTCCAAGTTTGCACCGCTTTAACCGCTGCCACCGAGTTGAAGGCTACCACATTGGCACCTTATTGTTGCCAGAGCATGTTCCAAGGTTGCAAGGCTTTAACCCAAGCTCCCGAGTTGAAGGCCACTACATTGGCTGATTATTGCTACCAGTTTATGTTCGATGGTTGCACCGCTTTAACCCAAG
>DCIY01000027.1 GCA_002317295.1 Bacteroidales bacterium UBA1714
TTTGGACGCCCGCGGATATGGTATAATTGAGAAGGATATTTGCGTATTGTTGCCTTATATGTGCAGCAATACGTAAATAATTCCGTTAATCTGCTTTTTGTCATGCCTCGTAATTTACCATATATCAATATAATATAGACAAAAAGTGAGCCAAAACGGATTAGTTGTTCCCGAATTATTCCAAATTAAAATATAGTTATTATGTTAGCAAAGATAAGATATAAGTTAGTGTTTAACAGAGGTTGCCGCCTCAATGAAAGAGGGGAATGTTTGATACAAATTGAGTGTTCACAACTCAAAAGACGCATCTATTTTTCCACTCATACCTATGTAAAACCGAATCAGTTCGCACATGGTGGAATCGTTGGCATAGAAAACGCCGAAAGTCTCAACTATGCGCTTTACTTAATGATTCAGGAAGTCGAAAAGGAAGAACTTGAATACATCAAGAAGGGTGTGCCTGTTCATCTACCAATGTTAAAAGAAGCCGTTAGACAGCATATTTCACCCGCTGCTAAGCTATCGGACTTTGGGCTTGAAGTAGTTGCCCAGAGTGAGCGAAAAGAGCTTACAAAACAAAATTACCAAACCTTGCTCAACAATATGGAGAAATTCCGCAAGGGAATCTTGGTAACGGATGTGGATTATCAATTTTTGGTGGCGTACAACAAATGGCTTTCAGAAAGTGGTATATCCCACAACACGCGCATCAGCCGTTTGCGCTTATTGCGTGCCTTGCTTAATGAGGCGAAAAATCGCGACATTATAAGTGTCAATCCGTTTGACCGTTTCAAGATTCAACAAATGGTATCGAAAAAAGGGTACATAACAAAAGAGCAGGTCACGAAAATTGAACGCCTGAATTTGAAAGGTATTGATGACAGAATCCGTGATGCGTTCCTCATCGGTTGTTATACCGGTTTGCGGTTTTCTGACATTATCACGCTTCGTTTTGGTCATATAACCAATGGATGGCTGACAAAAAAGATGGTCAAAACCGGCTTTATTGTAGAAATCCCCATTGCTGACCTATTTAATGGGAAGATGATGGTATTAGTCGAGAAATACCATGGGAACATCGATAACCTGACAAAGAGGCTTGGAAGTAATGCAACAGTAAACCGTGTTTTGCGTGGCATATTGGATAAAGTGGGTGCAGACAGCAAAATCACATTCCATTCATCCCGGCACACATTCGCCACTTTATTGAGCCAACAAGGTATTCAATTAACAACCATTCAAAAACTGCTTGGTCATCAGAAACTACAAACCACACAGATTTACAGCGAAGTTGACAGGAAAAGCATATCAAATGACATCAAAAAACAACTAAAAAAGAAATGAGCAAACATTTAGTAGGCAGCCGCGCCTTTTTTAGCGGCATGGAAGGTTTTCACAGTAAAGACCATGATTTTCTGATTTTAGTGGATCAACCAAAGGGATTCACCTGGCGCCGTGAACAAAGTATGCGCGGTGTGTGTACATTTGAGTATAAGAAAGACACTCCGGCGGCGATGGTTGCAAAAACCATTG
Organism: Bacteroidales bacterium UBA1714; assembly: GCA_002317295.1. GTDB lineage: Bacteria > Bacteroidota > Bacteroidia > Bacteroidales > Paludibacteraceae > Colicola. The sequence goes on from DCIY01000027.1 coordinate 1,534, forward strand.
AGAAAGGCGATGCAATGCTTATTGGAAAGTTCCTTGTTCCGGAAGTGGCACAAGCCATTGGTGCCACCATTGAGGACATCAAGCCCTTGGAAGTGCTTTTGCCCAAACTTGATGCCAAACACAAATATGAGGAAGTTATCTTTAACGCTTATATGTCAAATGGGGCATTCTCTTTGACTGATGAACAAAAACAACAGGCTTTTGCCGTTTATAAGGAATCACGCAAAAAAGCGAAGAAAAAATGTACTTTTCGTTTTTGAAAAATGTACTTTTCGTTTTGGCGATTATATATGCCAGTCAGGCGGGCAAATCGGGTGGTGAATATTTCACACCTCAGGAGGTGAGTGAAGTGCTGGCGCGTATTGCTTCGCACAATGTGACCAAGATCAATACCGTCTATGACCCCGCTTGTGGTAGTGGTTCGCTCTTGCTGAAATTTGCCAAGACGGTTAAGGATGCGCACATTAAGTATTTTGGTCAGGAGATTAACCCTACCACCTACAACCTGTGCCGCATCAACATGTTCCTGCACAATATCAACTACGATAATTTTGATATTCAGTTAGGCGATACCTTGCACAACCCCAAACATTTGGATTATAAGTTTGATGCTATCGTGAGCAATCCTCCGTACTCGCTCAAGTGGGATGGTAAGGACAATCCTATTCTTATCAACGATGCGCGTTACGCACCTGCGGGCGTGTTGGCTCCCAAGAATGCGGCAGACCTTGCTTTCACCATGCACATGCTCTACCACCTCAACGAGACCGGTACTTGTGCTATCGTCGAGTTCCCGGGTGTGCTCTATCGTGGAGGTGCCGAGCAACTCATTCGTCAGTATCTGGTGAAGAACAACTATGTGGATACGGTCATCCAATTGCCCGCAAACCTTTTCTTTGGTGTGGGTATAGCCACTTGTATTATCGTCTTGAAGAAGAGTGCCAAGCGGGATAGCAATATTCTCTTTATCGATGCCAGTGGCGAATGTGAAAAATCGGGCAACAAGAACCGTCTCTCTCCGACAAATAAGGATAACATCGTCCAACTCTATGCAGACCGCCAATCGGTAGATTATAAGGCGGCTTTGATTTCCAACGATCAGGTCGAGGCAAATAATTTCAACCTCTCTGTTTCCAATTATGTGGAGCAAGAGGACAAACGGGAAGAGATAGATATAGATGAGTTGAATCGGCTAATAGAGGATACGACGGAGAAAATGAATCAAATGGCGGAGAAGTTGAAGCAATTTAATGCCGCTCTGCGCAAGTTAACTCAAGACATGAAAGATTTATGCGCCAAATAGAGCAACTCATATTGCAATATTGTCCAAATGGCGTCCCTTGGGTAAAACTCGGGGAAGTGTTGAATTATCAACAACCGGGTCCATATATAGTTGAAAGTACGGAATATAACAACATGTATTCTACACCGGTATTAACCGCAGGTCAAAGTTTTATATTAGGCTATACAAACGAAAAAACTGGAATATATAAAGCATCTGTTGATAATCCCGTAATCATATTTGATGATTTTACAACATCCTTCCATTGGGTGAATTTTGATTTTAAAGTAAAAAGTTCTGCAATGAAGATGTTGAAGTCCAAAAATGCAGATACCAGTTTCAGATATGTCTATTATGCGATGTGTTGTATTCAATTTATACCCACGGAACATACACGACATTGGATATCCATTTATTCACAATTCTCCATCCCTCTCCCGCCACTCCCCGTTCAGGAGGCCATTGTAGAGGTGTTGGATACCATGACGGAAACGATTGACACGATAGATACCCTGATTTCTCTTCGCAAACAACAATTTGAGTACTACCGCGAAAAATTACTGACTTTTGGGGAAGAGGTCCCTTGGGTAAAACTTGGGGAAGTGTTTGAGTTGCGTAATGGTTATACGCCATCTAAATCAAATGTTGCTTTTTGGGAAGGAGGCACTATCCCGTGGTTTAGAATGGAAGATATTCGAGCAAATGGACATATATTATCAGACTCTATACAACACATAACCCCCGCTGCTGTTAAAGGTAAAGGATTATTTAAGGCTGGTAGTTTTATTTTGGCCACAACTGCCACCATAGGAGAACATGCTCTTTTAATTGCTGATTCGCTTGCAAATCAGCGATTTACGAATTTAAAAATTCGTAAATCGCTTGAAAAACATCTGATCACTAAGTTTGTTTACTATTACTTTGATATTATAGATGCATTTTGTAAAGAGCATACGAATGTTTCTGGTTTTGCATCTGTTGATATGGAAGCATTAAAGAATATGTTGCTCCCCCTCCCATCCCTCGAGGTGCAGCAATCCATCGTGGAGAAGTTGGATACCATGGAGGAGTTTATTCATACCTTGGAGCATCTCCGTGCCCTTCGCCAGAAGCAATACGAGTACTACCGTGAGAAACTACTAACATTCGACAAATAATGACCGAAAAATACGACATAGTCCTTGAGCAGGAGCAATCCACTGTGGTCGCCAAATACGAAACGACCGTGGCCAGCCCTGAAGCGTACCAGAGCGAGTATGAGTTGGAGCACTCGATGATTCAACAACTCGAAGGTATGGGCTATGAGTATGCCCAAATATCGGACGAGAAGGGACTAATCGCTAACCTGCGTGTCCAACTCGAAAAACTCAATCACTACCATTTTACGGAGAACGAATGGGACCGGTTCTTCTATGGGGAGATAGCTGCCGAGAATCTGGAAATAGACGATAAGACACAAATCATTCAGCGAGACTATATCCGTCTGCTCCATTGCGACAATGGGGAGAACCGCAATATCTTCCTCATCGATAAGCGCAATATCCACAACAACTATCTGCAGGTCATTAACCAGTATATCCCCGATGGAGGTATAGCCTCCAATCGCTACGATGTCACTATCCTCGTCAATGGTCTGCCACTCGTTCACTGCGAACTCAAACGACGGGGTGTCAGTATCAAGGAGGCGTTTAACCAAATCAACCGCTACCAACGCGAATCGTTCTGGGCGGGCAAAGCCCTCTTTGACTATGTGCAGGTATTTATTATCTCCAACGGCACCCATACCAAGTATTATTCCAACACCACACGCTTTGCCAAAGAGCAGGAAGATGCTCAGGCAGACCATTCTCGCAAGGTAGAGTCCAATTCCTTCGAGTTTACCTCGTGGTGGTCGGACGAGCAAAACAAACAACTGCCCGACCTGCGTGACTTTACGGCCACGTTCCTGGCCAAGCATACCATCCTCAATATTCTCACCAAGTACTGCGTCTTTACGGTGGACAAAAACCTTATGGTGATGCGACCCTACCAGATAGCAGCCACGGAGAAGATATTGCTTCGTATCCAAACGGCCATTTACAATAAGTGGCAAGGAACGATTAGAGCCGGCGGATATATATGGCACACGACAGGTAGCGGTAAGACGCTTACATCCTTCAAGACTGCCCAACTGGCCACCCAAATTCCCAATGTGGACAAAGTGCTCTTTGTGGTCGACCGTCAGGATTTGGACTACCAGACCATGAAGGAGTATGACAATTTTGAGAAGGATTGCGCCAACTCCAATGCCAACTCGTCCGTGTTGCTGCGGCAACTCAACAACCCCAATTGTAATATCATCATTACCACCATTCAGAAGTTGTCCACACTGCTTCGTAAGAAAGCGGGTAAAATCAATGTGCTGGACCAAAATATCGTCATGATTTTTGACGAGTGCCACCGCTCCCAGTTTGGAGAGATGCACGATATCATCACGCGAAAGTTCAAACGCTACCTGATATTTGGATTCACGGGTACTCCTATCTTTGCGCTCAATGCTTCCAAGGCGGGTAAAACACCCTACAAAACCACAGCGCAGGCTTTTGGCGACCAACTGCATACCTACACCATCATCAACGCCATCAGCGACCACAATGTGCTCCGGTTCCATGTGGACTATATCTCCACCATGAAGGCCAAGGCGCAGATTATGGATACACCGGTGTGGGGCATCGAGGAGGAGAGTGCATTGCATGCACCCGAACGCATAAGCAAGATAGTTACTTATATACTGGACCACTACGCACAGAAAACCAAACAACAGGAGTTCTATGCGTTTAACCAAACCTACAATATCAGTCAGGTCGTCAAATCCAAAAACAAAACGGCAGAACTGAAAAACAAAGTGGCGATGGGTGGCTTCAACTCCATTTTGGCCGTGGACTCCATCGATTCAGCAATGGCTTATTATCGCGAATTGGAAAAACAAATCGCAGAACGCAAGAGCAAACTGCGTATTGCTACCATCTTCACCTATGCAGCTAACGAGGAAGAAAACGAAATGGGCTATGTGCTCGAGGAAGATCCCGATAGTATGGAGCAACTCAGCGACACTGCCAAGACCTTCCTCACCCACGCTATCGACCGATACAATGCCACCTATGGCACCAGTTATGACGTCAGCGGGGATCAGTTTGGTAACTACTACAAGGATATCTCCCTGCGAATGAAAAACCGCGACATCGACCTGCTCATTGTCGTGGGTATGTTCCTCACCGGTTTTGATGCTAAGACACTCAATACCCTTTGGGTGGATAAGAACCTCAAAATGCACGGTCTGCTGCAGGCGTATAGTCGAACCAACCGTATTCTCAATACCATTAAGGATTCCGGCAATATTATCTGCTTCCGCAATTTGGAGAAGCCAACCAACGATTCGTTTGCACTCTTTGGCGACCAAAATGCAGGGGGTATTGTGATTATGCGTCCGTTCCATGACTATTATTTCGGTTATGAGGACGAACAAGGAGAATATCATCACGGCTACAAGGAATTGGTAGAGAAACTGTTGGCACAATTCCCCACCGAAAATCTGTCCACTATCATTAGCGAGAAGGAACAAAAAGAGTTTATTCGCCAGTTTAGTGCCATTCTTCGTGCCCAAAATATGCTGTCGTCGTTTGACCAGTATTGCCCGGAGGATGATCAGTTGCGGGAATCGATGCAGGTCATGACCGATGGTCAGAAACAGGACTACCTGTCTTGGTACAACCATCTGCACGAAATGATGGTTCCTCAAACCAAGGACAAGGAGATGATACAAAACGATATTGAGTTTGAGATGGAATTGGTGAAACAAATCCAAATCGATATCGACTATATCCTCATGCTGGTGCAGAAGTATCATGACTCCCACTGCAAAAACAAGGAGATTGTACTCAAAATTGAGAAATCCATTGATGCCAGTCCGGATATGCGCAATAAGAAAGAACTGATTATGCAGTTTATTGATCGCATGACACCGGATTCGACCCACGATATCTATACTGAGTGGACCCATTATGTGCAGCAGCAAAAAGAGCAACAACTCTGCGAGATTATTCAGCAGGAGAACCTCAAAGACAAGGAAACACATGAGTTCATGGAACGAGCATTCGCTGATGGCTATGTCACCGAAACCGGTACCGCCATCACCCATATATTACCGCCTATGCCTCTCTTCGGAGCCGCAGGGCTACAACGACAAATAGTGAAGGAACGTGTTCTGGAGAAACTTAAAAACTTCTTCGCACGATTCTTTAGACTGGGATAACATACACCGTCTTCATAGACGGATAAGCGCAGGAACTTCGTTATTTCATCTAAAACTTGCAAAACTGACGAATCCACCGAATGACTTGCGACTGTGCTCACATAATAGCATATGTGGGCAAGGGTCGTGTAGTTTCGGTGGTGGCTTGCAAGTGCCCTGATGAAGGCTACACGGCCTGCGCCTTTTTTTTATTATATGGATAAGAAAAAAACTCAATTACTAACCCGTTTGGAATTATTGCGTGATAGAGTCGTCCAAAATCTACCGGTGGATGATTATGGAATGCCTATATTTCCATCTGATAATTTGGCGGAGCGTATATATAAGTACCAGACAATTTTCCATATCCATCGTGTAAATCTAAATTTACGTTCTCGAATAGAAATATCCAAAAATAAAATTGTATTAGACCAAGATTATGATGTCAAGTATGATTATTGGACATCTCCCAGTACATGGGGTATGCCGTATCAAAATTATCAATATTTTGTAAAGTGGGCTCCCGTGGAAGATGGATATGATTCAACTGACGCCAATACTATAACAGGTTATCTACCTTCTGCACCAAAGGAACAACAATTTGATGACTCTACAGCACGTCAAACTCTCCGAGATGCGTTAACGATAATGACAGGGCCATATTTCAATGAAACCACATTAGAGATAGCTATTCACAATGCCTTGAAAGAGATGTTTGAATTACTAAAAGAGTACCAAGATCTACTGCACGGCAAGCGTACTGATGAACAGTACTATAATTTAACGAAGACACTATTATTCAAATATCGTCAGGGGAATATAGCAGAAATAAAAAGCAATTACGACCAAGAAAAAGAATTATTGGAAGAACTATCTGTGGAGTGGATAGAGGAAAGATTGATGGATGCGTTGACAGAACTGTATCATTCTAAATTTATGCAAAAAATCATTGTTAATACTCCACTCAAAACGGCTTCAAAAACAAAGATATTATATTCTCTACAAGATATAGATAAGGATCACTTGCATCGTTTCTATAAGGCATTATCAACGATTAGTAAGTTTTCTAAAGGAGTCTTTGATTTTTCGCAACACTATTGTGCAATAGGTAAATTGATATGTCGTCATCAGAATCCATTTCATAATCAAGAATATTTGTCATTAATCCATTTCTGCACGTTCGTTGAAATGATTAATATGGACCTTATACCTCTGCTTGAAAATCAAACTTGTCGCCCAAATTTAAAAATAAAGGAATCTATCCATAAACCTGATTCTTGCTATATGACCTTCCGACTATATGGAACAACCACTACGGGACATATAGAGCTGCTTCGCAGAAAAATGATAGAATTTAAGTGGATAGCTCCGGAAACACAACCGGATGATTTTCAAAAGCTATTTAGTGGTAACTCTTGTGTCTGCAAAATCACATGGACCGGAGGGGGTAAGGGGAATCTGCTGGAATTATTTAAACTTATGAAGGAGAAAGAACTGATTACTATTCCTGGAGGACATGGATTGGCTACGGTTTTGGAAAATCATTTTGTGGATTCCAAGGGATTCTATCTTACGGGACTAAATAAAGGCAGTGTATCGAATAAAATCCTTCCTAATATCTATAAACTGATTGAACTAATGGAAATATCTCCTAATACTGATTAACCGGTTTTTATCGGTCAATTCTTCGGTAGCCGATTAAAAAAAATAACATTTTTATTCATTTAATCGAAATTCTTTGATATACAGAGAGTTTCGATTTTCTTTTTGTGCATATTGGACATCTTTTGTACCTAACCATAATTAGATTCGAAAACATTACCGAAATTCTTACCGAATAAACTGGCACCTACCGGCGAATTATGTAGGCCGAACAGTTGAAATCACGTTGATTCGACTTTTGAAATCGGCTAAGTAATTCGCCCTATGGCAAAAGGAAAAAGTATTTCAGTGCACGGCGTGACGCCGGCGGAGGCATCGATCATGGATGCTATTGATTCTATCGTAGGCAGTCTCAAAAAGGAGGAGACTGTTAAGATAGACTTTGATTTTCTACGCGATTATACCATCGCTCAGTTACAAAAATTTTTTATGTTGGCAGGGGAACGTGCCTACACGGCGCTTGCGTGCCAATGCGTAGGTGCGTCCCGTTATGTCTATCGCGACAGGAAGATAGCCATGCTGCGATATAAAAAAATGCATGATGGGGGAAATCTCCCACAACAAATGAGTCGGTAATGCGGCTACTATAAGTGTAAGGGGGCGGCTAGCCGCCCGCAAAGGCGGCTACGACACGCAGCCGTTGGCTGCTACGACAACGACAACGAAAACTATTAATAATAAAAATAAATTATGAAAAGGACAAATTCAAAAGATGCAATGAATGCACAAATTAACGCTCTGGTGAGCCAGTATTTAACCACTAAAGACAGCAAGGTCCTTGGACAAATTACGCAATGCTGTGAATCGTTTATCGCCAAGAAGGCTTGGAGAAAGCAACCAGACGGTGCGTTGGACGTACAGGACCTGATCCAAGAAGGACAGGAAGTGTTGCTGCTGCTGATAGACAGTTATAATCCCGCCGACGGTCAGGATTTTTTGGAGTACATCAGTATCCCTATCCAGCGACGATTAAGCCAAGTGATGAACGATCAGGGTAGCACTGTGTCTCGCCCTTTGTACTCCAGGGAAGATATTTATATCAATTCGCTGGATGAGGATGATGAAGAGGAGGATGAGGATAAGCTGCCTCGTTATGAAAGTCATGAGGAATTGTTGGTTGAGCAACCCGATTTGGAACCTGATGAAAGATTTCTAAAATTGCAGGAAGCGATGCAGGTGTTGAATCCCGACGAGTTGGGTATCATTCGCATGGTGATTAGGCCCAATAATTACGAAGACGAAGAGATTGCTCAACAGATGGGTCTAAAAGTATCCTATGTGCGCAGGGTGCGTCATTCGGCCACTCGCAAAATGTATGTGTATGTTCATCAAAAATAATCAGGAAATGGAATTGAAAGGACAAATTACGGAGGTAGGTGCTGTAGAGCACCTGACCTCCAAGAACGGACAAGCTTTTGTTCGCCGTCAAATCATCGTGACTACCGTGGAGCAATATCCGCAGTCAGGAGTTTTCTCGCTCTCTGGCGATAGTGCCGAATCCTTTTCGTGTCAGGTAGGGCAAATCGTCACCGTACACTTTAATCTGCACACCTTCACATCGCAAGACGGCAGTAAAACGTTTAACAAACTCGACGCATGGCGTTTAGACTACTAAGTAAATTATTATGAAGAATCCCAAACTTCCTGTAGATAAGGCTGTACGAGCCAGTATCTATTACCACATTAACGAGGATGGTACCATCTCTCAAGTCATTAATCACATTTTGCCGACGGGTCTCAAGAAACAGATACCCATCTTTGCTACCCAACACAGTAAGGTGCTTGCCACGGAGAAAGGACTGCAAGCGCAGTTTCATTTTGACCGGCAGAACCTGACCATCGATGAGATCGTCGAGGCGATGTATTCCGAATCGGATGACATCATGGGCTGGCTCCAAACCGAAGCCTCTAACGCTTTGACCAAGGCGGAAGAAACCTTCGCCAAGCAACAACGTAATCAGACCCGAAAGGAGGTACGGTTAGGATGATACCACGTTTTTGTATACAAAACCGCATCACGGACAGGGAGGCTACTCCCTGCACCGTGGCGCAATTGCTCGAGGTGATGTCCTCCGAGCATGTGCAGACTATCTGCGATGAGATAAAACTGCTTCAAACCTCCTCCGGCTCCCCCCGTAGGGGAGAGGTGGAGACACCAAGCGACGATATCAAAGAAGAAATGGCGCGTCTCAAGCGCCAGTTACCCGTGATTACGCCTCACGCCAGGGCGTTTAAGGACAACATCCGCAAGAATGCCAACGCCATAGAGAGCGGGTTGGTGATGCTGGATGTGGACCATGTGGAGCATCCGAGTATGGAGACGCTCGCTCTGACACCGGAGGTGTGTCAAGCCAACCGCATCTACTATGTCGGCATTACGCCCAGTGGGCATGGACTAAGGGTGATAGGCGAAAGGCTAAAGGCTAAAGGCGAAGGGATGGAGAGTATCGCTGAGGCGCAGGAGAGACTGGCGCGGCTGTGTAGGGTGGTCGAGTACGATGCACAGACTAAGGACCTCGCTCGCGCATCGTTCCTCGTTCCACGAAGCTATGTGCTCTACATGGATGAAGAGGGGCTAAGTACTGAACCTTCGCCCGAAGTGAACGAGGAGGTGAATATAGACCGCTGCGCTCATCTAGAAGCGCTAGAGGGTGGAAGCGACCCGAAGGGGCGCGCTATAGCGCCGGGTCGCAAAGGCGAAACGGCGATGGGGCGAGAGGGCGAAACGGCCGGACAGAGTCCTATAGGGCGAGAAGGCGAAACGGCCGGACAGAGTCCTATAGGGCGAGAGGGCGAAAGGACTTACCAGGGTCTCCCATACTCCGACATCATCTCGCAGTTGGTGATGCTGCTGGGAGGGGAGCCGGAGGTGGGGGCGAGAAATACCTTCTACTTTACTCTTGTCATGTATTCCCGCTACATCTGCGACTTCCAGTCGGATATCCTGTTGGCAGTCCTTCCGGACTTTGGACTGAGCGAGGCGGAGCGGCGTGGGGTGATTAACTCTGCCGTCAATCGTCCCCGCAAGGCTACGGTGCCGGATATGGTCACGAGAGCCATAGCGATGGCTCAGGCGGTGGCCCCCTCCGACTCCCCCTGTAGGGGAGAGGTGAGTGAGTGGGTGGTGGATCAGGAGGCGTTGCCGATGCCGAAACTACCCAAGGTCCTTTCACTTATTTGCAAACGATTGCCTGAGGAATTTCGTCCTGCCATGGTGATTGCAGCTTTGCCGGTGCTGGGTACCTTGGCGACGAGAGTGCGGTTTCGTTACCTGGATCATCAGGAGCACTCGTTCTCGTTCATGTCCTGCATCACCGCTCCGGCGGCCACCGGTAAGTCGTTCATTCGTCGGCCCATCAACCTGCTATTGACTCCCATTGACGAGCAGGACGAGATAGAGCGCGAGAAAGAGCAAGAGTACAAGGAGAAGTTGCGCGTGGCTAAAAATGCCAAAGTGCAACCCGAGAACCCAAGGGCGTGTCCGCGAAACAACGGTATCAACATCTCTATCGCCAAACTGCTGCAACTATTGTCCTACTCCGAAGGCAAGCACCTGATTGGGATAGGGGAGGAGATAGATACCCTGGTTAAGAGTGAGCGTGCCGGTGTGTGGAGCCAAAAGAGCGATATCTACCGCTTGGGGTTTGATAACGCCAAGTATGGGCAAAATTATATGTCGGATAACTCGTTTAGCGCCAATGTACCCGTGTACTATAACCTCCTTCTGACAGGCACTCCGGGAGGCATGTATCGGTTCTTTAAGGATGTAGAAGATGGCTTGGTCACGCGCTTTGCGTTTGCCCAATTGCCGGATATGTTCGGAACCGATATACCGGATTTTCAGCCGTACACCCAATCAGAAGAAAACGAGATTATCCGCATTGCCCGCACATTGGATATGGCCAGTGGCACCATCTACTGCTCTGCGGTGGATGAGGCGATCAGCCAATGGTTACAAGACAAGAAACAGGCCGCTATTGCAGCCGATTCGCGTGCCATCGATACGATTCGTAAGCGTGCTGCCGTCATGGGCTTCCGCGCCGGGTATTTGGCCGCTTTGCTTAACGGGAGCGCAAAGAAGAATGCAGAATGCAAAATGCACGGCCAAAGGCCTAATTCAAAATTATCGGCTAAAAGCGCTACGACAACTTCTTCTGAGGCGGACGCTGCTGCTTTTGGGTTGTGGGTGGCGGAGTATATATTCCAAAACCAGATGCAACTTTTTGGAGATAAGTTCGAACAGGTGGCCAATGATTGGGAGACGCAACAAGGCAGACGGGGAACCGTACGTAATCTATTAATGAAACTACCTACCACATTCACCCGTGCGGACTTAATGTCGCTTCGCGCCAAAAATGGTCAAACGACGGAAATCAGGTATGTATTATCCCGTTGGATAGAGGCTAATTTGATTGTCAAAAATGCAGATGGCTCGTATTGCAAGATCATGTAGCATTGTTGCATTGTTGCATTGTTGCACATAAAATAACAGGATATATGCCGCATAAAGATGATTATCAACTTCATCAGCGTAATCAGGCTATCCGTCGAACGTTTTATCGCTATATTCAAACAGGTATTCCCCGCATGTTGGCTTATGCCCAAACTGCGGCGGAATACTATTTGAGTGAAAAGCGGGTACGTGATATTATAGCCAATCGATAAGTATTTGCCACTTTTGTCCGTGATGGACACTTTTTTGGGACGAAAATGCTGCTACTATAAGTGTAAGGGGTTCATCATTATGAGTTCAGCGCTGGGACCTTATTACACACGACCGAGCGTGTTCTCGGAAACATAAACCAAATATAAGTATCATGGCAAAGTATGTCCCTATGGAACTGTTAAAGTCCCTGTCTGGTAAGGTTTGCGCGCACTCCGATGTGTATTTCGCCAACCGTGGCGATACCCAGTACACCGGCAAGCTGTGCAATCCTCGTACCAAAGCGTATTCGACTGCCGAGTTGGCACGTCAAACTCTGTTTGCTTCGGCGATCGCTAATGCGAAAGCCATCCTGAACGCAACCTCTTCGGATGCGGATCAGTCTAACTACACCAAGCTGCAAGCGTATCAGGCGCAGCACAATGCACTGCCAGCACCTCGCGGCGCACTGTTCAACT
>DCIY01000004.1 GCA_002317295.1 Bacteroidales bacterium UBA1714
CTGCGTTTTGACCTATAGACCAAAATTTGCACAGATGGTTTATTTTTTGTAACTTTGCGGCAAATTAAAAGTATATACTTATAAAATTGATTCGTATGAAGAAATTTTTACCTATTTTGCTGGTGGCAGCAGGGCTGACGCTCAGCGCACAAGTAAAGGCCGAAGATCCGTATGAGACCTTTAACGAGGCCGAACACTACTACGAGCGTGGTGGTTTAACTGCAGGTCAGGTGGTAACGCTTTGTGTACCTTATGATATTGATTCTTGTGTAGGAGGTACTATTGGTGCAGTTCAGTTTAAAAACAATGCAAATATTTCACTTGTTACAATGGTAGTTGCTGTGCCATTGTCTGAAGGAAGTCATCCTAAGGGAGGCGTTGGCTATGCTGTCCAATTGAATGACAATTCTACTAAGTTCCGTGTGTATTGGGCAACAAATGCACAAGCTAAAGCAGTTGATAACTCAACAGCTATGAAGGGCAATTTAAGCACTACTGCGATTTATCCTAAAACCTTATATCAGTCAGGTGTTATGGAACCCTATATTATCGGTAAATATGATTGTGAAGGAGATGCTTGTACCTTCGGCTTTTGTAAATGTGGTGTAAATGGTACAGTTGGACAATATCGAGCTTATCTCAATATGGCAGAAATTCCATCTTTTGCATTTGCCCCAGAAAGATCCGACTATATGTTCTTTGGAGCAGAAGCAGTTGCAGGAAGTATTACCGAAGTGGATGACGTCAAGGTCGAGAAAGTTGTTTGCAAGAAGATGTTTGTTAATGGCCAATTGGTCATTGAGAAAGATGGCGTGTTGTACAATTCTTTAGGCCAACAACTATAAACCATCCTTATTGTTGAACTTTTAAAATAGATGATGAAGATGAAACACTATATGATTCCAACTACCGATGTAGTAGAAATTCTCAGCAAGAAGGAAGTGTTGATTGGCGTGAACCAAACGTCCTATCAGGAAGCCGGTTACGCTCCTGAGCGTATTCTCGAAGGTGGCAGTAAGGTCGGTCAAGCTTTGTATATATAATCCGTCTTAGAACCTATTAAAGTCATACATAATGAAACCTCGGTCTTTTTACCGAGGTTTCATTTATTTTTCCGTGTTGTCCCGTGTGTGTTACGCGACCTCGACGCGATCTCAACGCGATCTCAGGCTCGGATACGTATCCCTTGGTCAAGGCACCGGTATCCGATTCAACAGAACAAAGACAAGAATCATTTGCAAGATTAGGATAATAGGCAACAGAATCGTGAACTTCTTATGCTGCGTCTTGTGGTGAAAAACGGCAACTGCCACAATGGCTCCAAAACATCCACCGATAGCGGCCAACATCAGCAGGACAACTTCTGGAGTACGCCGATGTTGTTTGTGGAACTTGCCATTGCTCACCGCTCGAGACTTATCGCTGCCATAAACCATAAATGTAACCACGTTTATGAGGGTTATATAGGCGCATAAGATATAAAACAATGTGGATGTCATCGTCTAAATTGACTAAAAAAAGGAATAAATGCGTTTTTTTTGTTCAATAATTTGCAAATGTCAAAAAAATAGTGTAATTTTGCACGCTTTTTTGATAAAAGTGCTTGCCACTTTGGCTCAGAGGTAGAGCAACGCATTCGTAATGCGTAGGTCCCCAGTTCGAATCTGGGAAGTGGCTCATACGAAAGAGAGACGTCTTAATGCGCCTCTCTTTTGTTTTATTGTCTCTTGGTAATGATGGTATCCTGGTGAGCCACAATCGTGGTATCCAATGCATGGATGGTATCGGTTTGATACACAAATGTGGTATCGTGCAATATCTCGGTTTTAAAGGCATTCCAGGCGGCTTTTTGGAGGGTATGATACGAGTCATCTCCTTCATTTTCCCACCACATAATGCCGCACATTCCTTTTGAACGAATGAAATCTGCTTTGAGTCGAAGGGATTCCGGATCTTCGATGCTGCCATACATGGTCCAGGTTCCGTTGATGTTTTTCTCCACATAAGGGACACCCCATGTATTGCGACGTGAGTAGTTCCATCGGTAGGTGTTTGGGTAAGCCTCAATCAACCCCTTAATGGTGTAGTAATACCACTCTCCCTTAATCGACGTATCGGATTTGGGCGGGTGGGTATAAAAGGGTACTCCTAAGGTAAATTTATTCATGGGGAAGCCGTTATTATAGTACTGCTTGTAAACATACACGATATCGCGATAGGCTGATGAAGCAAGAATCGCATTCTGAGGTTGAGGAGCCTGATCCAGTCCGTAACACATCACATTGGCCCAGTTGATATAGGGCGAAGCAGCTGCATTGTCCATAAATCGGTAACCGCCTTCCACCTTTTCTTTGTTCTTACTGTGGCCGGCATAGGTCAGCAGATAGTCCGGATGCCCTGTCTCAATAAACACCGCACGCATATCACGCATGAGAAGGGTGAAGTTTTCCGTATCGCATGTCACATCAGCTGCTGCACCGGATTGACTGAGTCCGGGCAACTCCCAGTTGATATCAATGCCGTCCAAATTATACTGCTCACACATCGCTACACAGTCCAGCGCAAACTGACGACGCATCATGGAGTCCTTACTGATGGCGGAAAAACTGCCACCTTGCTCATTGTCGGACAAATCGCATACATGGGCCACACTTACCATCAACTTCAAATCGGGATTTTTTTGTTTGAGTTCGGTAAAGTGAATAAATCGACTTTTATCCGTTCCGGAAGTCATATGCAGACCAATCTTCTGATACACATTATCCACCACATACAATTCTGCACACGAATAAATGGCATGGGTTAGATATTGGGGTAGGGGCCATCTTTTCCCATAATAGGAAACATAGGAACATACGACATAATCGTTTGTCACCGGTATGAGTGTATCCCTCACAATGGTATCCGTTCGGGTGGTGTCGATTACATCATAGGGTCTGATTAGGGTATCGTATACGGTGACAATCGTTGTGTCGTATACTGGCGTCGCAGGCGGATCAACCGGATCCTTGCAGCCAGGTACACTGCACATCAAGACCATCGTCATGGCTATGGCCAACGACAAAGCAATTTTGGGTTGAATCATCATTCTTCTCTCTAATAGGTTATTGCTCACGCTTGGTAATTGTGGTATCCTTACGAGCCACAATCGTGGTATCGATATAGTGAATGGTATCGGTGACGAACGTAAAGGTGGTATCACTGCGACCTTCTTTCTTCATGGCATCCCAGCATGCGTGTTGCAAATCTTTCTTCTTATTATCGCCTTCCACTTCCCAATACATCAACCCATGCATACCGCGTCCAATGGCCCAATTGCCTTTGTAGGCAATCGATTGAGGATCGTCATACGAGCACCACATAGTCCACTCTCCATTCACTTTTTTCTCCAAATAGGGCACACACCACAGATTATGCCATTTGCGACGATAGGTGTTTGGGAAATTGGCCAGAAGGACATCTACAATCTCCTTGTACATCCATTCCTTATCGTTATCAAACTCATGACGGCCATAGAATGCAACACCCAATACCAGTTTGTTAAACGGATATTCAGCGTTAAGGTAGGAACGATAAGTACGTACGATGTCCCAATAACCATCGCTGCAAAACATGGCATTGTGAGGTCTGGGGGCGGAACAGAAATCGTAGCACATCAGGTTGACCCAATCTACATACGGTTCTACGGCCATATTATCCACATAACGATAGCCGCCACCACTCAATGCCTGCTTTTGTTGCGTTGGTCCCGCATATGTGAGCAGGTAATCACTGCCAAACTCCGCACGAATGTCCTTAAACAGTTCGGTATAGTTATCCACATCATGGAACGGATCGTACAAATAAGCCGAGTTATAAGCCATTCCGGGGAACTCCCAATCCAGGTCTACACCATCGATGCCGTTATCGATACAAAACTGTTTACAGTCTTTGGCAAACTGCTTACGATAGGCAGGCACAGCTGTCATGTGGGAAAAACCACCACCATCAGCGCAGTTGCTGAAGGACAACTGAATCTTTAACTTCGGATTTTGTTGCTTCAACGCTACAATTTTCTTGAAGAAATTCTCATTTTGCACGCTGAATCCCGTATAGACGCTGTCTTTGGTCATAGTCAGTTTACCAAATGCGTAACAGATGTGCGTGTTGAGGAAAGGATCGGGTACACCCGAAAAACCGGAATAGACGTAACTGATCACTACGCGGTCATTCTCCACTTCTATCAACGTGTCATTAATCGTGGTGTCTACCCGCACGGTGTCAATACGCTGCTTGGGCGTAAACGTGGTGTCATACTTGACCACAATCGTCGTGTCATACTTGGGTGTTGCGGGAGGGTTCTTGTCTTTGCATCCCGTAAATGCGGAATTGCAAACAATCAGGGTCAACAGGCCCAGAATGGGAAATAAAAAAGTTCTCATATTATTGTGTGTATTATTTGTGTACAGGGGTAATAATCGTGTCCTGATAATGAATCGTATCCGTTACATAGGTAAACGTGGTGTCTTTGCGATCTTCCTGCTTCATCGATTTCCAGCATGCTTTTTGCAAATGGCAGGCGGTATTGTCACCCGCTACCTGCCAGTGCATAATGCCACCCATTCCTTTGCTTAGTGCCCATGCACCCTTGGCGGCAATTGATTGTGGATCGTCGTATGAGCACCACATGGTACCATTCTTATACAGGACGGGAACATCCCACAGTTTATGGTAGGAAGTGGTGTATTGAGTATTGGGTAACTGCAATCGAATGAGAATATCCTTGTAGAATAATTCTCCTGCATCTTCTACACCTGAAGTAAAGGTGTGACGACCATAGAAAGCGACACCCATAATCAGTTTATTCATCGGGAAACCGGCTTTGTCATAGTTTTTCCACGAGCGCAAGATATCCCAATAGGCACCAGATGCCACTAAGGCATTATGAGGTTGTGGGGCTTGTGAAAAATCGTAGTTCATCAGGTTGACAAAATCAATATAGGGCTCTACGGCTTTTAAATCAATATAGCGCCAACCTCCCGTGCATTGCTGTTTATCACAAATGGCTCCTGCAAAGGTAATCAGATAATCGTTCCCCATCACTTCACGGCATACCTTAACCAGTTCCGTAAAATTGTCCACATCGTGCGCAGGATCGCTTCCTGTGCCTTGCCCGGGAAACTCCCAATCCAAGTCAATACCATCAATTCCCTTGTTTTGGCAAAAAGCCAGACAATCCTTGGCAAACTGCCTCCGGGCTGCTGAATCTGCAACCATCACCGAGAACTCGTTTCCAAAATTGCCAAACGAGAGCAAAATCTTCAGTTCGGGTTTCTTTTGTTTGAGCGCTACCACTTTTTCAAAGCGGTTGTTGTAATTGTTGTTGGTAATTGAAAAACCTTTGTAGGTACTGCCGTCCATATCCAATGCCGCGCAAGAGAAACAGATATGCGTGGTGTACTTAACACTGGGTTTGATATCGTAGTGAACACTGGCATAACTGAGCACAATGCGGTCATTGACCAAATCGATGGTCGTATCTTTGACCAGAGTGTCCACTCGTACGGTATCGATGCGGAATGTATCCACATAGGTGGTATCGTAGTGCGTGGTCGTATCTTCCGGAGTCACAGGTTTGGGGTCTTCCGGCGGATTGACGGGCTTGGGTTTGCACAAGGTTAATCCACCCACTATCAGGGTCAGGATGATCATCAGGTTGTGTTTCATTGTTTTGTGTGTTCGTTATTATTATTTTGTTTTGTGTGTTCGTTATTAATAAGCCGATAGGCATGTGTGGCCTGTTCTACGGCAATCGGGTAGATGACGGATTGCTGCACAATCTCGGGTTTTATAAAATGCAACTTAGAGTCCATCTTTTGAATTCCCCATACAAATACCAGCGCCACTACGCTCCACTCGATGATTCCAAACAGCGCACCACAAATGCGGTTGAAAAATCCCAAATGGATCTTTTTTATTATCTTGGTCAAAAAATGTGCCACAATGCTCAGTGCCACTACGACACCGATAAACAATACCCCTACGGCAGCTACCTGACAAACTTCTTCACTCCAGGTAAATTGTTGTCCTAACCATGCGGCAACCTCTGTGCTCCACATGCGAGCACAGATCACACCGACAATCACGGCCCCAATGGAGGTCGCTTGTACGATAATGCCGCGCATCAGCCCTCTTATCAGGCCGATGAGCAGCATCAGTAGTATGACGATGTCAATCCAGGTCAAATTATTTAAAATAAGATTTGGAGAACTCTACAGGCACCCAAGCAGCACCCGTTTCATCTTCCATCTGAATATCCGTGATTCGGCATGGAGTAACAGACCAGTCGTCCCAGCTTAACCCATACTTGACGGCCGAAGTACCATTATCCTGGTAAAATCCCAAAATGCCTACGACATCGCCGGAATAGGCGGTGTAGTCAAATGTCTTAACATCCGTGGAAATCTTGCTGGGCAAATAGTAATGCGCGTACTTGGCATACTCCGAGGTGGATACGATAAAGGGTACATCGCCATCGGTAGCAATCACACGCCCCTGAGGATAACCTACACCCAGAGTGGTTGGACCAAATACATTGGCATTACCGTCCTTTTCCGGATCACCGGACGTAGAAGCGGATGACGAGTAGGCCGAACAGGCAGTACGTGTGCCGTTGCTGGAATATTCACCCGTAAAGTGTACCCCTTTGATGCGCACCAGTCTGCCATCCCATTTGCGGGCAGCAATGACGTCCGAATGGTTGACGTGAGAGGTGTATACGGTAGGATCGGTAATCTCCTCATACACCAGTTTGCTTTCGTCGGGCAAACCAATACGCTTAACGGCTTTCTTAAATCGGGCAATGGGAATTCGACCCGGAGCCCAACCTACTTTTTGTTCTGCGTTTTGTGCATATACATTGTTATTGTAGGATGGAACGCACAATTGCGGTTGGTTGGCATAACGGCCAATGCTCAAACCGTTACAACGAATCAACATCTCCTGACCACGAGGGTAGAGACCATTCACATTACCGGCATCCATGCTGATACGAAGTGCTTGTTGTTCTCCTCCTACCACTTGTTGAATCACCATGGATTTATAGAAGTTGCCTCCATAATCATCGGTGGTCACACGACCACGAATGTAAATACCTGGGCCGTCAGTGGGAATGGTATCAATGGAAAACAGATACAGGGTATCCATGCCCGATACGGCATAGATAGCACGTGTACGATAGAGATTGTTGTGCACAAAATGTCCCTTCTCTGTCATATAGGCATCGAGAAACTCATTGATGGTATAGAGTTGACCATCAGCCGTGAGTTTGGCTACTTCTTCCTCGCTAAAGAATAAGTCCTTCTCTTGAGGTTCCGAATTGCAGGCAGTCAACATTCCGGCCAGCATAGTGACCAGAAAGAGATAGAATAAACTTGTCTTTTTCATCATTTGGTTCCTCCTTAGAATTTATATTGGACATTAAAATACATATTGGTTCCCCATGCATAGTAATACTTGGCTGGGAATTTCCACACGTTGGAGTTGATGGTGGAATTACCCTCCGTATATCCCTGACGGGTACTGCGGGGTAAACGTGCCTGTTGGTAACCTCCGGTTTTGAAATCGGTATTGTTGGTGATATTGTTCACACTCAGGTTAATGGATAACGAGGTACGATCCTTGAAATAAATCAATTTACCAAAACTGCAGTCAATTAAGAATCGATTCCATATCTTGCTGCTGACGATGGATTCCTGATCAGCCAGGATGTTGTAGGGCGCAATGAGTTTCGGTGTACCATATTGGTCTGTCACCACATTGCCCTCTGCATCCAGTTCGCGGGCATCAATCGAGACATCACGAGAAGTATAAATCTTATAATATCCTCCATTGATGCTGACCTGGTTGCCTTCTGAATCGTAACAGGTACCGGTATACAGACTTTCCATACGACGAGCTGGAGCATAATCCAACCAGTTCCAATCAAAATAACTGATGGTCACATCTGCAAACCACATCTTGGGGTGGAAGAAACTTAATTTCAAACTGCTGTTCAGTTGAGGTCCATTGGCTACCTTGAGCCCCTTAATCAGCACGCGGTCCACCAATTCAAATACGGCACCACTCTTGGTCTCTCCCAAGGCCATACCATTCTCGGCGGTTGTGACTACAAATGCATTGTCGGTGTACGAATAGTCACCCACACTGGCTGCTCCACTCAGGGTGAAGTAGGTACCCAGTTTGACGCTCAGGGCTGCTTCTATACCGCAGTGGCGTCGATCAATACCCGTCATCGCCTGGTTCACAAACGTGCGCGCTTCATCGTCATAGTATCCGTTCAACTCCGTTCCATTCCAGAATCGGGTATAGAATCCGGTAATACGTCCACGAACAATCGGGTAGGTAAACTCGTAGGTCAGGTCTCCTCCGACAATCTTCTCACTGGCTGCAAAATAGTCCGTCAGGTTTTTGGCTCTGTCGTGGGTATAAATGGTAGTGATAACGCGATCATGTACACGCGGTGACCAATAGGCATCGCGTGCCATAGGCGCCTGAGTCATGGCCAATGCGTTGAATTTGATATGGTTACGGCCATTGATCTTGTAGTTGAATCCTGCTTTGAATCCGGGATCAATGAAGTGGTGGGCCCAACCGATATATTTGTTATATCGTTCACCGCCTAATATCTGGAATCCATTGTGTCCCAAATAATATTCGGCCATACTCTCATGCAGCATACTCAGATAGTAAGCACGACCATTCAGCATCGAACTGGTACGTTGCATCGACGAATAGGTGGCCTCAATAGCATAGTATAAATCGATATCATGCCACGTCCACTCGTTTTGATACCACAGTTTGGCATTGCTCATCAGCAACTTGTAGTCATATCCAAAACGCTCGTTGTCACGAATCACCTTATAGGGGTTATTGATATCGTTTTGTTTCACCAATTCTATTTGTGCCTGGGTCAAACCGATATTGCTGGCCAGTTCCTTGATATCACGCTCTGCAAACGGGTCAATATCAATCCATTGATTACCGCCCAACAAATCGTCAATGGTCTTGTAGTGCGAACCAACCGATTGTTTCAGTTCCACACCGGCAGTCATCTTCAGATGATCAAACTGGGTGTTCTGGTAGTTGGCTGTGGCACTGATTTCAGAGATATCGTTATGTCTGCGTTCCTGAATGTATTTGGCACAGCCATTGGGGTTAATCGCATTGTTGGCATAGTTGGCTGCGTACAACGCATCCCAATCAATTTGGGTGGTGGCATCATCACGGGAAGTCCACAGGTTATACAATTCGTTGTACGAATGGGCATCCACACTCGGACCTACATATTCGCCATAGTAATTATAGAATCCCTGGCCCAAACTCTTGTCATTCAGGTCTTTCTGAATATAAGCACCGCTCTTGTCCAACTGACCATCCCACATAAATGAGGGCAGGTTACGGTAGTAGTCCGGACGAGGATCGACGGCGTTGTAGAACTGGATGGCCGAATTGGAATACCAGGAATGGTGCATACCTAATGCGGCATGCAATTGCTGGTTTTCGTCAATCTTAAAGTTATACGACGCTACAATGGTCGGGTCAAATGACTTGACAATGCGCGAATTACGCATTTTGCCATTCTGATAGCCCCAATACGGATTGTAGTTGTTGTATCCCCAAGAGCATCCGTACTTATTATAATTATAAACATTGGTCAGATTGTATACCTCCTGGGTAACCGCACCCGATTGACCACGATGAGTGGGAGAACCAAAGGTAATCAGACTCAATCGATGACGCGTTCCCCACACTTTCTCAGCAGAGAAGAAGTATCCCATCGAATAGTAATCCACTCCTTCGCCAATTTGACCTTTGGCTCCGGTATACGGACCAAAACGGAACGCCAATTGTCCCATGAACGTCCACCCATTGGCCAATGGACCACTGGAGTACGAGGCACGGACAGCCGCTTTGTAGTTACGATTGGTTCCGGCTGCACCTACTTTCCAACCATGAGCATAGTGACTGGCTCCCATGAGATAGTTGGTGGCTTTGCCGATTCCACCAAAAGTAAAATTGGTCGCTTCCAGCGGATTGACACTTTCCTTATAGCGACTGGCATCGTTGACACCACCCATGGCGGAGAAATTAAACTGACCACGTTCTGCCGAATTGAAATTCAATCCTTCAATATAGGTTACTTCATCGTCATTGTTGTATCCGCGGTTGCGATAGCGGGCGGAAGA
Organism: Bacteroidales bacterium UBA1714; assembly: GCA_002317295.1. GTDB lineage: Bacteria > Bacteroidota > Bacteroidia > Bacteroidales > Paludibacteraceae > Colicola. Next base: position 10,227 of record DCIY01000004.1, read on the forward strand.
CCAGGCAAAAGAGGTGAGTGAATTGAAAATGTCGGTGCTGGAGGACAAACTGGCATTTTGATCTTGCGACAATCCCTCGTCGTCGTTCATTTCCTGTTCGGCCAGGTTGAGAACCACTTCCTGTTGATGACGAGCAGACAGGTCCGGTTGCAACGAAATAGGATTGAGTTGGGTGGATTGGTCTTTCTTTAGGGATACCAATTCAATCATCGGATTATAACCATCCGACTCAATCACGAGTTCTTCGTCCATGGCTTCCAGATACAGGAACGCAAATTCACCGGCCTGGTTGGTTGTGGTGGCTATATCCTGGTTGGCTAATGTCACGGTTGCCCCAATCACAGGTTGCCCCGTTTCTTCATCCAGGATGACGCCTTTGAGGGTGGTTTGAGCACTGATGGCCAGACTCATCACCATCACCCCCATGAGGATAAATAGTTTTTTCATATCGTTATGGATTAAAATTCTGCTGTTTTAGGAGTGCGCGGGAAGGGTATCACGTCGCGAATGTTCTGCATACCGGTCACAAAGAGCATCAGTCGCTCAAAGCCCAAACCAAATCCGGCATGAGGAGCGGCACCAAATCGACGTGTATCCAAATACCACCACATGTCCTTCATTGGAATATGTCTGCGCTCAATCTCTGCATTGAGTTTGTCCAATGATTCCTCACGGACACTACCGCCAATGATTTCACCGATTTGGGGGAACAGTACATCCGTTCCCTGAACCGTTTTTCCGTCCTCGTTGATCTTCATATAGAAGGCCTTGATATCTTTGGGATAATCCGTCATAATCACCGGTTTGCCAAAGTGCTTTTCTACCAGATAGCGCTCGTGCTCGGAGGAGATATCATCTCCCCAGTTGCAGGGGAATTCAAACTTATGACCATTACGAATAGCCTCTTGCAATATCTCAATACCCTGGGTATAAGGCAACCGCACAAACTCCGTATTTACAACACTGTTCAGTCGCTCTATCAATCCCTTATCCACGTATTGGTTCAGGAATTCCAGGTCATCCATACAGTGCTCCAAGGCCCAACGCACGCAATACTTGATAAAGTCCTCTTCCAAGTCCATCAGTTCCTCTTTTTGGATAAAGGCCACTTCCGGCTCTATCATCCAAAATTCAGCCAGGTGACGGGGCGTATTGCTGTTCTCTGCACGGAAGGTGGGGCCAAAGGTATAAATCTTACCCAATGCCATGGCGGCCAGTTCTCCCTCCAATTGACCACTGACGGTCAGACTGGTCTGTTTGCCAAAGAAATCGTCCGAGTAGTCTATTTTGCCATTCTCATCCTTCTTAAGGTTGTACAGGTTCTTGGTCGTTACCTGAAACATCTGACCGGCACCTTCACAGTCGGATGCCGTAATCAGTGGGGTGTGGAAATAGAAATACCCATGCTGATGAAAATATTGGTGAATGGCCATCGCCATATGGTGACGAATGCGGAATACGGCTCCAAAAGTGTTCGTGCGCATGCGCAAGTGAGCAATGGTACGCAGATATTCCATGCTTAATCCCTTCTTTTGTAAGGGATATTGGTCAGGATCTGCACTTCCATATACTTCCAGTTCACTGAGTTGAATCTCCACTGCCTGGCCTGCGCCCTGAGAGGCGACCAGTATACCAGTGGCACTGATACAACTACCAGTGGTGACCGGCTTGAGTTGTTCCTCCGAGAATTGGGTTAAGTCCACCACAATCTGGATATTCTTGATGGTAGAACCATCATTGAGGGCGATAAAACTGATTTGTTTATTACCTCTGCGAGAGCGAACCCAACCTCTGACATTGATGGGTTCGTTCAGTCGGGTGCTCTTGAGAGCATCAATAATTTCTGTCCGTTGCATATTAGAATGGTCTGTTATTATAATCGTTATCCAATTGGGCACCATCTGCCATACCCAATGACGAACTTATCGTCATTTCACTGGGTTCGGACAGGGGAGCTTCGGGATCATCGTAAGCATCTTTTTCATTTTGGAATTTGGCAAACTGCTTGCGGAACCGTAACCATACATCATCCGTAGCACCATTACGGTGCTTGGCTACAATGATTTGCCCTAATCCTCTCAGGTCCTTTTGTGTTTTATCATCCGTGACCAAATTGTAGTACTCGGGACGGTGAATAAAACACACCATATCCGCATCCTGCTCAATGGCTCCGGATTCACGCAAATCGCTCAACTGAGGTTTTTTGCCTTCTATGCCCGTTCCGCCACGCGTTTCCACCGAGCGGTTTAATTGGGACAGGGCGATGATGGGAATATCCAGTTCTTTGGCCAACGCCTTGAGGTTACGCGATATGATGCTCACCTCCTGCTCGCGACTTCCAAACGACATACCATTGGCATTCATTAGCTGCAGGTAGTCGATGATGATAATCTGTATCTTTTTTTCTCTCACCAGTTTACGCGCTTTGCTGCGTAACTCAAATACCGATAGGGCAGGGGTGTCGTCCAGATAGATGGGGGCCCCCAATAAATCGTTCACCTTGTGCTCCAATCGTTCCCATTCAGGGTTGGTCAATCGACCATTTTTGATCTTGTTACCGTCGATTTCACATACATTCATGATCAAACGGTTGACTAACTGTACATTGGACATTTCCAACGAGAACAGAGCTACTGGAATCTTATAATTCACCGCCATGTTTTTGGCCATGGACAACACAAAGGCGGTTTTACCCATCGCAGGACGAGCTGCGATAATGACCAAATCCGATTTTTGCCAACCACTGGTGATCTTGTCCAAATCGGTAAATCCACTGGGTATACCACTGATGTTTCCTTCATTTTTTGCTGCTTTGTGCATGCGGTCAAACGCTTCCGCAATGATGGGGTCAATCTGCATCACATCCCGCTTTTGACTGCGTTGGGAAATGGTAAATACATCCGCTTCCGCTTTTTGAAGCAGATCTTCTACATCCTGGGTTTCGTCATAGCTCAACTCCTCTATCTCCGTGGCCATACGAATCAGATCGCGAGCCGTGGATTTTTGGGAAATAATCTGCGCATGATACCGTATATGGGCTGCCGAACCCACACGACGTGTCAACTCCGTCAGATACATCACTCCTCCGGCCTGTTCCAATGTGCCTTGCTTTTTGAGCATTTCGGCTACCGACAACAGGTCAATTGGCAGTTCGGCCGCTGCCAGAGAGACGATGGCTTCAAATACCAATCGGTTCTGATCCTTATAAAAACATTCCGGACGCAGAATATCAGAAACGGTTAAAAACGCTTCTTTCTCAATCATCATGGCTCCCAGTACACTCTCTTCCAATTCCAATGCCTGTGGAGGCAATTTGCCCATGTCGTTAGGCCCTACTTTTTTGGGTGTTGTTACTTTTTTGGTATTACTTGCCATAGGTATCCAATAGTTCTTTAGCGGCAATAAAACTGCTAATTTGATTATTCAGTACTTTTTCTTCCATCTGCGGAAGCAATTTTTCAATCACCGGATCGTGATAAAAACCGTCCAATAAGGCAGCGTTGATGGTTTCGTATACCCAATACTTGGCCTGTTGTGCCCTTCTGTATTCCAGATATCCGTTCTCGCGCGCGAACCTTATATATTCTTCCACCATATCCCATACTTCTTGGATGCCGGTCTTTTCCACCGCTGAGCATGCCAGAGCATAAGGTTTCCATCCGCTTTGAGTGGGAGGAAACAGGGCCAAGGCGTTCTTAAAACTGACTTTGGCTGCCTGAGCTCGTTCGACATTATTGCCATCACACTTGTTAATGGCAATACCATCGGACATCTCCATAATACCCCGTTTGATTCCCTGCAACTCGTCTCCGGTTCCGGTGACTTGGAGCAATAGGAAAAAGTCTACCATGGAGTGAGCCGCTGTTTCCGATTGGCCTACACCCACCGTTTCCACAATGATGGTATCAAATCCGGCCGCCTCACAGAGCACAATCGTCTCACGGGTTTTGCGGGCGACACCTCCCAGAGAACCTGCGCTGGGACTGGGACGAATGAATGCGTTCTTCTCGACGGATAACTCATTCATACGAGTCTTGTCACCCAATATGCTCCCTTTGCTGCGCTCGGAAGAAGGATCGATGGCCAATACAGCCAGTTTTTTGTCGGCCTTGCACAACTCGGTTCCCAGGGCTTCAATAAAGGTTGATTTGCCCGCACCCGGTACACCGGTAATGCCCAGTCGTATGCTATTGCCCGCATAGGGAAGGCACATCTCAATCACCTGTTGCGCAATCTTCTGATCCTCCGGTAAGTTGCTTTCCACCAGAGTGACAGCCTGACTGAGACGCGTGCGATCGCCCTCTCGTATTCCTTCAAAATACTCTCGGGCCGTCAGCACCTGCTTGCGGCGGTGAAAGGTGGCATATGGATTTACCTGAGGAAGATTTTCCACTCCCTCATTCACCACCAAACCTTTGTATTCCTTATCGTTTTCCGGATGCGTCATTATTCTACACTCCAACGAATCACTACAGGGATTTCTGCGTTGTTGGGGTCATTACTGATTACCAACAGTTTACGCTCATACTTGCCGTTTTCCATACCCAGGGTGTTGATTTCCACTTTGATGTCGGATTTTTTGCCACTGCGCAGGGACTTGATACCGGCCGCCTTGATGGCCTCATCGTCACAATAAGCTCTGCGTACAATCAGGGCATTGTGTCCTACGTTCTTCACCTTAATGACACCATGAAGTTTCTTGCCGGCTTGTATACTGCCCATTTCCACCACTTTTTCGGTTTCAATGATAGGAGCCTGCATTTTATCCTGTTCACTCATGGCAGAAAAATCTTCATGTACATGCGTGCGAATAAGCATGCGGTAGTCATCCGATTGTACCACCTTATTGTCCACAACGACAAACAGTTTCTCCTGTATCGGACCATAGAGCGGGCATTTCTGACTGAGGAAGTTCACCACAATCTTACCGGTTTGGCCAGGCATCAGTGTCTCCAGTGTGGGAGCAATCTCCCAATAATCAGCATTGGGAATCAGCAAACTGATTTGAACCGTATCCTTGGTTTGGTTGGCATATTCAATCATCTGTTGAGCGGCATCGCCTTTCTTGACATCTCCCATTTCGATATTTTTGGACTTTAAGGAGAGTTTGCCCATCTTAACCGGATAATTATCCACCGGTTTGGCCTGTTTGGGAATCACTTTACCCTTGATGGTCAACCGCACGGGCGAGTTGGAGGCATTGCAGGTAACGGTTATCGTTTTGTTGAAATTACCCGGACGGCCATTGGGATTATAGGTGGCGGTTACTTCGCCCGTTTCTCCCGGTTCAATGGGTTGTTTGGTCCAATTGGGAGTAGTACAACCACAAGAGGCCTTCACATTGCTCAGTACCAGGGGTTCTGCGCCCTCGTTTTTAAACTTAAACACGGTAGTTACTCTGCCGTCGGCTTCATTAATTTCACCAAAATCATGATTGGTTTTCTCAAACGTGATCATGGGTTGTTGCGCCCACATAACTACAGCGGCAAAAACAGCAGCTGTTACAGTAAATAACTTGTTCATAATCCTAAAATTGTTATGGTTTCTATTTCATTGATTGCTTGTATTTTTTCGCGTACGGCCTCTATGATATGGCTGTCATACACGATGACTGCCAATTTGCATACGAATCGCTCATGTTCTGCCACCACATGCATTTCGTGCATGTTCAGGTGCATCTCTTCAGAGATAATGGTCAAAATCCGGACCACAATACCCAATCGGTCAATACCGCGTATCTCCAATGTGAGGGTTTTGGGTTCACAGTGTGGACATCCTGCCATTACTGCGCGAGCCAGATATCGTCTGAGGCTGTTTTGTGCCTTGGCCGTTACCACAATCTCCTGCCATTCGGGCTGAGGATGTTGACTCTCCATGGTCAGCACCTCGACCTGGTCGCCACTTTGGAGCAGGTAACCGATACCTACCATTTTGTGGTTCACCTTGGCCCCGATGCAGTGTTCGCCCAACTCCGTATGCAGCATGTAGGCAAAGTCCAATACCGTTGCATGTTGGGGAAGTGTTTTTATATCTCCGTGAGGGGTAAAAATCCACACTTCGTGCGCAAACAGATTTAACTTAAAGGTATCCAGAAATGCCATGGCATCCGGATCGGGATTGGCCAAAACATCCTTTAATTCCTTAATCCATTTGTCAATCTCATTTTCCTCCATCACACCCGATTTATATTTCCAGTGTGCGGCCAATCCCCTTTCGGCAATTTCATGCATACGCTCCGTGCGAATCTGCACTTCTACCCATCGACCATCGGGTCCCATCACTGTCACATGCAGCGCTTCGTAACCGTTGGCCTTGGGCATGCTAATCCAGTCCCGTATGCGTTCCGGGTGGGGTACATAGGTCTCTGTGATGGCGGAATAAATCATCCAGCACTGATCTTTCTCACTCATGGCCTCATTGGGCTTAAACACAATGCGCACGGCGAGTAAATCGTATATGTCATCGACATTGATTTGCTTGGACTGCATCTTCTTCCAGCACGAGTACACCGATTTGACACGGGCCGTAATCTCATATTGATAACCCATGCCTTCCATCTTCCATCGTATGGGTTCGGCAAAGGTTTCAAAACTGGTCATTCGACCCGACAAACCCTGTTCTATCTTTTGCGCAATGGATTGGTATAATTCAGGGTTTTCGTATTGGAAACTCAGATCTTCCAATTCGGTTTTGATGGGGAATAAACCCAATCGATGGGCCAATGGCGCATAGATATATTGCGTTTCTTCTGCTATTTTCTTTTGTTTGTCCGTGGGTTGTGCACTCAGCGTACGCATATTGTGCAGGCGATCCGCCAACTTAATCAGCACGACGCGTACATCCTCCGACATGGTGAGCAGCAGTTTGCGGAAATTCTCTGCCTGCTTCTCTGCCTGGTCGGCAAACACACCTCCGGATATTTTGGTCAGGCCGTCTACGATCAGCGCAATTTTTTCACCGAACTGATTGGCTATATCCTCTGTGGTGTACTCGGTATCTTCCACCACATCATGGAGCAGGGCAGCGCAGATGCTGGTGCTTCCCAGACCAATCTCCTTGACCACTACACGCGCCACGGACAGTGGGTGCATGATATAAGGTTCTCCACTCAAGCGTCGAACGCCATTATGAGCAGCCTTGGCAAACTCATACGCCTTGGTGATGATCTCTATCTTTTGGCGATGCGATGTATGAGCATAGTCATCCAGCAGTTCTTGAAACTGCGCTTGGATCATCTCTTCTTCCTCTTGCGTGAATTCGCTTATTTTCATTCGTTTATCCTGTTTTGGCGCCTTTTGACGCAAATTATCGTGCAAAGATACAATTAATTTATTACATATGCAAGCGCGAGCGCGTTTTTTTTACAAAAAACAGCGATTTCGATTTTATTCCTGCGTTTTATGGAAGAATGGTTTGCAACTTTGGCAAGATTTTTGTAACTTTGCACTCAAATTGGATAATTATGCGCATGAGACTCTTTTTTTGGAATATACTTTTCCTGACGCTGATGGGTACTGCGGTGCTTTGGGCGGATCCTGCATACGATTTTACGGTGGTGATTGATGCCGGTCATGGTGGAGAGGATGCAGGAGCTGTTGGCCGAACCGGGTTGATGGAGAAAGATTTGAATTTGAAGGTGTCGACCATGTTGGCCGATACCATTCGTGCCGCTTTTCCCCGTGTTCAGGTGTTGCAAACCCGAACGGAGGACGTGTTTATTCCGCTCCAGCGTCGGGCGGATTTTGTCAATAAGCACAACGCCGATCTGTTTATCTGTATTCATACCAATGCAGCGGAAAATCGTGCTGCCACAGGGGCTGAAACGTTCATTTTGGGTACGGACCGTATGGAGGATAATCTGGATGTGGCCATGCGGGAAAATGCGGTGATGAAACTGGAAGATGGGTTTGAGACCACTTACGAAGGTTTTGATCCCAATTCGGTGGATTCGTATATTATGTTTGAATTGATGCAAAACCAGTATATGGATCAGTCTTTGCAGTTTGCCAGTCTGGTTCAAAATCAGTTTACCAGTACGTTGCATCGGGACGACCGCGGTGTGCGCCAGGCGGCTTTTTGGGTCCTCCTTAAGTCTGCCTGTCCCAGTGTGTTGGTGGAAATGGGTTTTATTTCCAACAGGGATGAAGAATTGTATCTGGCTTCTGCAATTGGTAAACGGGAGATAACAGCCGCTCTGTTTACCGCCTTTAGTTCGTTTTATTCCAAAAATGGTAAGAAGCAATGAAACATGCACGTGAAATAAAAGTCGCCGTATTGGCAACAGTTTGTGTTTTTCTGGTTTATTTTGGGTTTTATTTTTTGCGGGGAGTCAATATCTTTTCGCCTGTGGATTCCTATGTGGGCAAGTTTGCCAATGTGGGTGGTCTGACCGAGCAGGCACCGGTTATGGTGCGTGGATACAAGGTGGGTCAGGTGGATGAGATTACCTACGACTTTTCGCAATCGGAGGCGTTTACCGTACACATGTCCATAGACAATCATATTGTATTGCCGGCCGGTACCCGTATGGTGTTGGCTTCCAATGGGCTGTTGGGCGGTAAAATGATTGAACTGGATATACCTTCCTCTTATGTCCAAGCCGCTTATCACAGTGGGGACACATTGCCCACCATGGTAGCGTTGGGGTTGGTGGAGTCGCTTGAGGCTGGTGTATTGGTTCAGTTGGACAGCGCCATGGCTCAGGCCAACGAATTGCTGCTGTCGCTCAATGGTCAGCTTTCGGACCAAAATATCCGTAGTACATTGGCCAATGTGCATCGTATTACCGAGAACCTGAATGTAACATCCCAGGATTTGAAGTATCTGACCCATGCTCAGTTGCCCGGAATGGTGGCAAAGGCCGATACGGCCATGTCGGATTTGCGCGAGGTATTATCTGAGGTTCAGCAGGCGGATTTGAACCATACTCTCAGTGTTTTGGATACTACGGTGACCCAATTGCAACAGGTACTGACCTCCAAAGAGGGTACATTGGGCATGTTGCTTTATGATGACGATTTGTATGCTCATGTAGATTCTGCTGTAGTGAGTCTGCAAGCCCTGGTTTCCGACCTGAAAGCCAATCCAAAACGCTATGTCAATATCCAGGTGTTTGGAAAGAAGAAAGACTGATATTAGACAATTTCTAAATTTTAAAAAAGCGCTTTTTTCCACCTTATTGGCGAAAATAGCACAATTATCCTGAATGTTCCACAATTATCCCCTGTGGAACATTTTTTGTAACTGCAGCAATATCAGCAAATTATGTGTTTATAACTTTTGTAATGTATTGATAATCAGTTGTTTGTTTGTAACTAATTGAAATATACAAATATAGCACTTTGTTTCAACCTGGCATTTTGAGCCCGATTTGTGTATATCAGAAATTTGTAGTAATTTTGCACCCGCTTTTGATAAAATGACGGCTTCAGAATTGAGTAAATTATGGTTTAAGTGCTCGCATTTATTGCGGGAACATTTGACTCCAAGTGTGTACAACACCTGGTTTGCTTCATTGAGTGCTGTCAGTTATGATAATAATGTACTCGTGTTACGCGTGAAGAGTCAGTTTGTGGCCGAATACATTGAGGAGAATTATATTCGCGAACTGGGTCGTGCCATTCGTTCCGTGTTTGGAGATTCCACGCGTTTGGCTTATCGGGTATTGGTGGATTCTACCACCGGTTCTTCGACCACATATACCTCAGCCGGGCAGTCTTCGGAGCCCGTTATGGATGTGGACAAACGTTCCTCCTCTGCCAATCCTTCCTGGGATTCGCAATTGAACAGTCAATACACGTTCTCCACGTTTATTCAGGGTACGACCAATAAGTTGGCCCGTGCCGCAGGTGTGGCGATTTCCAAAGAGCCGGGTCGTACCGTATTTAATCCGCTCTTTATTTTTGGAGGCAGCGGAGTGGGGAAGACTCACCTGGCCAATGCCATTGGCAATCAGGTGGCTCAATTGTTTCCGCTTCATCGGGTGCTGTATGTGAGTGCGAATACCTTTAAATTACAATATCAGGAGGCTGTTCGTGAAAAGAAAGTGCCGGAATTCCTGCTTTTTTACCAAAATGTAGATGTACTGATATTGGATGATATTCAGTTCTTCTCGGGTCTCAAAGGAACGCAGGATACGTTCTTCCATATCTTTGATTATCTGCACCAATCCCGCAAGCAGTTGATATTGACTTCCGATCGTTCGCCTCTCGAGTTACCCGATGTGGAGGAGCGCCTGTTGACGCGATTTAAGTGGGGTTTGACGGTGGAAATAGAGCGTCCGGATCTGGCGTTGCGCAAGGCGATTCTGATGGATAAGGTGCATCGTGACGGACTGCCGTTGACGCAGGAGATTGTGGACTATATTGCTGTTCATGCCTGTGATAATATTCGGGATATTGAAGGCATTCTGGCCTCGTTGATGGCCTATGCCACCCTGATGAACAATGATATCGATTTGGCATTGGTGCAGTCGGTGCTGTCTCATGTGGTCAAAAAAGAAACCAAACAGGTGGTTTTTGCCGATGTGATGGGAGCGGTGTGTGAACATATGCAAATCAATGAGAAATCCATTGTGGGTCGTACCCGCAGTCAGGAGGTGGTTCGAGCCCGATCGATGATTGTGTACCTGTCCAAACAGTTGACTGACAGGACATTAACCGAGATTGGTAATCATATAGGTCACCGTACGCACTCGACCGTTTTACACGCGTACAACTCCATTCAGCAGCAGCTGCAGTACGATTCTGCCCTGCGACAAGACCTCCAAATGTTGGAATCTGAATTAAGAAAATGACCCTTTGGGTCGTTTTTTTTTGCATATGTGCGAAAAAAGTTGTAACTTTGCACGCTAATTTATTTACAATGGAGAACTATATCGTTTCAGCACGAAAGTACAGACCTCAGACTTTTGAATCCGTAGTGGGGCAAAATGCGCTTACGGACACGTTGCGCAATGCCATTCGGCAGAACCATTTGGCACACGCCTATTTGTTTTGTGGACCGAGAGGTGTGGGTAAGACAACCTGTGCGCGTATTTTTGCAAAAACCATCAACTGTTTAAATCCCTCGCCTGATCATGAAGCATGCAATGCGTGTGAATCCTGTCAGGCGTTTAACGAGCAGCGCAGTTACAACATTCACGAACTGGATGCGGCATCCAATAATTCGGTGGAGGATATCCGTACGCTGATTCAGGAGGTACGCATTCCGCCTCAGGTGGGCAAGTATTCGGTGTATATTATTGATGAGGTACATATGTTGTCCCAGGGTGCTTTTAACGCCTTGCTCAAGACGCTGGAAGAACCCCCTTCGTATGCGATATTCATATTGGCTACCACGGAGAAGCACAAAGTGTTGCCTACTATTTTGAGTCGTTGTCAGGTATACGATTTTCAACGAATCACCATCATGGATATGGTGCATCACCTGCAGTACGTAGCCTCTCAGGAAGGGGTGACAGCTCAGGAGGAAGCGCTGACCATTGTGGCTCAAAAGGCGGATGGCGGTTTGCGTGATGCGTTGTCTATCTTTGATCAGTTGGTAGCTTTCTGTGGCAATCATATCACTTACGAGCGCACGCTTGAGGTGCTCAATGTGCTGGATACCGATTACTATTTCCGTTTGACCCAGTGGGCATTGGCAGGCAATGTGGCGCAAGCTTTGTTGTTGTTTAACGATGTGTTGCAGCATGGATTTGATGCTCAGCAGTTTGTGATTGGTTGGGAGGAGTTCCTGCGTGATGTACTTGTGAGCCGTGATCCGGTGACCGTTGCGCTGCTGGAGACATCGGAGTCCATTCGTAAGCAGTATATCGAATTGGCGAAGCAGTGTCCTGCCCCCTGGTTGTTTAAGGCCCTGGATTTGGCCAATACCTGTGATGTGCAGTATCGTACGGCCAAAAACCGCCGTTTGGTGGTGGAATTGTTCCTGGTGAAACTGTGTCAGTTGATGACAGCCCAACCGTCAGCTGCTCCTGCTCCTGCTGCCAAACCGGCAGCTGCTCCTGCTCCTACTGCCAAACCGGTAGCTGCTCCTGCGCCTGCGGTCAAGCCGGCCCCCAAACCGGCAACCTCTTCAGCAGCAGTTCCTGCGTCTTCCGCCACTCCGACCCCCAAACCGGCAGCTATGCCTGTTATTGATTCGGCCTTGCCCAAGATGCCCAGCCTCAAGACTACGGCGCCTTCGCCATCGTCATCGTCATCGTCTTCGTCTTCGTCATCGTTATCGTCTACGTCTACGTCTACGTCTACATCTCCCCTACTGGGAGATTCGGAAGGGGCTCATTCCCCTTTTACCAATGACCAACTTATGGGCGCGTGGGTTGGTCTGAAGCAACACTTCCCTCAGGAAGGGCGCCTGTTGGCGATGATATCATCCTGCCGACCTGTGATTAAGTCCGATAACCTGTTGCAACTGACGGTGAATAATCCGCTGCAAAAAACCGAGTTTACGCAGTTTGCTCCTCAGATTATGGCTCTGTTGCGAGATCAGCTCCATCATGCCGATTTGCACTTGGAACTGTTGGTGGCTCAGTATGACAAATCGTCGGAAGCGTATACGGCCTCGGAACGGTACAAACGACTATTGTCCGAAAATGCCCATTTGGCTGATTTTAAAAACCAGTTTGCCTTACAAATAGACTAAATATTAACCTTAAATTTTGGAATGTATGAACCCGTTATTTATTTTGCTATTCTCGTTTGCACTCATGACAGATGTGCACATCTCCAACTCGAATATGCGTCCTTTGGAGGATTTGCAGCGTTCGGTGGATGAAATCAACAGTTTGGATGACATTGATTTTGTGCTTCTAACCGGTGATATTACCGAGTCGGGAGACCGCCAGGCCATGCTGAAGGCCAAGGGTCAGTTTGATCGTCTGAAAATGCCGTATTATATTTGCAGCGGAAACCACGAAACGACCTGGTCCGAATCGGGTGTGATGGATTTTAACCGTGTATATGGGGACAATCGATTTGCCTTTGTGCACGACAGTGTCTTTTTTGTAGGATTCAATTCCGGTCCGGTGCTCAAGATGGCGGATGGTCATGTAGCTCCGCAGGATATTACCTGGGTAGAGGAGCAGATTCAAAAGCAGGCCGTGGACAACATGCCGATTATTGTGGCCACGCACTATCCGTTGCGTTTTGGCGATGTGGATAACTGGTATGAGGTGACTGATATGTTGCGTAAGTATAATGTGCAAGCCGTTGTGGGCGGTCACTATCACCAATGTTTGTTTTTTGATTGCGATGGGATACCGGATTATCTCAATCGCTCCAACCTGCGCGACAAGGATGGTGTGAATGGTTATTCCATCATTCGTGTGGATGCCGATTCCATTCGTTTTTTTGAGAAGCGCATCGGTGAGGCTCCTCGTCATTGGGCTTCTACAGCGTTTGAAACCAAGCACTATGGTCCGTCTGATGCTGCTTTGCGTCCCTCGTTTGCCGTCAATGAGCAATATTCCCATGTTGCTCCTGCCTGGCAACGTCGCATGGGGGTGGGTATCTATGCTTCTCCTGCCATGGCCAATAATCGTGTCTATATAGGGGATGACGAAGGTCATTTCTATTGCCTCAACGCCAAGACGGGCGCTACTTTGTGGCAGTATAAGGCGGATGCCCGCATCTATTCCACGGCTGCCATTGCGGACAACAAGGTGGTGTTTGGTTCAACCGATAATTCCATCTATTGTCTCAATGCCACCTCGGGTGAACTCATATGGGCTTATGCCACTCCCAAGGCGGTGATGGGCAGTCCGGTGATTGACCAGGGAGTAGTGTATGTGGGTGGCAGTGACGGTTGTATGCGTGCTTTGAACCTGGAGGATGGCAGCGAGGTATGGACGTTTGACCAAATGAAAAACTACTACAGTTCGCGTCCGACGTTATATAATGGTCGATTGTACTTTGGTGCGTGGGACAGTTATATGTACTGCGTGGATACGAAGGATGGTCAGTTGGTTTGGAAATGGAACAATGGCAGCAATACGGACAAACTCTCTCCCGCTCAGGTATGGCCGGTGATTGCCCACGACCGGGTTTATTTTGCCGCTCCGGATCGCTATATGACCTGTTTGGATGCCAATGATGGTCACCAGATTTGGCGTACGCGTCGCTATAAGGTGCGTGAAACAGCCGGTATGGATGCTGATCAAACGATGGTTTTCTCCAAGTGTATGTGGGATACGGTGGTTTGTTTCAGTGCCACATCTGAAAAATTAGATACCGTTTGGGCGACCAATTGCGGTTTTGGGTATGAGCATGCTCCTTGTATGCCGTTGGAGAAAGACGGAACGGTGTTTGTAGGCACCAAGAATGGTGTGGTTTTGGGACTGGAGGCCAAGACCGGACGGGTGATGTGGCAGCATAAGATAGGCAGCAGCCTCATTCAGACCACCTTGCCCATTTCCGGCAACGATGTACTCGTTACTTCGACGGATGGCACCGTCACCCGCCTTGTTGTTAATCATCAATAGCCCAAAGGGCGATCATTCATCAATCATCATTCATCATTCATCATTCATATCATTTCTTCCTACCACCCGCAAGGAACTGGAACAGCGGGGCTGGTCAGAGGTGGATGTCGTTCTTTTTTCCGGGGACGCCTATATTGACCATCCTCAGTGTGGTGCGGCGGTGATTGGTCGCAGTCTGGAAGCGGCAGGCTACAGGGTGGGGATTGTTCCTCAACCCGATTGGCGCAGTGATGATCGCGATTTTACCAAGTTGGGTCGCCCACGGCTCTTTTTTGCGGTGACAGCCGGTGCCATGGATTCGATGGTGAATCATTATACGGCTGCGCGTCGATTGCGTAGCGATGATGCGTTTACCCCAGACGGTAAGGCGGGCATGAGACCCGACTATTGTACAACCACTTATTGTCGTATTCTGCGTCGTCATTTTCCGGACGTACCGATTGTGATTGGTGGAATAGAGGCATCCATGCGTCGACTGAGTCATTATGATTATTGGGCCGATCGTCTGATGCCATCCATTCTGGTGGACAGTGGCGCGGATCTGCTCGTTTATGGTCCGGGTGAAAAAGCCGTGGTGGAGATAGCCCGTCGGGGAGTGGTGCATGATATACCGCAAACGGCCTATCGGGGAACGACGACGGCTCAACCGCTGATTCGCTTGCACGGGTATCAACAGGAACGGAAGGATAAACGGCTCTATGCGGAAGATTTTCGTTTAACGGAGATTGAGTCCAATAAGATATCACCGGCCACCATTGTGCAGGATGATGTGGTGATTAATCCGCCTTATCCCACGACGAGTACCGAGGAACTGGATGCGGTGTACGATTTGCCTTTTCAGTACCTGCCGCATCCCAAGTATAAGGACCATCGCATCCCGGCGTACGAAATGATTCGTTTCTCCGTCTGTATGCATCGCGGATGTTTTGGAGGGTGTGCTTTTTGTACCATTTCTGCGCATCAGGGTAAACAGGTGACTTCTCGTTCCAAGGCGTCCATTTTACGCCAGATAGAGCGTCTGAAGGATTTGCCTGAGTGGCGGGGCTATTTGTCGGATTTGGGAGGTCCTTCGGCCAATATGTACGGAATGCATGGTGTGGATGAGCATTTGTGCAGGCAATGTGCCCGACCTTCGTGCCTGCAACCGACGATTTGTAAGAATCTCAACCGCGATTTTGGTCCGCTTTTGGATCTTTATCGCACAGTGGATGCTCTGCCGTATATTCACAAGGCATTTGTGGGCAGCGGCGTACGCTATGATTTGATGAATGAGGAATATGGTCGCCAACTCATTACCCGCCATGTGTCAGGTCGTCTGAAGGTGGCTCCGGAGCATTGTTGTGATGAAGTTCTTCGACTGATGCGCAAACCCTCATGGCAGGAATACCTGCGTTTTCGCGCATTTTTTCTGCAGGTGAACCGTCAGGAGGGATTGAATCAGCAGCTCATTCCGTACTTCATTTCCTCTCACCCGGGTTGTACATTGGAGCACATGCGTGCTTTGGCGGCGGAAACCCAACGGATGCATTATCATCCGGAACAGGTGCAGGATTTTACTCCCACCCCCATGACGCTGGCCACCTGTATGTACTACACCGGTTTGGATCCTTACACCATGCAACCGGTTTATGTAGCCCGCACATCGCAACAAAAAAAAGAACAAAATCAATATTTTTTCTGGTATAAACGCGAAGCCACTATCGTGAAACCAAAATCGCGAAGCCACTATCGTGAAACCAAAATCGCGAAGCAATGAAGCATAAATATCATTTTAACCCGCAAATGCTCTCCATGGAGCGAATCGAACATGGATTTGTTTACTTCCTGCGTCAGAGCGGGTGGTATATCCTTTCCGGTATCTGCCTGGGAGTTGTCTTTTTCTTTGTTTTTTACGCCCTTTTTCCTTCACCTCGTGAGCGTCAGTTGACGATGCAAAACAAGGAACTGGAGGCTCAGTTGCAGTTGTTGAACAGTCGAACGGATCAGATGCAGGTGGTGATGAATGACCTGTCTCAGCGCGATGATAATCTGTATCGTGTGTTGTTTGGTGCGGAACCTATTCCACTGGCTGTTCGTCAGGGAGCTACTCGAAAAATGACCTATTATGATCAGTTGGCCTCCATGACCAATTCGCAATTGGCAGCCGATTTGACGCTCAAGGTGGATGTGTTGGAGAAGGAAATTTATACGCAGGCCAAATCGTATGATGAGATTGTCCAAATGGCTCAGACGCAGGAGATTAGAATGGAGAATCTGCCTGCCATTCAGCCGGTTATGAATAAGGATCTCAAACGGGTAGCCTCCGGTTACGGATGGCGTGTGGACCCTGTGTATCATACCCGTCGTTTTCATGAGGGCATGGATTTTACGGCGCCAACTGGTACCGATGTGTATGCCACCGGCAATGCCAAAGTGGTGTTCACGGGTTGGAAACAGGGTTATGGCAATACGGTCATTTTGGACCACGGATATGGTTATCAGACCCTTTATGCGCATTTGTATAAGTGTTTGGTTCGCAAGGGGCAAAAAGTCAAACGTGCCGATGTGATTGCTTTGGTGGGCAATACGGGTAAATCCACCGGTCCGCACCTGCACTATGAGGTACATTTGCAGGGCAGGGCGGTCGATCCGCGCAATTATTATTTCTACGATTTGTCGCCGGAGGAGTATGATCAGATGATTCAGTTGTCCAATAACTTTGGTCACATGTTGGACTGATTTTGCATTTTGCATTTTGCATTTTGCATTCTGCATTAGGCCTTTGGCCGTGCATTCTGCATTTTGCATTAAATAAATTTGCGTATATAAAATATTTTTTATATCTTTGCGCCCTGAATATAGCAGACCGGCTCATCGCTCTGGAAAGGAACAGTCGTTTGGCTAAGCCTTTGTTTCGGAGAGGAAAGTCCGGGCACCATAGAGTAGCACAGCGGTTAATGGCCGTCAGCCGGTAACGGTTGGTCCCTGCTACAGAGACGAGAATTGTGAAACGAGCACACTGTGTGGTGCAATCCCATGTAAACCAACGCTTGAGGGTTACTCGCTCGAGTTGGAGGGTAGGGAGCGAGAGAAGTATGGCAGTAATGTCTGCTCGAGATTAATGATGGGCACCGCTTTGGCGGAACAGAACCCGGCTTATAGGTCTGCTATATTTTTTATTAGGAAACGAGAGGAAGATGGATTTTAAGGAGTTTATACATACCGATTTGTGGCGTACAACGCGCGGGGACATATCCTCGCGTTGGAAGCGCGTGGGTTATTCGGTGATGCGCACCATCATCGTCAGTGCCCGTGGTTTCATATCCAAGCGACTCAATTTCCGGGCACACTCCCTCACGTACTGTCTTATGTTTGCCATTGTGCCTATTCTGGCCATGATTTTTGCCGTGGGTCGGGGTTTTGGATTTACGTCGGTGATGGAGGACATACTCAACCGTTCGTTTATTGGAGATATGGACCTTACCACCACGGTGATGGATATTGTGCAGCGGTATTTGGATTTGACCAAGGGTGGTTTGTTTCTGGGTATCGGTATGTTGATTCTGTTGTGGGCCGTGTATATGTTTTTTAGGAATATTGAAATTTCCTTTAACGAGATATGGGATGTCAAGAAGTCTCGGGCCATCGGTCGCCAGATTGTCAATTATGTGAGCATTCTGTTTTTGATTCCGTTGCTCATTATTGTGACTTCGGGTTTGAGTATTTGGATTACCACTGCCACTTCTTCTATTCCGCAGTTTCAGGCTTTGCACGCTTATCACCACCATGTGGCCAAGATATTGTCTTACCTGTTTGTATGGCTGGTGTTTACATGGTTGTACAAGGCAGTGCCCAATACCCACGTGTCGCTGAAGGCGGCAGCTATTCCGGCTGTGATTATGGGTACGCTGTTTCAGTTGCTGCAGGCGTTGAGTGTGTATATCATCGTGTTAATGAGCCGTGTGAGCATTATCTATGGTGCGTTTGCCATTATCCCGTTGCTGATGATGTGGTTGCAGTGGTCGTGTCTGTTGTTGCTCATTGGGGCCGAAATGGCTTATGCCATTCAGAACAAGGAGGAGTTTGAGTACGAGCAGGATTTGAATACGATGTCGCGTCGATACAAGGACTATGTGATGTTGTACCTGTTGTCGGTCATTGTACATCGGTTTGAAGCGGATCAAACGCCGCTCACAGCCCGTGAGATAGCCCATCAGGAGCATTTGCCCATTCGGTTGGTATCCTCTCTGCTGTCCCGGTTGGAGCAAACGCATATTGTGCGTGAGGTGTATGTGGAAAACAAAGAGGAACGTACCTATCAGCCTGCCATGGATCCCAAGCTGATTACGGTGAACATGGTGTTTGACCGCATTGATTGCCAGGGCAGTGAACTGTTTTTGCGCAATCCGAGTGAGGGCATGAAGCAGTTTTGGGAGCGTTTTGTGGCATTAAAACAATCGGAGGAATCGATTCTTCATATATCTGTCAGTTCGTTGTAGTATGAGAAACTTTTGGTATCATTATAAATCCACCATTCTGTTGCTTACCGGAGTTATTCTGGGAGGCGTAATGGGAATGTGTTGCCCGGGTATTGTGCCTTGGCTCAAACCCATGGGAGATATATTTCTCAACCTGATGTTTGTGCTCATTGTGCCCATGGTTTTTCTGTCCATGGCCACGTCCATCTGTACGCTGCATCAGGAGAAAATGGTGGGTTCGGTGTTGGGCAAAGCGTTGATAGGGTTTGTGTTGTTGGCTGTGGTTACCTCCGCCCTTTCCTTATTGGCTTGTCGTTTGTATACACCCATGGATGCCGATGCCGGATCGTGGTTGGCCATTGGTCGTCAGCCCCAGGATATAGGGACGCTGATTACGGGTGCATTGACTGTTTCGGACTTTTGGATGCTGTTGGATAAGCAACATTTGTTGCCGCTTATTATTATGGCCGTTTTGACCGGTGTGGCGGTTTCCCGTTCCGGGGACAAGGGTCAACCTGTTGCCCAATGGTTGGCGTCTGCCAACGATGTGGTGATGCAGATGGTGAAGATGATCATGATGGTTGCTCCCATTGGTTTGGGCTGTTATTTTGCCCATGTGATGTCCCAAATGGGTACTCAGTTGATTAGCGGTTACGCCCGCATCATGGCCTTGGGCTTTGGCATGTTGGCTGTGTTGTATATCCTGATTAACCCGCTGTATATTCTCATTCGTTGTGGCAAAAGCGGTTTTGTGGCCTACTGGAGATATATTCTCAATCCCACCATCATGGCGGTGGCTACCTGTTCGTCATCGGCTACGATGCCGTTCAGTATCGAGGCGGCCAAACGGATGGGGGCGGAAGAGCGAATTGCCAATTCGGTCATTCCGTTGGGCACGAATATTTTTAAGCAGGGTTCCATCATGACCTGCACGCTCAAGATTGTGTTTACCATGTTGTTGGCCGGTATGTCCATGGCCTCGCCCTTGTCGTGGGTGAGCATCATGTGTTTGGCCGTTTTGGCCGCTTGTGTGGTCAGTGCTGTGCCCAGTGGAGCCATGACGGGAGAGTTGTTTATTTGTGCCATGTTGGGTGTCGATCCCAAGATGGTGGGTATCCTTGTGGTGATGGCCACATTGCTGGATATTCCCGGTACGCTGATGAATGTGGTGGGCAATATTACCGTCGCCACTACCATAAAAGTGCAAACTAAGTAAAACGATTATATTATGAAATTAGAAGAAATCACCAACCAACTCTATGCCGAAGGGGTAGAGCGTGGAAAAAACGAGGCGCAGGCGCTCATTGCTCAAGCTGAGCAACAGGCCCTCGAAATCAAGAACAAGGCAGAGCAGGAAGCTGCTGCCATTATTGCCAAAGCCCAGGCTAAGGCGGCTGAACTGGACAAGAACACCCGTTCCGAATTGCACATGTTTGCTCAGCAGAGTGTCAATGCCCTTCGTACGGAAGTAGCCAATCTGGTTTGTGGTCGTATCGTAGAGGACAGTGTCAAGGCAGCCAGTGCCGATGCTAAGTTTATGCAGTCTATTATTCTAATGATGGCTCAGCAGATGGTGAAGGAGGGTAATGTGGTGATTGAGGCCAAGGATGCCGATGCGCTCAAGGCTTATTTTGCCGCTCAGGCCAAAGAGGCGCTGAACCAGGGAATAGAGATTAAGAGTGTTAAGGATCTCAAGACGGACTTTGTGTTGAAGGCCGTTAAGGGTGGTTATCAACTCAGTTTTGGTGATGCCGAATTTGAGGCTTACTTCCGTGCATTTATTCGTCCACAGTTAATGGATTTGTTGTTCTGATGAACTACGAATGTTTAATAGCGGGTCTTCCCGAACTGAGTCCCAGTATGCCGGCTCCGATGAGCATGGAGGATTTGGAGATGTTGTTGGAGGAAACCCTGAGTAATCAGGATAAGGAGCAATTGCGCCTGATGAAAGCTCATGCCACCACGGGTGCCTGTGCTTTTATCCGCGATTGGCAGCACTTCAATCGTGACCTCAACAACCTGCTTACGGTTCAGATATGTCGCAAGCATGGTTTGGAACTGAGCAAGCATATTATTGGCGCCATGCCGGATGATGTGGATGCTTCGGTGACAGAGGTGAGTGCCATGTCCAACCTGTATGAGCGTGAACGAGCCATTGATGCCTTGCGATTTGCCTGGTTGGAGGACCGCACGCGCATGGTGTTTTTCTCGTTGGAGAATGTGTTGGCGTATTATTTGGAGTTATCCCTTCTGTGTCGTTGGGACATTCTCACGCGCGAACATGGTGAACAGGTTTTCCGCGATATCGTTGCGGATTTTAAAAAAGGAATAAAAATAGATTAAGATATGACAAACGGAAAAGTTAAGGGCGTGATTGCCAACCTGGTAACGGTAGGTGTTGACGGCCCTGTTGCTCAAAATGAGATTGCCTACATCACGGTAGGCGGAGCCACCAAACTGATGGCGGAGGTCATCAAAGTAGGTGGATCAAATGTCTATGTTCAGGTCTTTGAGTCCACTCGAGGTCTGAAGGTAGGCGACCCGGTGGAGTTCACCGGACATATGTTGGAGGTGACCCTGGGTCCCGGTTTGCTGAGCCGTAACTACGACGGATTGCAAAACGATTTGGACAAACTGCATGGGGTGTTCCTGCAGCGTGGTGAATACAATTTCCCATTGGACAAGGACAAAGTATGGCATTTTGTTCCTATGGCCAAAGTGGGAGACAAGGTACAGGCGGCTTCCTGGTTGGGTGAAGTGGATGAAAATCACCAACCGCACAAGATCATGGTGCCGTTTGTGTTCCAGGGTGAGTATACGATTAAGTCCATTGCCTCTGAAGGCGATTATCGCATCGAAGATACGATGGCAGTGTTGACAGATGCTGAAGGGAAAGAGCATGTGGTCACGATGGTTCAGAAGTGGCCGGTGAAGCGTGCCATTACCGCTTATGCGTCCAAACCTCGTCCCTTTAAGTTGCTGGAAACGGGTGTGCGTACCATAGACACGGCCAACCCGATTTGCGAAGGTGGTACAGGATTTATTCCCGGTCCTTTCGGAACCGGTAAGACGGTGCTTCAGCATGCTATTTCCAAACAGGCCGAAGCGGATATTGTGATTATCGCTGCCTGTGGTGAGCGTGCCAATGAGGTAGTGGAGACCTTTACGGAGTTCCCTGAACTGGAGGATCCGCATACGGGTCGCAAACTGATGGAGCGTACGATTATTATTGCCAACACGTCCAACATGCCGGTAGCCAGTCGTGAGGCTTCTGTGTATACGAGTATGACCATTGCGGAGTACTATCGTTCCATGGGACTGAAAGTGCTGCTGATGGCGGACTCCACTTCCCGTTGGGCACAGGCTTTGCGTGAGATGAGTAACCGTATGGAGGAGTTGCCCGGTCAGGACGCTTTCCCGATGGACCTGAGTGCGATTATCGGTTCGTTCTACGCACGCGCAGGTTACGTATACCTTAATAATGGTAGTACGGGCAGTGTGACGTTCCTGGGAACCGTTTCTCCTGCCGGAGGTAACCTCAAGGAACCAGTGACGGAGAGCACCAAGAAGGTGGCTCGTTGTTTCTACGCCCTGGAGCAGGCTCGTGCTGACCACAAGCGTTATCCGGCCGTTAACCCGATTGATTCGTACTCCAAATACATTGAGTATCCCGAATTTGCGGAATATATCTCCAACCTGATTGATGACCAGTGGTTGGATAAGGTGAACGAGATGAAGAGTATTCTGCAACGTGGTAAGGAGATTCAGGAACAAATCAACATTCTGGGTGATGATGGTGTACCGGTGGATTATCATGAAGCGTTCTGGAAGAGCGAGGTGATTGACTTTGTGATTCTGCAGCAGGATGCCTTTGATAAGATTGATGCCGTTTGTCCGCTGGATCGTCAGCAGTATATGTTGAATCTGGTGATGGACATTTGTGCGCATGATTATTCGTTCTCTGTCTTTACCGATGTGGCTGAGTACTTCAAGCGTGTGATTAACCTGTGCAAGCAGATGAACTATTCGCTCTTCCACAGTCCGGAGTTTGATGACTACGAAGCCAAACTGCACGCACTCCTTAATGAGAAACAAGTAAAATAATTTTGCATTTTGCATTTTGAATTTTGCATGAATATGAATTTCGCTTTTCAAAAAATATACACACAAATCACTGCGATAACCAAGGCCACCTGTTCGCTCAAGGCGGAAGGGGTAGGTAATGAAGAGTTGGCATTGGTCAACGGTCGTTTGGCGCAGGTGGTTAAGATCATGGGTAATGATATTACTCTTCAGGTCTTTCAGGGTACCGAGGGTATTCCTACAAACGCTGAGGTGGTATTCCTTGGCAAGTCTCCGTCGCTCAAGGTGAGTGATCAATTGGCAGGTCGTTTTTTCAACGCCTATGGTGATCCTATTGATGGAGGACCGGCGATTGAAGGTAAGGAAATAGAGATTGGTGGTCCTTCGGTGAACCCTGTTCGTCGTAAACAGCCGTCGGAACTGATTGCCACGGGTATTGCGGGTATTGACCTGAACAATACATTGGTTTCCGGTCAGAAGATTCCGTTCTTTGCCGATCCGGACCAACCTTATAACCAGGTGATGGCCAATGTGGCCCTGCGTGCCGATGTAGATAAGATTATCTTGGGTGGTATGGGTTTGACCAACGATGACTATTTGTATTTTAAGAATGTATTTGCCAATGCCGGTGTGCTGGATCGTATTGTGAGTTTTGTGAATACGACGGAGAATCCGGCTGTTGAGCGTTTGCTGATTCCGGATATGGCCTTGGCAGCTGCTGAATATTTTGCGGTGGAGAAGCATCAGAAAGTGTTGGTATTGTTAACCGATATGACGCTGTATGCGGATGCTTTGGCGATTGTGAGCAACCGTATGGATCAGATTCCGAGTAAGGACTCCATGCCGGGTAGTTTGTATTCGGATTTGGCCAAGATCTATGAGAAAGCCGTTCAGTTCCCTGAAGAGGCCGGAGGTGGCAGTATCACGATTATTGCCGTAACGACCCTGTCGGGTGGTGATATCACCCACGCTATTCCGGATAACACCGGTTATATCACCGAGGGTCAGTTGTACCTGCGTCGTGATGCAGAAATCGGTAAAGTTATCGTCGATCCGTTCCGTTCGTTGTCTCGTCTGAAACAGTTGGTTGCCGGTAAGAAAACCCGCGAAGACCATCCGCAGGTAATGAATGCTGCTATTCGTCTGTATGCGGATGCAGCCAATGCCAAAACGAAATTGGAGAACGGTTTTGATTTGACCGATTACGATAACCGTTGTTTGGATTTCGCCCGTGAGTATTCGCATGATATTTTGGCCATTGATGTGAACATCAATACGACCGAGATGTTGGATATTGCCTGGTGTCTGTTTGCCAAATATTTCAAACCCGAAGAGGTGAACATCAAGCAAGCCCTGGTGGATAAATATTGGAAGTAATGGCTATCGCGTTTCAATTTAATAAAACTTCGTTGCAGGGGCTGGAGAAGGACCTCAAAATGCGACAGCGAACGTTGCCTACGCTTCAGAGCAAGGAAACAGCCTTGCGTATGGAAGTGAAGCGTGCCAAGGCAGAAATCGCTGCGCTGGATGAAGAGGTCGATCGCCGCATCCGCGATTATGATCAGATGATTGCGCTTTGGGGAGAGTTTGATACCTCCCTCATCCATGTGGATGATGTGCGCATGTCTGTGAAAAAGATTGCGGGTGTCCGTGTTCCGGTGCTCGACGAAGTGGTTTATTCGACTCGTCCGTTCTCTATTTTTGAGAGTCCCAAGTGGTTCTTGGACGGATTTGAGCAGCTTAAGGCGATTGCCGATGTGGGCATTCGTCAGGAATTTGTTCGCCGCAAGGTGGACTTGTTGGAATATGCTCGTAAGAAAACGACGCAAAAAGTGAATCTGTTTGAGAAAGTGCAGATTCCCGGTTATCAGGATGCTATCCGTAAGATTAAGCGTTTTATGGAAGATGAGGAGAACCTGAGTAAGTCGTCGCAAAAGATTGTAAAGGCCAAGCGTGCCGCACAAGGAGGTGAAGTATGATTGAGACGATGAAAAAATACACCTTTGTGGTGTTGGCATCGGGATATGATGCCTTTCTGACCCAACTGCGTGAGGCCGGTGTGGTGCATATCACCGAGCGTGGTGAGGCCATGGCTGATAATGCCGAATTGCAATCTATTCTGGAGCGGGTCAATGAGGTGGAGCGTCTGATGAAGCAAGGGGCTCCGGATCAGTTAATTCGTGAGTGCAACGATATCGAGCAACGTATGGAGGCTACTCAGCGTGAGCAATCGCGTATGGAAGTGTGGGGTTCGTTCTCCCAGGAGCAGTTGGCGGCCCTTCGTGGGGCAGGATATGAACTGCATTTCTACTCTTGTCCGGTGGCTAAGTTCCAGCAGGAGTGGGGTATTGCCCTGGCTCAGGCCAAGGGACGTCAGTACTTTGTGTCGCTGGCTGTGGTGGAAAATGCAGAAGTGGTGGCAGAGACGCTCAATGACAAGTGCAGTGAGGAGTTGGCCAAGGATGTGGAGGCTCTGAGAGCCCTGCGTGTAGCGGCTCAGACGCGCATTGATGCCTGGTGGGTAGCCAATGAGCGTAAGTTACAGGAGGAACTTAAGGAGTTGCATCGCCAGATTGATTGGAAGCGCGTGTCTCTGTCTACGGATTCCGTGGCTGAGGGTACATTGCGCGTTTTGGAAGGTTTCTGCCCTCAGGATCAGTCTCAGGCGCTGAATGCCAAGTTGGATACACTCAGTTGTTATTATGAAGTGGAGAAACCTCGTCCGGAGGATGATACACCGATTAAGTTGAAAAACAATAAGTTCACTTCTCTGTTTGAGTGTTTGACGGGCATGTATGGTTGGCCCAACTATGGCGAGTTTGATCCCACGCCAATTTTGGGTCCGTTCTTCTTGCTGTTCTTCTCGCTGTGTATTGGCGATGCGGGTTACGGACTGTTGCTCATTATTGTCGGTCTGTTGATTGCCAAGGGCAAACTCAAGATTGAGATGTTTGACGGCATGGGTCCCATTATTGCTGCGCTGGGTGTAGGATCGACCATTGTAGGTTACCTCATGGGAGGCTTCTTTGGCATCGATTTGTTTGCCGCTGAGTGGTTCCCAGAGTGGGGCAAGGCCATTATGTTCAAGAGCATGGGCGATGTGGAAGGCAAGATAGCCGGTTATGATGTGATGATGGTATTGGCATTGGCCATAGGTGTGGTACATATCTGTCTGGCCATGACGATTAAGTGCATCACGTATACGCGTCGTTTTGGTTGGAAGGAGAATATCTCTGCCTGGGGTTGGCTGATTCTCATTTTGGGAGGTCTGCTGACGGCTGTTTTGGCCATGACGGGTTGTGTAGGTCCTATGGCGACCAATATCATGCTGATTGTGATTGGTGGTATCTCGGCGTTGGCCATCTTTATTTTCCGTCAGTTGGGTCGCAATCCGCTGATTAATATTGGTGCCGGTTTGTGGGATACCTATGGTATGGCCACGGGTATATTGGGTGATGTACTCAGTTACATCCGTCTGTATGCCTTGGGTTTGGCCGGTGGTATGCTGGGTATGGCCTTTAACCAGTTGGGAGGCATGGTGCTTGGCGAGACGCCCAATGTAGGCACATGGGTTGCGTTTATTGTGATTGTGACCTTTGGTCATGTGCTCAACCTGTTGATGGCGTGTCTGGGTGCCTTTGTTCACCCGTTGCGTCTGACGTTTGTGGAGTACTTCAAGAACTCGGGTTACCAGGGAAATGGAAAATTATATAAACCTTTTAAAAAATAAATAACTATTATGATTGAATCTCTTTTAGGTTATCTCGGACTGGGCCTCATGTTAGGCTTGTCCGGTGTGGGTTCCGCTTATGGAACCACGATTGCCGCCAATGCGGCTGAAGGCGGCTTAAAGAAAGCTGCTGACAAATCGAGTGCATTTATGATTTTGTCTGCACTGCCAGCTACTCAGGGTTTGTACGGATTCGTAGCCTTCCTGATGTTGATGGGCAAGTTCAACGTGGCCGAAAACGGTCTGTTGCTCTTTGGTATCGGTGTGGGTGCTGGTTTGGTCTTCCTGCTCAGTGCTATTCGTCAGGGTCAGGTGGCAGCCAATGGTATTGCCGGTATTGCATCGGGTCACGATGTAATGACCAACACCATGATTTATTGCGCCCTTCCTGAGTTCTACGCTATTTTGGCGCTGGTAGGTGCACTGATGATTCACTAATCCTCGTTTAATCTCGAGACAACAAAAGGACGGCTCCGGCCGTCCTTTTGTCCCTAAAAAAGAAAGTATATGAAACCTCATCGCCTTATCGCCTTTCATTTTGCATTTTGCATTAGCCTTTTAGGCGTGCATTCTGCATTTCTTCAAGCAACTCCTATCCGCATCATTTACGAAAATGACGTCCATTGTGCGCTGGATGGATACGTTTCTATTGCCGGAGTCCGCGATTCCTTGCGTCAGTTGTCCACCGACGTGGCTTTGGTTAGTTCCGGTGACTACCTTCAGGGTGGCACCATGGGTTCTATTTCCAATGGCAAGTTCTGTGTGGATATGATTAATGCCACTCAGTACGATGTACTGACGCTGGGTAACCACGAATTTGATTACCGTGTGCCTCGTTTGATGGAACTGATAGCCTCGATGGATGCGGATGTGGTGAGCAGCAATCTGTATCAGATTCAAGATACCTCAGGGTCTTCGCTCTTAACCTCTCCCCTGCAGGGGGAGTCGGAGGGGGCCCTTCGCCTATTACCCCCTTATGTCATCAAAGACTTCTCTGATTCGCGCCGCGTAGCGTTTGTAGGAGTAACCACGCCTACGGCCATGGTTGATGAGAGATATGCATTTCTTGACGGCAATGACACGATATATTCTCTGTGTCCGGACTCATTTGTTACGGTGGTACAGCGTGCCGTCAATGCTGCTCGAGGGGAAGGTGCTACTACGGTGGTGCTGCTTAGTCATATGGGTGAAGCAGAGGCTCGTTGGCCACAATATTCGTCTGCAGAGTTGGTGGCAGCGACGTCGGGCATCGATGTGGTGCTGGATGCTCACAGTCATGATGTGATTTCTGCCCAATATGTGGCGAATCTCAATGGCGATAGGGTACTGATTTCCCAGACGGGCAACAAGGTGGCCAATGTGGGGGTATTGACCATTGATACCGATCTGGATACGCTGTATACGGAACTTATACCATCGGCCTCCTGTCCCAAATCGGTAGCAGTTCAGCATGTGTTGGATTCGCTCAATGATCAATGTGCACCGATTCTCAATCAGGTAGTGGGGCATACGGATTTTCTGCTGACTATTTATGATGCCGATGGTGTGCGTGTGGTGCGTACTTCGGAGACGAATATGGGTGATTTGGTGACGGATGCGTTCCGTATCACCCAATCGACTCAACTGGGCATACAGAATGGAGGAGGTATTCGTGCGGATATCCCGGCCGGTGATATCACCTATGGTCAGGTGATTGATGTGTTGTCCTTTGGCAATATGTTGGGTACCTATCGTGTAACGGGCCGGATGCTGGTTGATTTCTTGGAAGAAGGATGCAAGACGTTGCCGAAAGAGGGAACGTTTATGCAGATTAGTGGTTTGCGAATGAAAGTGGATACCACGCAACATCCGACGATTACGATTCACATGGAGGACTCTACGGTGAGTATTGAAGGTCCGCGTCGCGTTTACGATGTGGAGATTTTGCAATCGGATAGTACATATGTTCCGGTGGTGGCTGACCAGACTTATACGCTGACGGCATCTAATTATCTGATTTTCCAACAGGGCATCATCAGTATGTACAAGTGTGAGGTGATTCAGACCAACCTGACGGAGGAATACAATGCCCTTAAGCAGTATATCATCAACGATTTGGGTGGGGTAGTGCCCGAGCGCTATCGTGCCATTGGTGGCCAGGGTCGTATGCAATTTGTTGCCCGTACTACGGACCTGGAATCGCCGAGTCAGGATGGTTCACAGGGTTCAGATCCGTGCACGAAGTTGCTGCGTAACGGACGTCTGTATATTCTCCGTTCTGCTCATCTCTACACCCTTCAGGGTCAAGTAGTAGAGTAAGCGGTTGTAGAATAAAAAACGCTATTTTTGCATTTTATTTGCTCCAATCCCCATCATTGAGGGGGTTGGAGCCAAATAAAAAACGCTATTTTTGCATTTTATTTGGCAAACTCATTTAGTTTATCAAACAAACGAAACATTTCTGTATACGAATTTGGCATACCTTTTTCATGGAGTGTCACCGACTGTCGGGCTAATTCTAATGCACGGTCGAGATTACCACTTGATGTGAGGATGGGGAATAATTTATTACGCTTGAAATATTGTTCTGTTTTCGTATATTGAGGTAAATATTTATGCAACTCCATCTCAACGGTGGCATAGGAATCAAAATATCGTTGTGATAATTGTGGTATAAAGTGTAATAGAAACCAATATTCTGTACAAGGATCTGTCTCGATAAAGGTTACTTTACGATAGGCTTTCTGTTGTTTGGCCGTATGATAAGCCTGCATCTCGGTTGGATGGCTATTCAATCGATCCATATCCAATAAGCATACCACCTCATCAAAACCTTCGTTTAGACATTGCTTTGCCATAGCCAACATGTGCTTGATGTCTGCGTGCTGTGGCAATGACGGACGCATTGTAAACGGATAGTGTTTGGCAATGCGTAAGGAATCAATATAATACCATTCTGTTGGTCCCTCTCCAAATATGGCTAAACTCTTTTTCATTTGTCGATATAGGTTTCACCGGTAAAAGGTAGTTTAACTAATTTGCCTTGTAAATAGGCATTATATGGAGAAAGATTTTTGTGTAGGCCCAATTGCGAGAGCCGTACTAATTCTGTTTCAGCATTCTCGTTCTTATCGGTAAACCAAACGACATCTCTGCGCAAAAAATCTTCTTTGAGTAAGTTGATGTCATGTGTAGCAATCAGCATTTGTGATGTGCCGGTATCATTATTCAAATAGAATCGTAGAAAATAGGAAATCAGTTCATAATGAAGGCTTGTTTCTAATTCATCTATTAGCATAAATTGGCTATTATAGAGTAGATGTTTAAGCAAGACAGCTATACTCATATAGCGCAGTGTACCATTAGATTCAAGAGCTTCCGGCAAAATACCATCCCCTGATGATGTTTTATGATGGAATGTGATGCTTTCACCGCTTGGTGATAATTCAAACCCGCTGATATTAAAGTCTGATTTTTGCAGAAATTGTTGGATAAACGCGTGCAGTGTTTTGTCCTTATCTTGTTGCAATTGCTTGTGTAGAAAGTCCATTGATGTGTTGGTGGGATTGATACAAACCGAGAGGTTCTGATTTATCCAATCATATACGGTATTAAGGCGTGTTTTCTCAACATTTGATTTACCAAATGCAGCTAAAACGGAGCAATTATTTAGGGTGTTACCATAAATAATATCTTGGTCATGTCGGTTGAGTTGCAGGGCCTTACCAAACTCCACACGCGTGCTGTCGTTCCCTTTGATATAAATGCGTGTATAAAGCATAGATGGTCGCACCGATGCATAGACCAATAGTTGCTCCTTTAGAATGTGCTGACGATCAAATTCTATTTCCAAGCAATAGCGTTCTCCCTTAAGATAGAAATTTATCTGCATTTTTGAGGGTGTTGTTTTGCTCTCGCTATCTAATAGGAAAGGGTAATAATCAATGGTATCTGTACGAGATGACGGGTAGACCAATAGTAATTCCCGGAAGAAGTCCAATGCTTGCAGCAGTTTTGTTTTCCCAGAAGCATTAGCACCATACACAATTCCCATTTTGAGCAGTTTGACATTAGGTGCAACTTCCACAAGATAGGTATCGGAAAGATACTTTTCTATCGTTGGCACAAAACTTAAAGTCTGTTTTGTACGGATGGAGTAGAAATTTTCTACAGAAAAATCAGCTAACATACTTATCGTTTCTTTGTTTTGGACTGCAAAAGTACATAAAAGAAATGATATGTGCAAATTTTATTTGCTATTTCTGTCAAAAAACTACTATTTTCTAAAATAAATATGCATATTAATCTCTACACCCTTCAGGGTCAAGTAGTTGCTGATTCTCGCTGAAAAGTATA
>DCIY01000026.1 GCA_002317295.1 Bacteroidales bacterium UBA1714
TCTTCACCCGAAGTCCAGCCGTACTCGTTACATGCAGCGTATGACATCATGGTCATAACCAATGCTGCGAATAAAACTGTTAATTTTTTCATAAATGTTTTTTATGAGTTAAAATTGGTTAATAATGTGGACCCTCTTCGCGCATCACACGTGACGCCTGATTTGAATCCGTTAATAAAAATTGTTTGTAATAAACAACCTTTGTGGTTGTTATATGTCATATACATGTTATACGCATGTTATGTTCATGTTATGTTATTTCTCGGGAAGAGACACTACTTTTCCCGACAAATCGTATAATACGCCTTCACGCATAATCAGCAAGCCGTGAGCGGTCATCAGTTTGCGAGGTGTGTTATCATTTAACACATGTACATCCTCCACACCGGTGGTGTGGGTGTAGGTAAACTGAATCGTCGTGCCATATTTGTTGAAGCCGGCCTGGCTGACATGCGCATAATAGACGCCATCTGCCATATCTTCGAAATCAACTTCTCTTACTCCTATCGTCGTGGACTTGCGTTTGGTCACGCCACCACGAGTGGGGAATTTGGAGTCGGTCGAAATTTCGAACTTAAATCCATTGTTGACAATATCCTCCGCTACCAAATGAATGGTCGGATAAGCGAGCACACTGCCATGGGTAGGCGCTATCAGTTCCGGAACCTGGAACTCCACCATTTCGGTGGTGAAGTGGGTAGTGGTGGAAATGATATTGCCATTGTCCGTCAATACGCGTGCGTAATACGTGCGATTATAGGAAAGGACATTATTGGGCACCGTGAGCGAAGTGGAAGAGGTGGTATCTACATACACTATCTCACCAGCGCGGAACGTGGATGCGGTAGCTATCTGGAGCACATACTCGGCATCATCGCCTGCATCTTCCCAACTGCACTCGGCCATATGACTGACCGTATCGCCGTCAATCGGAGTGTACATCGCAAACGGATGACCCGTAAACTCACGAATCATGGACCACTGTCCTGCCCCATTGGCAATAAGCGGATAAACGCGCCAATAGTAGGTATCCATAGCGGACAAGTCCACAAACGGTTTGGTAGCAAACGTACACGTATCCGTAGAGGCCTGAACGAGCACCGTAGCCATCGTAGGATCCTTGCTGACCTGAACCATATAGCCTGTAGCTCCCGGAACGGGTTGCCACTTAAGACGGTTAGGTAGCATAATCTCCTGATAGTTGGTCGGGAAGAGCAAAGACGGCGTCTGTGTGGCCGCTTTGGCTTCGCCCAAGAAACGCGGTGCCCACTCGTGGGCATATCGATCCACTACCG
Source organism: Bacteroidales bacterium UBA1714 (assembly GCA_002317295.1). Lineage (GTDB taxonomy): Bacteria > Bacteroidota > Bacteroidia > Bacteroidales > Paludibacteraceae > Colicola. The sequence goes on from DCIY01000026.1 coordinate 1,296, forward strand.
TCACTGCTATATCGTGGGTGGCAGCCGAAATCGAATCCGGGAAAGTAAAACTCTTGGCATAACTCAACCCATAGTACCAGGTCGAAGACGACAGGATATTCTTATCCTGACGATGTGCCTTCGGAATGGCATAGATACCATAACGTACGGTATCGGCTGAATAGGTCCAAGTCAGCGTATGATTGTTCAACGCCATATTATCCACCACACCTTGTGCGGGAGCCGCAAACCACGTCAAAGCCGGAACTTTGGCCTTGTGGGTCCACACCTCGCGCTTGAGGCAGTTGATAAAATTGGTTTCCTTAAACTTACGCGCACTATAAAATGTCGTACCGGGTGCATCTTCCATCGTGGAGGCCTGATTCAACTGAATCTCACGCACCACTTCGTAGGCATCAAAATCCGACTGCTTGGCCGTCGATTTGGGTTTACCCAGCGTCGTAGTCTGCAGACCTGACAGAGAATGGGAGATATAGCAATGGCGACCAAAATGGTTAGCCACCTCATACCACCATGGGGTAATCTTGCCATAGTCATTTCCCGAACTGCCAATGGGCCAATAGACCTGCGGCGCCATGTAGTCTATGGAACGATCCACATACCACTGAATGGGTTCGCTATAAATGCCATTATACTGCCAGTCGCTGCCGTCCGGACAAGGAGAGATGCCATACTTGGCTGCTACACTTGCACTGGAAGCGGCTACACCCGCAGGACCGATACCAAAACGGCACCAAGGTTTGCGAGACTTGATGGTATTGTACACATCCTGCACCATGAGGTTGACCTGATGACGACGCCAGTCTGCACGGCTCAATCCCTGAGGGTTGTTGGCCAAGTAGAGCGAATCGTCATAACTGTTGAGGTAGCCACTCTGGTAGAAGTAGTCATCAAAGAGGAAACCATCGACATCATAGTGATCCATAATATCCGCAATCACATCACAGATACGCTTTCTGACGGCAGGTTCTCCGGGATTGATGATATAGATATCGGCTGCATCGCAATACTGTACCCACTCCGGGTGAGTGACGGAATAGTCATCCTCGTTGGTGGTATACGTTGACGTCGAAGCAAAGCGGTATGGGTTGATCCACGCATGCACCTCCATTCCACGCGCGTGCGCTTTTTCTATTAGGTACGCGAGGGGATCATAGGAGTGCGCTTCGCCACGTGTGCCGGTGAGCCATTTGGAATACGGCTCATACTGACTGTCGTACATGGCGTCACACATACTGCGAACCTGGAAACAAACAGAGTTGAGTTTGAGTTTCTCGAACTGATCGAGATACTTATCAAAACTCTGTTTTTCCTGAGCCTCCGTATAACCGTTATTGGGCCAGTCAATGGCCCAAACGGTGGTGAACCATACAGCACGCCACTCTTGCTTTGGGCTTTGTGCGGACGTAGTACCTACGCCCAGCACAAGGCTCAAAACAGAGATGAATATTTTTTGAATGTTATTCAAAACGATTAGCGTTTAGCGTTTAGCGATTACTTGAACAGTTTGCTCATAATCGGGCTAACGGCTACACCATAACCCTGGATGCCAGAAACGACATACTCGAGTTGATCCAATTCAGCATTGTAGCGAACCAAACCACTGGGTTGGCTGCTCACGGAAGAACGATACATGAAGTAAACGTCACCGGTAGCCTCGTCCAAAGCCATTTGGCTGACACCCACGTACTCGTCCACGCCACCTTCACCGGAACCGGCGTTGGTCGTAGCGCAGTGAGGTTTGATACCCGTACCATCCGCGAACTTCTTTTGTCCAGCCTGGAATGCCGATAAACCGGCATCACCAATTTGTGGGCTGAAGGTATTGATTTCCGAACCATTGAAAGCATAGAAACCTTCGTTAGGACCGGTGAATGCAAAGTAGTACTTATCGTTGTTCTTGTCATACACAAACGCCGTAGTCGGAGTACCTTCGAACAATTGTCCGGAAGCAGGAATCTCAGTCATCTTCCAGTCGGTACGGCCATAACCGCAGTTATCGGCATCGGTAAAGCGCCAGCAACCGGCACCATTACCCTTCTTGCACCAATGCCATACGCCATCGATGCGACCGAAGCAAGCGTTGAACGAACCATAAATCATGGAAGTGGTACCATAGTAACCAATCCAGTTGTTCTCCACATAACTTGGCGCTACGCTGGAAGACCAAACGGCATTACGGGTATTCTTGTTGAGTTTACGGAAACCGGTGTTACGGTCGGAGAAGAAGATGTAGTCACCCTCGATAAATCCATAGAAAGGATCCTTGAAGGCAGTACCACCTACGTTGGTGATAACCAAACCTACGGACGAAGCGTCCACACTCATCACATTCATACGACCATCACCCATGGTACCATCTACGTCGTTGCAGTATACGAACTGTTTACCGCAGTCGAGCAAATAAATCAGGGAGTCGTCGTAGCAGATATTGAGCATGTGTTGACCCGAGCTGACACCCATGTCATAAGGCTCAATGGTCACACCTTCAATCTTGCGAGAAGCAGGAATCTTGATGGCGTTGATGGTTCCGTCTTTGACTACAAAGTACAGCGTTGGAGCCGGCTCAGACAAAGCCACCTGAACGTTCTTGTTGACGATATCCAAATCGCGATACTCACCGGTACCACGGTTGGTCTCCAGTTTCACTTGCAGTTTCACGGTTTGAGAACCTACCTTGGCAAATTTCACCTTACCCAACACCTTATCAGGAGTGGTGGAGTTCTCCGGGAAGAACTGCTCAAAGTTAGCCACCTCATTTCCGCCCTCGTCCGTTGTACCGGCTGGGAAGGTCCATACATACTTAGCGGCCAGAGAGTCCGGGTTAGGCAACTCCACATTGAGGCTGATATAAGAAGTACTTACTTCCACAATGCCTTCGGGAGTGGTAGCCTCATCCAGGTTCAGCGAAACGATAGGACGAATGTCAGCAATATAGATAACATTGGTCTTCACACCACCATTACCCTTGGCGGTCACCTTATAGTTACCGGCCAAAGTATATTTGTGCTCTACTATTTTACCAGTCTCTACGGGGCTGCCATCACCGAAATCCCACTCTACCGAGGTGGTCACCTCCATGGTAGGATAGAATTGGATGGTCGAACCTACATAGTAGTCCAACTGATATTTTTCGCCAATTACTTCATACGCGAAGTCAATCTTTTGTGTGGGCAATGCTTCCTCGGAAGGAACATGGTCTACACATGCGGTCATTGCTATGCCTGCCAGGCATGCAAGAGCTATATTCAAATACTTTTTCATACGCGTAGCAATTAGTTAAGTTCAATCACTGCCTGCAAGGACAAACCAGCAGTACCGGCCTTGTCGAAGCACTTGAGCTGCGAGTTGAGTTTATACGAACGCTTGAAGTTAATCATGTCCGCGCTACCACTGGAGATCAGGTCAGCAAAGGTAACGGTTTGGAACATGCTGTCCACCTCGTTGGGCAATACGCTATCCTTGAAGAAATAGTCATAGATATCATAACCTGCGAGCATGGACTCGGTTTCGTTCTTCACAGAATCCAAGAATGTCGCAAAGGTCTTACCACTGAGACCACGCATGTTGGTCCAAGCAGACTGATAGTCCTTCCAGTGGTTGTTAACGGCCACTTTGTTGTAAGGAGCAGGATAGAGCGTACCACGCATGGTGAGCTCGATGGTGTCCTTGAACTTTTGCATAAAGTCATCACCAAAGTACTTGCATACCTGAGCACTGTCCCAAGAGCCATCACCAAAAGCAATGGTGGAAAGCGTGTTGGAAGTGGGGAACTTACCATTGAACTTATAGGTCGTTTTAAAACGAGTGGTATCTCCCATGGAGTTGACACCAAAGTTCTCACCATAAGCCTCGCTGTGCTCATAACGGCATGCGCTGGAAGAGATACGACGTTGGGTCTCGATATTGGAAGTTACCGAATACGAGAAAGTGACCAGCAATGGAGCGGACACTTCTTTGGTCTCAATCTCCACGATGTCATACCATGCTTCCAAGTGAGAAACAGGGCTCTCACCGGTCGTATAGTATTGCGCCGTAAAGGGCACTGAATCACCTGCCGTTACCGTAGTGGAAGTTACCGCCCAATATACGGTCGGTGCCATCTTGCCTACGAAAACGAGGTCATCCAGTTTGTCATGTTTATCACAAGCTACCAGTGTTGCAGCAGCCAGACAAACCATTAAAAATTTATTAAATGTTTTCATAATGCTTTTCTTTTTTCACTCGTAACTTAGAATTGATTCCAATCACCCTCACCCTTGGCCGTAATGGTCGGCATAGAAGTAGCGGCATTGTGATCGCGTTGCCATACCATACGTTTACGCAGGTAGTCAGGGTTCTTATAAGCGTTCAGTTTCTCCAGCTCCTGACGGTTGTACTTATCCTCCGTCTCCGGATCCGGATTTAAACGGTTGATCCATGCATTGGCACTAATCGGGAAGTTACCGCCGGTGATAAAGTCCTTACCCTCAATCAGGAAGTGAGGCTGATACAGGTTATACGGACGCTCCAAAGCGTAAGAACGGCTGAACCAGGTAGGATTGTTAATATCCACCGTTCCGGCCTTGGCCTTACATACTTTTTCCACATCGTAAACATAGACGTTATCATACTGAATACCATTCTTGGAAGAAGAATAGTTGTAACGACGAATATCCGACCATTGCTCGGGTTGCAGATACAGCGCGACAAACTTCTGCTGCATGAGCATGGCAATATTGAAGCGGTTAGCATCCAAACGAACGGTTTCGAACAACTCAATCAGTTTGTCAGCACTCTTCTGGATAGTAGTATAAGCCTGATAACGCTCCATACTGGCTGCCACAGCCTCCATCATGATGGTATAAGAAGTGGGCTTGTCGTTTTTCCAATAGTAAGCCTCTGCCTTGTCAAAGAGCAATTCCTCCTTGGTAATGATGCAGATATAACCATCATCACGGGTGTAGGGGTTCGCACGATAGCTGTTCTTCGGAGCCTTGGTAGAGTCAGACGTGTTGCAGAACAAGTCCGGGAAATGCTCAGCCTTGTAGTCCTTGGTATAAGCTACATCGGAACCGATATTAGCCTTGAGAGAACGCAACAAAATCGGATCGGTATTGTAACCGGAACGAGCCTGGAACATACGAATGGCACGAGGATCCAATGCGTAGTTGTCTGCCGTCGGAAGGTCCTTTTTACCATTTTTCATAGACATAACACCCGGATAGAAGCCCATGATAGAAGCCATAAACTCGGTAGGAACACAACCACCCAGGTTGTTTTCACGACCCTGAGGCCAACCCAAGTTCATGGTAGCGTTGGAGCTGTGGTAAGGCCCCCACATCGAGGTCTTCTCACCCGTTCCGCCATCAAACTTATACTGAGGCTCTTTCCAACCTGCACCCATAGCGAGATCGACATACTTGATTACACTGTCGCAGCATTGTTGAATGGACAATCCACGATCCGGGTGACCCCAGTTCGGAATGTGACGTACCCAATAACGAGCAAACAATGCGTAGGTGAGGCAACGGTAGTTATCCATATTACCGGAGAACATACGGTCGGTCTTCTCGGTAATCAGCGGATTGGTCGAAGCTGCATACCATGCAGGATCGTTATATAGCGCAATCACGCGGTAGAACTCCTTCTCCAAAGCATCGTAGATATGCTCTTGGGTATCGTACTTAGGCGTGTTACTCTTGTAAGCCTCATCGTAAGGCATCTCACCAAACTCATCGGTGGTAATCATCAGCGAATGGAGCTTGAGCGTATAGCCAATCAATGCATAGTTATAAGCCTTGAAATCCAATGCAGACTCAATCATACAATCCGCATTGACACCAATCTCATAATAGTGACGACGCCAGTGTGGGTGACGGTTCATATCCGGGAATCCACCCCAACCTGCACGGTAGGAATAGTCAGCCTTTGGGCTACGACCCGTAGTAGTCAAACACTGAGACAAATAGTTTTGATACTCGGTGTTATCAAAGCACTGCTGAATGGTAAAGAACAACAGGGAAGGAAGTACCACATTGTAGGAAACCGTTACCGGGTTATCCGGAGAGGTGTTGATATCCATCCAGTCTTTACAACTTGTCATCGTACTGCTCAGTACAACAACACTCATTAATATATAAAATATCTTTTTCATATTCTATACTGTCATTTTAAACGTTACACCTTATTATATTATATATATTAGAAGGCAACCTTCAACGAGATGTTGTAACCGCGTGTACTTGGCACAGCGTAGTTATCAATACCTGCACTACCTACACCACCTTCACCCGGAGATGCGTTGATCTGAGGATCGGAACCGGTATATTTGGTGATCGTGGCCAGATTGGTAGCCGTAAAGGAAATGGCTACGTCGTCTATACCGTTCACTTTCTTGAGCATCGGAGCAAAGCTGTATGCTACGTTCACGTGCTTGAGACGGACATAAGAACCATCTTCCACAAAGTTGCTGGATACATCGAAGAAATAGGTACCAATGGTAGTAGCATCCAAAACGATCGGTTTGGTGTTCTGCTCATAGACAGGATTGCCATTGGCATCCGTTCCGGTTTGAACCACACCATCCCAAACGACCTGACGGCCACGATAGTACTCCAATGCCGGGTGCATACCGTTGCTCCATTGGCTACGACGGGTGATATTCGCAATATCGCCACCTACACGGCCATCGAACAAGATACCCAGGCTGAATCCCTTATAACTCAACGAAGTGGAAAGACCACCTACGCATTTGGGTTCACGATTACCAATGAGCACCGACTTGGTCGGGTTGATCTGAGGATAACCATTCTCATCGCAAATGATGGTTCCGTCTGCCGTACGCAGATAATCCTTACCGGTAATAGCGGTCGTGGTTCCGCCCAAATAGCAGGTCGAATAGATGTCACCATATTGGGCACCCTCAATCTCCTCCATGCCGTCCGGCAGGCTGAGCACTTTACCACGGTTGTAACCGATATTGATACCGGCAGTCCATAACCAACCATTGCGCTTAATGATATCGCCCTCCAGAGTGAACTCCATACCGGAGTTGGCTACCGTACCCTCGTTACGGGTTTGGAGCACGTCACCAGAAGCCAGAGATACACGAACGGTCACGATCTGGTTCTCGGTCTTCAGGCTATAATAAGCCATATCGAAACGCAGACGATTGTCTAAGAAACGTAAGTCAGCACCCACCTCCCAAGAAGTAGAAATCTCCGGCTTAATATCAAAACCGTGGGTCAGAGAAGCGTATGTGCTGTAACCACCATCAGGCAGCGCCTGGAACTGAGTGAAACGACGGTCCATCAAGTATGGAGGACAATCTTTACCCACCATAGCGAAGTTACCACGAATCTTACCAAACGAGAACCAGTTACCCGAAGTCTCGTTCAAACCCGGAATCAACTCCGAGAATACCAAACCGGCGGTGATGGATGGATACCAGTACGGGTTGTACTTAGGATCCAAACAGCTGGACCAGTCAAAACGAGAAGTAACAGACAAGGTAGCCAAGCCCTTATAGTCTGCACGAATCTCACCGAATACACCAATCTTACGGGTGTGGTAGTGACCTACATCGGAGTCACCGGTTTCACCTACGCCTGAGTGATACTGAATATTCTTCATTGAGTATACACCCGGAACGATGAAGTCCTGACCTTCTGCACGGGTCGAGAGGGACATATTGTCCTGCCACTCAGCACCCAACATCACGTCCAATCCGAAATCGTGAGGCAGGTCAGCATGATACTGAGCCATCACGTTAGCGGTCAAACGACGACTTTCACTCATGGACAGATAGTATGAACCCATGGTGCTGGTGTTGCTTACCGTCTCAAACTCCTCCTGACTCAAATATGGGTCGGTGATATTTTGAGCGGCTGCAATCTGATCCGAGAAACGAGGAATGGAATAACTGTCGTAATGATAGTTGTTCTGGTCCATCGACAAACGACCGGTAATATCCAATCCCTTGACAGGAGAGATCTTGATATGACCCTGCATAATCGAACGCGTGTTGCGGTTGATGGCATAGTCGTTGTAGCGGCTGTATAACGAAGAGAACGGCGAACCCTGTTTGGGGTTGGAGTAATACAAGAAACGAATCGTACCATCTTCATGCTGATAGTTGGTAATGTCATCGTTGATCGGCCAATAATAAATCTGGCTGATACCGCTGGAACCACGATAGTTATTGTGGATAATATTGGCCATCAAACCCATGCTCACATATTTGTTGGGCGAGAAGGTAGCCTTTACCAATGCGGTGATTTTCTCACGATAGTCGTTCGGCACGATACCATCGTTCTTAGAATAGCTGGCAGATGCTGCAGCATTGAACTTCTCCGTACCACCGCTGACATTCAAGTCATACTTGTGGTAGAAACCGTAATCGTTGAAATAATTACGAACGTTGTCATAGATCACGCTACCATCTTCACGTACAGGACCCCAACCACCCATGGTCTGTTCCTTATAGAAACCTTGGGAACCCGGGAGGAATACATCCTGAACATCAATGGCCAGGTTTGGAGTATCAAACTCCCACATGGCATTGACCGTAGCGGAAACTTTACCTAATTTAGCCGACTTGGTGGTAATCATAATAACACCATTGGCTGCGTCCTGACCATACAGTGCAGAAGCGGCGGCGCCCTTCAATACGGTCACGTTCTCAATATCGGCAGGGTTGATATCGCTTGCGCTTCCACGCAGAGGCATACCATCCATAACGATAAGAGGATCATTGGACTGGGTCGAAGAGATAGAGGTGACACCACGAATGACGATGTTCGAACCTGAGTTCGGCGAACCACCACCCGTTGTAACGTTGACACCGGCAATCTTACCCTGGAGTGCATCAATGAAGTTGGCCTGCTTACCTTCCGTAATCACGTCAGAGTTGACGCTCTGTACGGCAAAGTTCAGACGTTTCTTCTCCTGAACCACACCCATGGCAGTCACTACCACTTCTTCCATCGCAATGGCATCGCTCGACAGAACGACATCATGCTTAGGACCCGTAACTCGAACTTCCTTGGTCTTCATACCGACATAGCTGAACTCCAATGTTGCCTTATCAGACACCACCAAAGCATACACACCATCTAAGTCAGTAATCGTTCCGTTGGTCGTTCCCTTCTCCATGACGGAGGCACCGATAACCGGCTGGCCATCCTCACTGGAGGTCACAACACCAGTCACTGTGATAGCAGCATTCATTGCTACTGCCAAACACAGGCCAGCGAACAAAAAGAGTACTTTTTTCATGTGTTAATTATTTGTGAAACTTAAAAGTAGTTATTATATAACTGTCAATCAATCAACATTTTGCGCGTATACACGTACGTAAAAACGCCCAGGCACACGTCAAAAAGTGTGCAAAATTACACATTTATTTTGACATACGCAAATTTTAGAATATGTTATAAAACATAAAATGGGCTTTTTAACAAGTTTTAGAAACTTTTACGCCTCTCTAACCTGTAAAACAGAGCCTTTGAAATAATGCGCTAAAATCTGTTCGTACGTGAACCCTTGTTCCGCCATCACGGCTGCACCTATCTGGCACAGGCCTACGCCATGACCCCAGCCATGTCCAGTCAACACCCAATCAGTGCCCTCACGGGAGACATCAAACCAGCTGGAATACAAGCACTTATGTGACAACCAACGGCGAATTTTGAGCTCCTTGCCAATCTCCTCCGTATGCTTGCTTCCCACGATTTTGAGCAGATAAATACGTCCGCTTTTGCCTCGTTTGAGCGGTATCATTTCCTGGATTTCGCCAAAATCAATGCCACTCTTTTCTAACAAAATATCGTGCAGTTCCTGCGCCGCATAACGCACTTGCCAGTCGTGGAAATCCTGCGTCTCCTGATCGTAATTATTGAGCACGGTGCGAAGCACTTTGGCATCATGGGTATCGCAATAGGGGCACTCTACCGATTCCAAATACGGGTAGTGAATATCGTCCCAACAATACTCAAATTCCTCGCTGTGACCACCACAACATTTGGAGAAACGGGTGTCACAGATTTCGCCCTCATAGGTGAGAACCTGATGGGCCGTTGCGCGCACCGCTTCCACAGCTTTGTCATTGCGTCTGAGCAGGCCTTCATAGCGCTGGCAATGGTCATCTGCGCACACATCAAAACCGACGTGTCCGCCATCCTCGAACGCCTTACTTCGGAGCGTACCCGCTGAGGCAATTCGGCGTTCCCGCTCGATGAGTCTCATGACCCAACTGCGAGAGATAACTGTGTGAGCCTTAAGCAGTTCCGGTGAACTGAGTGCCGACATTTCCGACGAAATAACGGAGGTAAGATAATCCTCCAAATCGATGATATTAACCGCCGTTTCGGTGCCGTCAGCGTTGTGCAGAATTTCCAATTCGCCCTCAAAAATCTGGTCCTCATTGCGATCCCAATGAAAGCCTATTCCAATGCGTACATTCCTGATTAAGAACGTACCATTCTCACGGCGCTCATAATCAATATGAGGCGCTGTGAGAATACCTACGCGTATTTTCATAATAAGATGATTCGAATTAAGTGAGACAAAACAGCTATCTGCTTATTTTTGGTTCATGGCAATACGAGCCTTCAACTCCCAAGTACGGATACGGTCCTTGTACAGGTTATTGCGGTTCATTGCCTCCAAATCGCAGTTAGCATCGGAGTTGTCATCCCAACGACGGCAGTTGTATACCACATCATAGATACGGCCAATCTGATACTCACGGCTTACACGGAGTCCGACTGCATAATCCTCACCATATTTGGTGGTTGGGAAATTGATCTCACGCAGCATGGGAGTATAGAATCCGCGAGGAGCACCTAATCCGTTGATACGCAACGCATTATTGCGTCCGTTATCCGGAGTCCACTCCTTGTGATCAATCACACCCGGAGGCAGGATATTGCCATCAAAATCGGTGAGGCAGTAGGTACCTACCACCATGGCACAATTTTGCTCATGGAAGGCATCGATAAAGCGCTGAACGGTGGTCTCATCCTTGTACATATCGTCCGAGTCTAACTGAATGGCAAAACGACCGCACTTGGGATGATGGAAAGCCACATTCCAGTTACCGCCAATGGCATGCCAAGTCTTATCCTGAGCAATATAGATAAGGTTATCATGACCCTCAGCCACGATGGACTTAATCACATCCACGGTACCGTCTGTCGAGTTATCATCCACGACAATCACATTGAACTTATACGGAGCACGAACTACCTGAGAAAGGGCACTCTTGATGGCTGTTCCTATCGTGCGTACGCGATTTTTACAAGGTATAATCACGGAAGCTTCGTACTCAAAACCTCCACTCTTCATGTCTACATCTTTGAACTTCGGTGCCAGATAGCCGTTAATATCCTTGAGGTGTTGGGTCACTGCCTTCTCCATCTCAATTTGTACGCCACGGTTCTTCGGATCCACATAGTCGAAAATCTTCTCGCCCGACTTACGGGTATCCAACTCTACATCGTAGTACAAGAACTCGTTAATATGCTCCAAAGCGCCCTTTTGGCTCACCTTCAGACGCAAATCATACAAACCGGCAAACTCATAATCCACATCCATACGAGCCACAGCCTCCTGCAACGCGCTGGTGCGGAAGAACAATACGCTACCAAACTCAAAATCGTCGCGCAGCGCACCCATCTGATAATCAATCACCGGGGCCTGAGTGGCATCCCAACTGCCATCTTCATGTACTTTTTTGTTAAAGTGATCACTATACACCATAGCAGCGCCACTATCCTCGAGCAGGGCAGCCATACGCTCCTGAGCAAACAATACCCATTCAATATTGGGCTTGAGCATTAATACGGTGTACTTGGTGTCTGCCTGAGCGGCAATACGACGGATTTCTGCGGTCGAGCATACACGAGACGGCAGAGTAAAAAATTTTACATTTTCCATACTGTTATCATTTATGTTGTGTTACTAAAAAAAATCCATAATACCCCAATTTGGGTGTACAAAATTACTCAAAATATTTGAGGTAGGCAAAAATATCCCCAAAAATTAACCATTTGATCTAAAAAACATCAAAATTTATATGTTCTATAACATTTTATTTGCAAATATCCAATCTATTTTGTAACTTTGCACGCTAATTTTGGAAAATAACGATTTCTATTCACAATAATAAAATAACACACAGTATGATTTTAATTGCTGATTCAGGTTCTACCAAGACCCACTGGTGTCTTATGAGTGCCAACGGAGAATGCTCCGAGTTTTTTACCGATGGTATCAATCCGTTCTACCAAACCTCTGATGCTATCAAAAACAGTATTTCCAATCAGTTACTGCCACAGATTGGGCACCTGATGTGGGTAGGTCCCGTGACCAAAATCTATTTTTATGGTGCCGGTTGTACACCAGAGAAGATCCCTCAACTGGTTTATGCACTTCAGGCTGTCTTTAAACAGGCGACCATCGTGGAAGTTTATTCGGATATGGTGGGTGCCACCCGCGCATTGCTGGGTCACAAACCCGGTGTTGCCTGCATTTTGGGAACCGGTTCCAACAGTTGTTTGTACGACGGAGAAAAGATGGTTCGCAATGTGCCCGCGCTGGGATATATCCTGGGCGATGAAGGCAGTGGAGCCGTGTTGGGAAAACGTCTGGTGGCCGATTTGCTCAAAAACCAGTTAACAGAAGAACTGAAGCAGAAATTCCTGACCCAATACAACCTTACTCAAGCGGATATTATCGAACATGTGTATCGTCAGCCATTCCCGAACCGCTATTTGGCCGGATTGAGTAAGTTCTGTAATGAAAATATTGACAATCCGCTGATTTACAAATTAGTATATGATCATTTTGATCAGTTTGTCATTCGTAATCTGCGTCAATACTTTGAGACTGAAGATGGTGCAGAGCGTGAGGAGACCAAGAATATGCCAGTAGGTTTTGTAGGTTCGATTGCATTCTACTATCGTGAGATTCTTCAAAAAGTATTGGATGATAACGGATATAAAGTAGCCCAGATCCTTCAGGATCCGGTAGAAGGACTGAAGGCTTATCACAGGGAAGATGCGATGGATTAGTTTAGAGTTTACGGGCTGAAGCCCTAGTTTAGAGTTTAGAGTTTATTATGTTTACAAAGATAACTGAACAAACCTCGTTGCACGATCATTTGGACGAGAAAAGCGTAGGCGAATTGCTCTACGAAATGAATGAAGAAGATCAAAAGGTGGCTTTGGCTGTACGCGAAGCCATTCCTCAGATAGAAAAACTGGTGGAAGGTATTGTACCACGTGTGCTGAAAGGCGGACGTATTTTCTATATGGGTGCCGGAACCAGTGGCCGTTTGGGCGTATTGGACGCCAGTGAAATTCCGCCTACCTTTGGCATGCCACCTACGGTGGTGGTTGGACTGATTGCCGGCGGTGATACCGCTTTGCGCAACCCGGTGGAGAACGCGGAAGATGATAACGAAAAGTCCTGGAAAGAGTTGCTGGAACACGATATTACCCCACTGGATACCGTCATTGGAATCGCCGCCAGTGGTACGACACCGTATGTGATTGGGGCACTGGAGCATGCACGTGAATTTGGATGTCTGACAGGTGCCATTTCCTGTAATCCGGATTCACCCGTTTCTCAAGCTGCTGAGATTGGTATCGAGGCCGTCGTAGGTCCGGAGTTTTTGACCGGTAGTACCCGCCTCAAATCGGGAACCGCGCAAAAGCTGATTTGCAATATGATTACCACCATTACCATGATCAAGATAGGTCGTGTGAAGGGTAATAAGATGGTGAACATGGCTTTAAGCAACAAAAAACTCGTGGATCGAGGCACCAAGATGCTGATGAGCGAAATTGGTTTGGACTACGATACCTGCCAAAAGATGCTGCTGCAATATGGTGGTGTCAAGAAGGCCATGGATGCATTTAATGCGGCGAAAGGCTAAAAGGCGAAAAGGCGAAAGTTATGGCAAAGTATAAACAATTATATGGTGGACGCATCCTCACCCCACAGGGATGGGTGTATGGAGGAAGCGTCGTTGTAGAAGGCAGCAAGATTGTGGCTGTAGAGCACAATGAATTGCCTATTGTAGATGCCGAGCGCATCGATGTTCATGGAGCAGATATCGTTCCCGGTGGCATTGAATTGCACATTCATGGTGGCGGCGGACGCGATTTTATGGAGAGTTCTCGTGAGGCTTTTGATGTAGCCGTTCACGCTCATTTGGTGCATGGTACCACATCCATCTTCCCCACCCTGTCTTCCTCGACGGTGGAGATGATTGAAAAAGCGTTGGATACCACAGAAGAGATCATGCGTGATCCACTATCTCCTGTGCAAGGATTGCACCTGGAGGGTCCGTATTTCAATCCTGCTCAGGCAGGTGCACAGATTCCTGAGTGGATCAAGGCTCCCAAACCGGAAGAGTATCTGCCCTTAATGGAGCGTACCCATGTGCTCAAGCGTTGGGATGAAGCCCCAGAATTGGAAGGTTCGATTGATTTTATTCACGCATGTGTTCAACATGGTATCAAGCCCTGCATTGCTCACACTCGTGCCAAGTATGAAGAGGTGGCGGCTGCCAACGCAGCGGGTATGAGTCATGCCACGCACTTCTTTAATGCAATGCCTGTGGTGTACAAGAACCGCGAGTATAAAGTACCCGGAACGGTAGAATCGATTTTGGCCGAGCAGAACATGACCATTGAGATGATTTCCGATGGCATCCATGTACCGCCGGTAATGCTTCGAATGGCCTGGCAGATAAAAGGAACCGAAAAGACCTGTTTTGTAACCGACGCATTGGCTTGTTCTGCTCCCACACCGGGTATGGATCCGTTGGCCGGCATTTTTGATCCCCGTGTTATCCTCGAGGACGATGTATGCAAGTTATCTGATCGTTCCGCTTTGGCTGGCAGTGTGGCCACGATGGATCGTTTGGTTCGCAATGCTGTTCAAAACGCCCAAATACCGATGGAGGATGCTTGTCGTATGATCAGTGAGACCCCTGCCAAGATTATGGGAATCGATGATCGCAAAGGCAGTATTGCTCCCGGTAAGGATGCAGATATTATCTGTTTTGACAAGGACTTGCAAGTCAACTTTGTCATGCAGTGCGGTCGCATCGTAGCGTTATAACCAACACTATATAAATGATCATGAAAAAAATCTTGTTTTTTCTCGGACTATGTCTGAGCGTTTGTTGTTGGGCATCCGGTATGATTGATATGGGAGGAACCCAAGCCGTACTGGATACCTTAGAGCATTATCAGGTAGGTCCGGGCACCTATTACACCCACATGAATGTGATTCGTGGTTCGAAAGAGCGCCACGTGTACATGCTCGATGTGGATATGACCAATCCCTATGTCAAACTCGAACCCGTACAAGCCAATGATCGTTTGGGTTCGCTGGAGACGTTGAGCAGTATGTATCATCGTTTGGATGGTCCCAATCACCGCATGATAGGCGGAATGAACGGATGTTTCTTTGTAACCAACAGCAATATTGCAGCGGATCCTGACCACTATGCCGGCATGCTGTATCAGCCTTTTCAGGGCGCAGCAGCCAATGGGGTAATTATGATTGAGCCCAACACATGGAACATTGGTTGGCCCAATGAAGAAAACTACGAAATGGGATTTTTGGCTGTAGACACGGCCAACAGGGCTTATGTCAATTGCATTCGTTGGGAGGGTCAGTTGTTTGCGCATAACGACACTTTTCCTATTTTGAATGTCAACCGTCCACGCACTTATGTTACGGAAGATCGCATTGGTTTGTTTAACCACTACATGGGCAGCACAGGCACTCCGGTCAATGCATGTCAGGAAGTGGTGTTTGACATTGACCACTGGGGACTGAACCAGATGCTGCACGGCACGGTCACTTCGGTGAATACCACGGGAGGTACCATCTTGACGATGGGTCAGGCGGCTATGCAGGGTTTTCAGGCGGGTCGTACATTTTTGGAATCGTTACAAGTAGGAGATACATTTTCCATCCACTTAGGGTTGCTCATTCCGGATGACAGCATTCGTCCGCAACTGTTGGAAATGATTGGAGGTAACGCTCAGGTGATGATGCATGGCAAACTGCTTCAACGCAATACCACAGAGCCCTATAATACCAACGATTATCCTCGTCCGTTAATTGGAACCAACGAGGCCGGAGATCACGTTTGGATGATAGAATGTGCCAAACCGGGTATGCCAACCAAAGACGGTTGTTATATTCTGCAATCGTTCGGCGCGACGAATGTAGCCTGCTCGGATGGTGGCGGATCTGCCCAAATGGACCTGTTTGGTGAAAACATGTTTGCCACCACCGAAGGTGAACCTCGTGGTGTGGGCAATGCTATCTTTGTGGTGGCCACGTGTGATGATTCTGATCAGGCAGGGCAGATGCAATTTTTAGATCCCCTGTCCGCCATACCATCCTATGCCTCGTATGAGCCCACCTTACGGGCCTGGACACAGGAAGGGATGTTTATCAGTCACCGCTATCAGGGGCACACGCTGAGTTGTGAGCCAGAGTCTCTGGGAACCATATCCGAAGATGGGCATGTATTTACTGCCAATCCCATTGATGCCTCCGGTTTACTGATTGCATCCTGCGGCACTACGCAAGTGCAGACGCCTATTGAAATCAGAGAGGGGCAAATGCGCATTTTGTATGACAGCATCGTGCTGGGTAATCAGGATTATGCCATAGAAGTGGAAGCTTTGGCAGGTGATTTGCGTTTGCCCATGCAGTCACAAGCTCTTGACTGGAGTGTGGTGGCTGAGGATAACTCGGTCGTCAGTGTGGATGAAAACGGCAAACTGCATGGGGATCACAATGGTAAAGCGCAGGTTATTGGCACATTATCGGATCAGTCTGATACATTGTATGTGCAGGTGGAACAAGCGTTTGCGCCTCGCATGAGTGAACGCAATGATTCGGTTTGCGCCCACATGCATCGATTCCCCATGGATACCACCTTTGCATTCTCCAGCACCCGTAACGCTTCGGTATCGATACCTATCCAGATGTTGTTATATGGAAATCCTGATTCCGTGATTATTCTCGCGCAGTCCACGGCCGATGTGCAAACGCTCGAATTGGAATACCATACGGCTCAGGGTGAGGTTAATAAGTACAAGATATCCGGGAACAGCCCTGAAAGCGGTGCTTTCGTCTTCCATTTTGATTTGAGCAAAATGGCGGATATCACCCGTCAAGGCATTCATCCCATCGGAATCGATGTGGCCAAATTTGCCATCAAAGATCCCGTTAAGAATAAGAGTTACTCGTTGAGCATTGAGGATATTATCCTATGCTACCGGAACTGGAAAGAGTTTACTGCCCTGGAATGGTTGAGTGCGGAGTCTGGTATGGATGCCGTCAAAGTAATCATTGATGGGCGACTGTATATCGTGCGCGATCATCATTTATTGGACGCACACGGGCGCATCGTACATTAAGACGCACTCGCGATAAAAGTAAGAACCGCCAGAAGAATGTATGCTTTTGGCGGTTTTTTTATGCTCTTTTCTGCCAAATTGGCAGTCAACCTGCAACCTTTTGTGGCAAATACGGGTAAAAATGGTTTTGGCATAGCGTTTGGAGAAGATAGGGCAAACGGCCTGGCGGCCTATTGAAAATCAGATATTAAAAATTTAAAACATACAATTATGAGTAAGATTATTGGTATTGACCTGGGAACAACAAACTCCTGCGTCGCAGTTATGGAAGGCAATGAGCCTGTAGTGATCACCAACAGTGAGGGTAAGCGCACCACTCCGAGTGTGATTGGATTTGTAGATGGTGGTGAGCGCAAAGTGGGCGATCCTGCCAAGCGTCAAGCAATTACCAACCCCACCAAGACGGTAAACTCCATCAAGCGTTTTATGGGTGAGAGTTATGATCGTCTGAGTCAGGAAATTTCCCGTGTGCCCTATAAGGTAGTCAAAGGGGACAATAATACTCCTCGCGTAGATATTGATGGTCGTTTGTATACGCCTCAAGAGATCAGCGCCATTATTCTGCAGAAAATGAAGAAGACGGCAGAAGATTATTTGGGACAAGAGGTGACGGAAGCTGTGATTACCGTTCCTGCCTATTTTAATGACAGTCAGCGTCAAGCCACCAAGGAGGCTGGTGAGATTGCCGGGTTGAATGTACGTCGTATTGTGAATGAGCCTACGGCAGCTGCATTGGCATATGGTTTGGACAAAGCCAACAAAGACATGAAGATTGTGGTCTTTGACTGCGGTGGCGGAACGCACGATGTATCCATTTTGGAATTGGGTGATGGTGTATTTGAAGTAAAAGCAACTGCAGGTGATACCCACCTGGGTGGTGATGATTTCGATCATCGTATTATCGAATGGCTCGTTCAGGAGTTCAAGAACGAGAACGGAGGTGCCGATTTGAGCAAGGATCCTATGGCTATGCAACGTCTGAAAGAGGCTGCAGAAAAGGCTAAGATTGAGCTTAGTAACACCACGTCCACCGAAATCAATCTGCCGTACATTATGCCGGTGAATGGTGTTCCTGCCCACCTGGTAAAGACTTTAAGCCGTCAAAAGTTTGAGATGCTGATTGAGGATTTGATTCAACGCACGATTGCTCCTTGCGAAACCTGCTTAAAAAATGCCAATTTGAGCAAATCGGATATCAACGAAGTGATTTTGGTAGGTGGTTCTACCCGTATTCCGGCTATTCAGGCTGCGGTAAAGAATTTCTTTGGCAAAGAGCCTAACAAGAGCGTGAATCCCGACGAAGTTGTGGCTGTAGGTGCTGCTATTCAGGGGGGTGTATTGACCGGTGAAGTGAAAGATGTATTGTTGCTCGATGTAACTCCGTTAAGTCTGGGTATTGAGACCATGGGTGGCGTTATGACCCGCATGATTGAGGCGAACACAACCATTCCGACCAAGAAACAGGAAGTATTCACCACTGCAGTGGACAACCAGCCCAGTGTAGAGATCAAAGTGCTGCAAGGCGAACGTCCCATGGCTGCACAAAACAAGCAAATTGGTATTTTCCATTTGGACGGTATTATGCCGGCCCGTCGTGGTGAACCGCAAATTGAAGTCACCTTTGATATTGATGCCAATGGTATCCTTAATGTAACCGCCAAGGACAAGGCGACCGGTAAGGAGCAAAAGATTCGTATTGAAGCTTCCAGCGGATTGAGCGACGACGAAATCAAGCGTATGAAAGCGGAAGCGGAAGCCAATGCCGAAGCGGATAAGAAGGCCAAAGAGCAGGTTGAGAAACTCAACAAGGCAGATGCCACCATTTTCCAGACGGAGAAACAATTGGCAGAATTGGGAGATAAGATTCCTGCAGACAAAAAAGCTCCTATTGAAGAAGCTTTGAAGAACCTCAAAGAGGCTTATGAAAAGAAGGATGCTGATTTGTGCGAAAAGTACAACAACGAACTGATGACTGCGTTCCAGGCTGCCAGTCAGGATATGTATGCTGCCGCTAATGCTGCCAATGCACAGAATGCAGGAGCCCAGGGCAACCCACAAGGTCCTTTTAGCGGACAACAGGGCGGATCCAGCAAAGATAACAACAATGGCGCTGAGGATGTTGATTTCGAAGAAGTAAAATAAGCCTTGAGACCTATGATGTCCATACACAAACTAATGCTCGCGGTGTTGGCCGCGGGCATTAGTGTTATCATTGATGCCCAGGAAACGGCCATGTTTCAGGATATTCGTTATATCCTCGATCCAGTTACTCTCACCGCAGAAGTGGGCAGCAATCCGACCGTACAGGGCGATTTATCCATTCCTGCCACGATTGTGGTAGGTCAAGACACCTATCGCGTAACGGAGATATCCGACAAAGCATTCAAGGGTGACAAGATGCTCACCGGCATCGTTCTGCCAGAAAGCATTGAGCGCGTTTATCGGTCCGCCTTTGAAGGTACTGCGCTCATTCAGGACAAAGAGTTATGGGAAGATGGAGTATTGGTCATTGATCATATTCTGATTGCGAGTGACAAGACCATCAAACCTCGTTACGAAGTTCCCTTGGACATTCGTGTGATAGCCTGTGGTGCTTTTGAAGGCAACAAGGCAATCACCCATGTCACCCTACCCGAAGGATTAACCAAAATTGATCACGAGGTATTCAAGAACTGTAAGAATCTGGAACGCATCAACATCCCACAATCCGTTACCCAATTGGGAGAAGATATTCTGGACGGAACCGCTATTTTTAAGGATGATCACAAATGGAAAAAAGGTGTTTTATATGTAGACGGATGTGCATTCAAAGTCAGCGATGAGGCTCCGGCCAAGTTCACTTTCTATGACAAAAAAGGCAAGTCTCCTGTTCGGTTGATTGCGGGAGGTGCTTTCAAAAACAATAACACCATCAAAACCATTACCATACCGGATGGCATTACAGAAATTCCCAATGCGGCTTTTTACAAATGTTCTGCCTTACAGGAGGTGATTATTCCTGCCAGCGTCAAACGAGTCGGGATGTACGCTTTCTACGAGTGTGGATTGCTTAAGAGTGCCTTATTACCCGAGTCGTTGGAGTATTTGGGAGCGGGTGCATTCTATGGATGTGAGAACCTCAAAAATCAGCGATTGGGGGCCAAAATCAAATGCATTGACACCGGAACATTTTTCCTATGCCGCAGCATTAATCACATCGAGTTTCCCAATGAGTTGATTCGCATCGGAGACGGAGCCTTTGCCGGTTGTACGGGGTTGGAAGATATCACGCTTCCTGAATCCCTGCAATGGATAGGTGAAAACGCTTTTTCAGGATGCAGTCGATTTACGCAAATCATCGTTCCGACCCAAGTCAACGAACTCAAGAAAGGGGTGTTTGCCGATTGTAGTCATTTGTATCGGATCAGCCTGCCAGATGGACTCTATGCCATTGGCGATGAAGCCTTTAAAAATTGCATTCAGCTGGAGAAAATCAATCTTCCCTACACCACCTTCCGCATTGGGCAGGCAGCATTCTTTCACTGCCAGAGTTTGGAATATATACTGATTCCGGAGCAGGTGCATATGATTGAAAAAGGGGCTTTCCAAGATTGCAAAGTGTTAACAACCATCAGCATTCCTCAAAACGTAGAACGCATCGAATCCCAAGTGTTTATGAACTGCACCGGCATGCTATCCATTCAGTTGCCCAATACAATTAAGCACATTGATTCGCAAGCGTTTTACAATTGTCGAGTCTTGAAGAAAATCGATTGGCCAAAGGATTTGGAAACCATTGGAGAAGAGGCTTTTAAGGGCTGCAATCATCTTAAGACAGGTCACCTGCCGGAAAATGTGATTGTGGACAAAAAGGCGTTTGACAGTAAGTAAGGGCTGGAGCCCCAGGTAAGAGGTAAGAGGTAAGAGGTAAGAGGTAAGAGGTATGAAACTGAAAGCGAATTGTAAGATTAATCTGAACTTGCATATTCTCCATCAGCGGGAAGACGGATACCACAATTTGGACAGCGTATTCTATCCCGTTTATGGACTGTATGACGAGTTGGAGGTATGCCCTATTGCGCATGCTGCTCCCCATATTGTATTTCATCAAAAAGGTATTATTGCCGACTGTGATACAGAAAAGAACCTGGTCGTTCGCTGCTACCATAGGATGCAGACACAATTTCCCCAAATAGGTGCGGTGGAAGTCACTCTTACCAAACATGTACCATTTGGGGCCGGATTGGGAGGAGGCTCCAGCGATGCAGCGCATATGGCCATCGCGCTCAATGATCTTTTTCAATTGGGATTAAGTCAGGAACAATTGGCGCACCAGGTCAGCGTTCTTGGGGCCGATTGCCCATTCTTTATTTACAACAAAGCCTGTCATGCTCAAGGAATCGGGGATATTCTCTCTCCCATAGACCTGTCTTTATCCGGTCAACGACTGATTCTTATTAAACCAGACGTGGCGGTTTCGACCAAAGAAGCCTATGAGGGTTGCCATCCGACGGCGCCATCGGATGTTCCATTCGCCCTATTCAGCGGAAACGATTTTGAGACCACGGTATTTGCCAAGCATCCGTTATTGGAAGAGATTAAAAAGCGCCTACTTGACGCAGGCGCTTATTATGCAGCTATGTCCGGTTCCGGTTCAACTATTTTTGGCCTTTTCCAACACGATGCGGAATGTGGTGCCAACGCCCAATTGAGAAGACTTGAGCAAGAGATGTCCTCCATGATAGTCTTCAATGATACGCTTGCTTAAGCTCAAGCCAAGTCCCCATCCCCGTTGCTTACTTGTAAATCCGGGTAAGAAAATTTTGCGCTGCGTCTTGCGATCCATTCCTCGTCCGTTATCCGACACCTCCACGCAATATTTATCCTCATTTTCCAGAAGGGTAATGTGTATCTTCCCCACTCCACTCATGGCGTCAACTGCATTGCGAATGAGATTTTCCAATACCCAGCCAAACAAGGGGGCATTCAGAGGCACCTGAGCCGGGGTTTGAGAATCCACTTCCCATACAATCTGCACCTTATCGCTCAAGCGGGTGCGCATATAGTTGACAATGTATGAAATTTGGAGTTTCAAATCCTGATTCTCCAAATCCGGCATACTGCCTATCTTGGAAAAGCGTTCGGTAATGGTTTGAAGTCGGGTTATATCCTGTCGCATCAAGGGAATATTGGTATCATCAGGATAAGTACTTTCCAACAATTCCTGCCAAGCATTTAAGGACGATATTGGTGTTCCCAGTTGGTGAGCCGTCTCTTTGCTCAAGCCAGCCCAAACACGATTTTGCTCACTGCGTTGTGCCACGCTCAAGGTCACAATGGCGATTAAGAAAAAGAGAAAAATCAAACCAAATTCGATATACGGGAACCATTTCAATTGGCGCAACAGAGTCGAATCGTCATAGTATATATACTGCTTTCCCCATTGACCCAAGTCTATCGTAATCGGTCCATGAAGGGAAGTCGGATTCTTACAAGCCCGATTCACATTACGCATAGCAAGTACCTGATTATCAGAGTCTAACAGATAAGCAGGAATGGTTGTATTGGATTCAATAATCTCATTAACGAAGGATATATCGTCCTCTTCTGATGCCAGATTCAGTTGTTCTTCAGCAGCCGCCCATATTTTCATTTTACTCTCTTCGGCGAGGGCCAATTGGCGAGCGAGGTTATTGGTAAAAAGAACGGAAGTAACCACCAACAACAGGGCAAAAAGCAAGATAATAGAACTTAATTTGTAGGACGAAAATGTATGTTTCATGTTACAAAAATAAATTTCAGCGTGCAAAGGTAGTAAAAAATTTGCATATGTCAAAATATTGTTGTAACTTTGCGCGGATTTTTGGCAAAAAAATCAACAAGACACTAAATTTCTAACAAAATAAAATTTTAACATTATGAAACCTACTCACATTGAGCATTTAGGAATTGCTGTTCCGAGTTTGGAAGAAGCTATGCCTTTCTTCGAGTTTTTAACCGGTGAAAAGTGCTACTCTATTGAAGAAGTAGCTGACCAAAAAGTAAAGACCGCTTTCTTTAAAGTAGGCCAAACCAAAATTGAGTTGCTGGAGCCGACCTGCCCAGAGTCCACCATTGCCAAGTTTATTGAGAAGAACGGTGGTCGCGGCGGTGTTCACCATGTTGCATTCAATGTAGAAAATGTAGCAGAAGCTCTCAAAGAGGCTGAAGCTGCCGGTATCCAACTCATCGACATGGCTCCTCGCAAAGGCGCTGAGAATCTGATGATTGCTTTCCTGCATCCAAAGAGCACGAAGGGTGTATTGACCGAGCTGTGCCAACAACCTGAATAAGAACCCTTATTGATTGACATTATGGATTCCGCAAAATTACAAAAATTAGTTGACAACCGCGAAAAAGCAATCGCCGGAGGTGGCGAAGCTGCTGTGGCAAAACACCACGCCAAAGGTTGTTATACCTGCCGCGAGCGCATTAATATGCTGCTTGATGAAGGTTCATTCGAAGAAGTAAACATGTTCCTCACCCATCGTTGCCATGATTTCGGCATGGACAAGAAAGTATTCTTGGGTGATGGTGTCGCTGTTGGTTCAGGAACCATTGACGGTCGTCTGGTGTATGTATTTGCTCAAGATGCAACCGTGATTGGCGGTTCGCTCAGTGAGACCATGGCTTTGAAGATATGCAATGTCATGGATCAGGCCATGAAGATG
The DNA here is from genome assembly GCA_002317295.1 of Bacteroidales bacterium UBA1714. Taxonomy (GTDB): domain Bacteria; phylum Bacteroidota; class Bacteroidia; order Bacteroidales; family Paludibacteraceae; genus Colicola. The sequence continues at coordinate 25,426 of DCIY01000026.1, forward strand.
GGGGCTCCTATCATCGGACTCAACGATTCCGGTGGTGCTCGTATCCAGGAAGGTGCCTGCGCATTGGCTGGTTACGCAGAGATTTTTGAGCGTAATATTTTGGCCAGTGGTGTTGTTCCTCAGATTAGTGTCATCTTTGGCCCGTGTGCCGGTGGTGCTGTGTACAGTCCCGCTTTGACGGACTTTATTATGATGACTGAGCAGAACTCGTATATGTTCATTACCGGTCCGAAGGTAGTGAAGTCGGTTACCGGTGAGGATGTGACTGTTGAGCAACTCGGAGGTGCCAATGTACATGCCACCAAGTCGGGTGTGACTCACTTTGTGGCTCCTACGGAAGAGGAGGCTATGAATATGGTTCGCAAACTGGTCAGCTTTATTCCACAAAACAACATGGAAGAAGCCCCTATGGTAGCATGCGACGATGATCCGATGCGTATTGAAGATGCGCTCAACGAGATTGTTCCTGCAGATCCGAACAAGCCTTACAACATGAAGGACATCATTAACCTGATTGTGGACAATGGTGATTTCTTTGAGGTACAAAAAGATTATGCCAAGAATATCATTTGCGGTTTTGCCCACTTTAACGGACGCAGCACCGGTATTATTGCCAATCAACCCAGTTGGTTAGCCGGAGTATTGGACTGCGATGCCAGCCGCAAAGCGGCTCGTTTTGTTCGTTTCTGCGATGCCTTTAACATTCAAATTTTGACCTTGGTGGATGTTCCCGGTTTCCTGTGCGGAACCGGTCAGGAATACGCCGGTATTATTGATCACGGAGCAAAACTGATGTTCGCTTATGGCGAGGCTACGGTGCCTAAGGTAACCGTTACCGTCCGCAAGAGTTATGGTGGAAGTCATATCGTTATGAGCTGCAAGCAGTTACGTGGAGATATGTGTTATGCCTGGCCCAATGCGGAGATTGCCGTTATGGGAGCCAGTGGCGCTGTAGGTGTGCTGCAAGCCAAGGAACTCAAAGCCATTGAAGATCCGGAAGCAAAGAAGAAATTTATCGCTGAGAAAGAGGCTGAATACAAGGAGTTGTTCGCCAGCCCGTACCAGGCAGCCAATCGTGGTTATATCGATGATGTTATCGAGCCTCGCAACACCCGTGCTCGTATCGTTAACGCCTTTGAGAAACTGCAAACCAAGCGCCTGAGCAATCCGGCTAAAAAGCACAGCAATATTCCGTTGTAATGCAGAATGCACGGCCAAAAAGCCTAATGCAGAATGCAGAATTCAAAATTAAAAATTTAAAATGATGACATTACTTGCTGTAACCTCACAAACCTGGCTCGTTACCCTATTGGGTTTCGGCATTGTGTTGGTACTATTGTGCATTTTTGTGTTTCTGATGAAGGGTTTAGGCGCTGTTATGCAACGTTTGGAGAGTAAATTAGCTCAACCCAAAGTTGCCCCCGCTCAACCCGCTAAAAAGGAATACGCCAAAGATGCTGATGGTGCAACCACAGCCGCAATTGCCAAGTCTCTTGAATTGGCACAAACAGATACGGACCTGGCCGCAGTTGCTTTTGCTCTCAACCTGTACTACGGAGTACATGACGCCGAGGCACCTAAGCTCACCATCTTAGGTCATTCCACGCATTGGAATCGATAATATTTACTAATAAAACAGAGTTTTTTATGAAAGAATTTAATTTTAAAATCAACGGCGTGGAATACAAAACCGCTGTGAACGAAATAGAAGCCGGTATCACCGAAGTGACCGTCAATGGTAAGACCTATAAAGTAGAGATGGAACAAAAGGCTGCTCCTAAGGTAGCTGTTGCTCCCAAGGCAGCTGCTCCTGCTGCCGCTCCTGCAGTTCCTGCAGCTCCGAAAGCTGCCGCTGCCGCTGCTGCTGCACCTGTTGCAGGTGGCGTACAAGTAAAGAGTCCGCTGCCCGGAAGCGTTATCAAAGTGTTGGTTAGCGAAGGTCAGGCTGTTAAGAAAGGCGAAACGCTGCTGACTCTGGAGAGCATGAAGATGGAAAATACCATCGCTGCAGAATGCGACGGTAGTGTTAAACAAATTGCCGTTGCTGCTGGTCAAAACGTCATGCAAGGAGACTTGTTAATCGTTCTCGGATAATATGGAAGCCATTCTCGAATTTATCCAAACAATGGGATTTATGAACATCTCATGGCAACAGATTATCATGTTGCTGGTGTCCTTTTTCCTGTTGTATTTGGCCATCAAAAAGCAATATGAGCCACTGCTGTTGCTCCCAATTGCTTTTGGTATGCTGCTCACGAACCTCCCCGGTGCCAATATGTTTCACCAGGAGTTGTGGGATGCATTTTTGGACCCCAACAGCCCCATGTACCATAGTTATGGTGCCATTTTAAAAGAAGGTGGACTGTTGGATGTGCTATACATCGGTGTGAAGGCAGGCGTTTATCCTTGTTTGATCTTCATCGGCGTAGGTGCTATGACGGACTTTGGTCCTCTGATTGCCAACCCAAAATCCTTTATGTTGGGAGCTGCTGCTCAATTGGGTATTTTTATTGCCTTCTTGGGAGCCAATGCTCTTGGATTTACTCCTGCTGAAGCAGGCAGTATCGGTATCATTGGTGGCGCAGATGGTCCGACCTCGATATTTTTGACCAGCAAACTGGCTCCTCATTTGTTGGGCCCGATTGCCATTGCCGCTTATTCGTACATGGCCCTGGTGCCTGTCATTCAACCTCCTATCATGAAGTTATTGACCACGGAAGCAGAACGCAAAATCAAAATGACCCAATTGCGCAGTGTGAGCAAGACGGAGAAGATTGTCTTCCCGATTATCATTACCGCTATTGTGGCATTGGTATTGCCAGACGCTGCTCCGCTGATTGGCTGTCTGATGCTGGGTAACCTGATGAAAGAGTGCGGTGTGGTAGATCGCTTGAGCAAGACGGCTCAAAACGAATTGATGAACATTGTCGTCATCTTCCTGGGTTTGACAGTGGGTGCAACCGCTACTGCAGGTACCTTCCTGACACTTAAGACTTTAGGTATCCTCTTAATGGGTATCACCGCTTTCTGTTTTGGAACGGCCGGTGGTGTGTTGCTGGCTAAACTGATGAATGTATTCTCCAAGGAGAAGATCAATCCGCTGATTGGTTCTGCAGGCGTAAGTGCCGTTCCGATGGCTGCTCGTGTCAGCCAGATGGAGGGCGCCAAAGCGGATCCGAGCAACTTCCTTCTCATGCACGCCATGGGTCCGAATGTAGCCGGTGTGATTGGTTCCGCCGTGGCTGCAGGCATTCTGTTGACTATGCTTGGATGATTTTTAAGATAATCACATTAGGATGTAAACTCAACTTTGCCGAGAGCTCTGCCCTCGGCAAAGTTTTATCAGATAAAGGCCATCGGCGCGCCAAGAATGGAGAAATTGCCGATGTGGTCATTGTGAATACGTGTACCGTTACGGATACGGCGGACAAAAAAGACCGGCAGGCCATTCATCGCATCAAGCGGGAAAATCCTGGAGCACAAATCATCATGACCGGATGTTATGCGGCATTGTTGAAAGACAAAGTTCACGCAAACGAAACCTTAACTGCCCCCCATCAGGCGATATTGCAGGAGATTGATAAACTGATTCCCAAAAATCGCGAAAAGTTTTATCACGCCTATTCGCGCGACGATCGTACCCGTTGTTTTCTCAAGGTGCAAGACGGTTGCAATTATTTTTGCACTTATTGTACCATACCCATGGCTCGTGGCAGGTCTCGCAATCCCCATATTTGTGAACTGACCGACCAAGCTCAAAAAGCCTTGCAGGAAGGGGCCAAAGAAATCGTTCTCACCGGAGTCAATATCGGTGATTTTGGTCGTAGCACCGGAGAGACATTTTTGGATTTGCTGCGCGCGTTGGATACCATTTGCTGGTATGAAGGAGCGCAATTGGTTCAACCGGATTATCGTATCCGCATCTCGTCATGCGAACCTAATTTACTGAGTGATGAGATTATTGATTTTGTGGCCCACAGTCATCACTTTGCGCCTCATTTTCACATACCTCTCCAGTCGGGATCCAATGAAGTGCTGAAAATCATGCATCGCCGTTATACCCGCGAATTGTTTCAGGAGCGGGTGGAACATATCAAACGGGTCATGCCTCATGCTTTCATAGGGGTTGATTGCATGGTCGGCGTACGCGGAGAGACGCAGGAAGATTGGGACGATTACTATCATTTTATTGCATCACTACCCGTCAGCCAACTCCATGTCTTTACTTACTCTGAACGCGCTCATACGCGTATGTTGGATATGGACCTGTATGTCGTTCCTCTCGCCGAACGGGAGCGTCGTAGTCAGGTATTACATGCTTTGAGCGAGCAGAAATTGCAACAGTTCTATCGGGAACATCAAGGAGAAACGGCGACCGTATTGTGGGAATCCAAAAAAGTGCGTAGCACCGAAAACGGCACTACGCGCGATATTATGTATGGTTTCACCGAAAACTACATCAAGGTTAGCGGTCCATACGACAAGTTCAAAATCAATCACTTCGAGTCGGTGACCATCGCGTGACATACGCGAGCAGCATCTACATCCGGCAAACATTCCAAACCATAAACCTGAATCGTTTGTATGGTAGCGGCGATGGTTGCATACAATGCGTCCATCATGCTGGGCACAATTTTCAGCCCGCTGGAAGAAGACAACATATAGGCATATGCCTCCGGCAAACGTAAGGGACGAATCTGATTATGCGGCGCCTGACTGAGTTTGACAATGGCTCCAACCGGCACACTGCGATTGATGTAGCAGGGTGTCTTGCCCGACCATGGTGAACCGTAAACACGCACCTGAACGGGTTGACCATTTTCTGAGGCGATATAGCGCAACACAGGATTATCATCATTGAGCAGAGAGGCATCCTCAAAGGCCTCTTGCCATAGGCGTGAATGGGTCGATTTACCCGTACCTGAATGGCCTAAAAACAAGTATCCTTTCCCATCTTTTACCGTCACCGAAGCATGCATTTCCAGAGCCCCCAATGTGGCTGTAGTAAAAGCGTACAGCAACATACAGGCATTATCCATGGCAAACCGTTTGTTTTCCGTATGAATCTCTATCTTGGCCTGTGAAAAATCTTCTGTTGCACAAATTCGCGTGCATATGGGGGCCTCCCTGACCATGGAAATCTGCAGTATCCATTGGGTATGAGCACGATACACTTCAATACGAGGCATATCGTCATCCGAAGTGTCTGTAAACACATGCGTCCACTCTGATTGAGCCACATCACAAGCGTTATCTACTACCTGCAGACTGAATAACTGTCTGCCACTGACCTCAGTCACACGAAAGGGTTCATAATTGGTCATGGTAGCCAGAACCGTCTCATCTGCCTGTACAGAAAAGAAAAAATCCGCTACACAATAATGCCTGCATTCCGCCATGATTCTATCGTTTTAGCAGCATCTTCCAATGCCTGTTGTTCACTGACTTCGTATTCTCCGGTCAACAGTTGAGCCAAAGTTTGTGCATCAAAGTCCTCACCATTATCAATCTGTTGCCAAAGAAAGGCCGCAGACTCGTTCATGGTAATCATTTTGTTGAAATTGACTTGTTCTATACTCTCTCCGACCAGAATAAATTCATTTCCCAACGGACGAAGTTTAAATCCCTGTAATGCTTTCATAATATGCGTGGTAAATGTCTATAAAATTTCAGTAAATATCGTCTCCATGGCAACAAATGATGCCAAACGCGCCCACGAGTACGCATCTTGCGTATGCCGCGCGGCGAGTATATGCGGGTGACATAACCCAAAATATCCGATTGTTCCCCATGCTCTTCTCCTCGCAAATTGCCATCTCCCTGCAGCGTCACATGATCGCCATCCGTGCGGATGATACGGTGTAGCACATAAATGGACGGCATCTGCATCAGCACGATATCCCCCACTCTGTAACGCTCCTTGGTCTGTAAAATCACGCTGTCTCTGGACCCTTCAATAAACGGACGCATGCTGACTCCAGATGGGGTGAATTGCACTTTTTTACCTTCTCGTAACAGCGCCGCCATTTCAGGAATCAAGATATCGTTGGCTATCAAATGGGACATATAATATGCGTGGTAATGTAATAAAAACTATTTTAGCGAGTGCAAAGATAGTACTTTTTTTTCAATAATACAAAAAATATTCATTTTTTTGCCAAAAAAATTTGCTATTTCGAGAAATAGTATTAACTTTGCATGATAATTTGCACCCAATAAGGCAAACATCACCCATATAAATACAAAAATATTGATTAATACATTATATGACTAGACACGCAGAACTGATAGCAGCCCTTCAACACCATTTTGGATTTGATACCTTCAAGGGAAACCAAGAGGCTATCATCAATAACATCATGGACGGAAACGACTCCTTTGTGCTCATGCCTACCGGAGGAGGTAAGAGTTTGTGCTATCAATTGCCCTCTCTGCTGATGGAAGGAACAGCGATTGTCATTTCCCCCCTGATTGCGCTCATGAAAAATCAGGTGGATGCCATGCGCAACTTTTCCGAAGAAGATGGGGTGGCTCATTTTATCAACTCATCTCTTTCGCGGCCGGAGATAGCAGCCGTAAAAGACGATGTATTGGCCGGTAAGACCAAATTATTGTACCTGGCTCCAGAAAGTCTGAACAAAGCGGAAAATGTCGATTTTTTACACGGAGTAAAAATTTCCTTCTATGCCGTGGATGAAGCCCATTGTATCTCCGAATGGGGACACGATTTTCGTCCGGAGTATCGCAATATTCAATCCATGACGGAGCGAATCGGAAAGGCTCCGATTGTGGCATTGACGGCTACCGCTACGCCGAAAGTGCAGCATGATATTCAGAAGAACCTGGGCATGTTGGAAGCCAAAGTGTTTAAGTCCAGTTTTAACCGACCCAATCTCTATTACGAAGTACGTCCAAAAACAGAGGATGTTGACAAGGATCTGATTCGTTTTATTCGTTCGATGGATGGGAAAAGCGGTATTGTATACTGTCTGGCTCGCAAGTCTGTAGAAGATTTGGCTGAGACTCTGCGTGTGAACAACATTTCGGCTCTGCCCTACCATGCCGGTATGGATGCTGCCCAGCGTTCTGCCAATCAGGATGCATTTCTGATGGAAAAATGTCAGGTAATCGTAGCCACCATTGCTTTTGGTATGGGTATTGACAAACCCGATGTACGCTTTGTGGTTCACTATGATATACCCAAATCGCTCGAAGGATATTATCAGGAAACCGGCCGTGCGGGACGTGACGGAGGAGAAGGATTGTGCATTTGTTACTACAGCACAAAGGATATCGAACGCTTGAGACGTTTTCAGCAGGGTAAACCCGTGGCAGAACAGGAGATATCCAACCAGTTGTTGTTTGAGACCCAATCGTATGCCGAATCTCCTTTGTGCCGACGGAAGCTGCTATTGCATTATTTTGGAGAGGAATACAATGAGGACAATTGTGGCCATTGTGATAACTGTAAGAAACAGTATCGAATGGAGGATGAGAGTGAATTGTTGGGGTTGATATTGGAAACCATTTCACAGATTGGAGAAACCTTCAAGGCAGAACATATCGTTGATATCATGCACGGAAATGCCACCGCGGCCGTTATGACCTATCGTCACGACGAGATAGAGAACTTTGGTGCAGCATCCGATGAGGAAGAGATTACCCTTCACGCTATTATTCGTCAGGCTATGATTGCGGGATATCTCAAAAAAGATATTGAGTCCTATGGAGATTTGAAAATCACTCCCGAAGGTAAAAAATTCCTGCGTCGCCCCAGTAAGTTCATTGTGCCGTTGGAGGTTCACAATGATGACGATGACAGCATGTTGGAGCCGGAAATGATTGGTTCTGCAGCGGCCGATGAAGTTCTATTCTCTATTCTCAAAGATATTCGTAAGAAGATATCCAAACGACAGGATGTTCCTCCATTTGTTATTTTCCAGGATCCCAGTTTGGAAGCTATGGCTACCACCTATCCCATCACCATGGAGGAGTTGCAAAACATACCGGGTGTGGGTGCTGGTAAGGCCAAGCGTTATGGTGACGAGTTCCTGCGCGTGATTAAGGAATATGTGGAGGAAAACGAAATCATACGCCCAGAGGACCTTCGTGTGCGCACGGTGGCCAAAGACTCCACCCGTAAGATTTCCATTATTCAGGCCATTGACCGTCGCGTAGCATTGGATGATCTGGCAGAGTCCAAAGGAATGTCCATGGATGAAATGCTGGAAGAAATAGAGGCCATTGTATATAGTGGAACCAAACTCAATATCAACTATTTTATTGACGAAGTGGTCGATCCGGATGAGAAAGAAGAAATCATTGATTACTTCAAGAACGCCGAGGATGATAACATCAAACTGGCCATGAAGGAACTGGGAGAAGATTATTATGACGAACTCCATGTGCGTCTGGTTCGCATCAAGTTCCACAGTGATTTAGGTAACTGATGAAACAACCTACCATCGATATTATTACATTGGGATGCTCCAAGAATCTGGTGGATTCGGAGCGCCTTATGGGTATGTTATCCTCCATCGGATACCGGTGTTTTCATGACCCTGAACAGTTAAAGAGCGACATTGCTGTGGTCAATACGTGTGGTTTTATTGGGGATGCCAAGGAAGAGAGTATTCAGATGATTTTGCAACTGGCTCAACGCAAAGTCGATCCACAACCTGGTGGATATCCCCTCAAAAAACTCTATGTCATGGGGTGTCTGAGTGAACGATATCTGCATGAATTGGAAACTGAGATACCAGAGGTAGACCGATGGTTTGGCAAATTCAATTATGGGGATTTGGTAGAGGAATTAAACATTCAGCATTCTGCATTCTGCATTCTGCATTCAGCATTTCCCGCCCCTCCACGGGTTCTCACCACACCCAGACATTACGCCTATGTCAAGATATCGGAAGGGTGTAATCGTATGTGCTCTTATTGTGCGATACCGCTGATTACCGGTCGCCATACCTCGCGTGGGATGCAGGAGATTTTGGATGAAGTGCGGTGGCTGAGTCAGCAAGGGGTCAAAGAGATTAATGTGATTGCCCAGGATCTTTCCTCCTACGGATTGGATTTGAATCACCAGCATCAGTTGCCACAGTTGATTGATCGTATGGCTGAGATTGAGGGCATCGAGTGGATCAGGCTTCATTATGCTTACCCTACGGATTTTCCGGAAGATTTGTTGGATGTCATGGCTCGTCACGCCAATGTGTGCAAGTATTTGGATATTGCTTTACAACACTGTACCGACCATATGCTTTCGCTCATGCGTCGTCATATTACTCGTGAGGAACAAGATCAACTGATTGCGCATATCCGAGAGCGCGTGCCTGGAATCAGTATCCGCACCACCCTGTTAGTGGGGCATCCTGGAGAGACAGAGGAGGATTTTGAACAACTCAAAAAATGGGTGCTTCAAATGCGATTTGATCGCATGGGAGCCTTTGCTTATTCGGACGAAGAGGGCACCTATGCCAATCTGCATTATCAGGATGATGTACCCAGTGAAGTCAAGCAGCAACGGGTGGATACGATTATGGCCATTCAGCAATCCATCTCTGCTGAGCTGATGCAAGCCAAAGTGGGTACCACTCAACGAATGATTATTGACACAGAAGATAACGACTATTTTATCGGTCGCACAGAGTACGATTCTCCCGAAGTGGATTGTAATGTACTCATCGCTAAAAATACACTCACCCAGCCCTTACAAATCGGACAATTTTACGATGTTCGCATTCAGCGGGCTGAAGAATTTGATTTATTTGGAACAATATGGAATCTCGATTATCATGGGTAGCCCTGTGTAACCAGGTTGCACAACGTACGGGCTTAAGCCAAAAAGACACCAAGTTGCTTCTTCGCACCGGATTAGACTGCATGATGGCAGCGCTTCAGTCGGGTGACTCGATTCGCCTGGGCGAATTGGGAACGTTTCGTACTCAACAAATCGCCCCTCGCAAGAGTGTCGATGTGACCACTGGAGAAGCCATTCAATTGGATAGTTACAAGCGAATCAATTATACACCATCCGATTCGCTTAAGAATCTGCTGAATGGTGAACCCGAAACCCATTTGATGCCAGGATCGGATCCTATTCAAAAATTAGGAAATCAAGCCGACGAAATCTTGGATATATTGGGTGAATTGGGCCAAGGTCCCAAAGCGCAGGTATACCCAACACAGTCAGAACCAGAGCCGCAGCCGGAACCAGAGCCACAGCCGGAACCCAAGCCGCAGCCGGAACCCAAGCCTGAACCAGAACCAGAACCAGAACCAGAACCGATTCATCTTCCATCCCAACCTGTGTCCACTCCTGCGCCAGCGCCTAAAGTCAACAAGACGGAATATCGTCCCTGGTTAACGGCAGGCATTACCATTTTGGTTTTCTGTTTGATGTTATTGGGTGGTTATCTGTTTCTGCAGCATAAGATTACCCAATGGGCCAATGAGTTGCAAAACAAATCTGATGGCGTAGCGTATATGGATGAGATTGAACCCATAGACGAAGCGCTGGAGGAGGTGGTTTGTGAAGAGGCGGAAGGCGACGCCACTGAAGTGGCTGAGGCGGAAGGGATCGGACAAAGTCCTAAAGGCGAAAGGCTAGAGGCTAAAGGCGAAGAGGCTAAAGGCGGAGAGGCGGAAGGGCTGAGAGGTGAACGCGAGTATACGGAGTTTATTGCCACGGAGCAGATGCATCAGGACAGTCGTTTGGCATGGATGGCTTATCGTTATTATGGCAAAAAAGACTATTGGGTATTTATTTACGAAGCCAATCGGGATCGTATTTCCAATCCCAATCATATTAAGGTAGGGACTACCATTCGTATCCCCAAATTGGATCCCAAGTGGTCGGATATGAGTCAACCTGAAATTCAGAAAATGATTCACGATCTGCAAGATCAATACTTACAACAACACTAATTTGGAAAAATCAGTCATCCATATTCAGGGAGCTCGTACGCATAACCTCAAGAACATCACCGTAGATATTCCTCGCAATCAATTTACGGTCATCACGGGCGTAAGTGGCAGTGGCAAATCGTCGCTGGCCTTTGATACGCTATATGCAGAAGGACAACGACGCTATGTAGAGAGTCTCAGTTCGTACGCGCGCCTGTTCCTGCGCCGCATGCAGAAGCCCGATGTGGATCAGATTGATGGTATACCACCGGCCATAGCGATTGAACAAAAAACGACCTCGCGCAACCCGCGTTCCACGGTGGGAACGGTGACGGAGATATATGATTATCTCAAGTTGTTCTTTGCGCGCATCGGCAAGACTATTTCGCCGATTAGTGGTCAACCGGTTCGTCGTCATACCATACGGGATGTGGTTTCTACCCTGCAATCTCAACCCAAGGATACGCGTATCGTGCTGTTATCACCGGTCATATTGGAGCATCGAGGGTTGGAGGAGCAATTGCAGATTTGGCAGAGTGAAGGATTTTCTCGTTTGTACCATATGCCCGACTCGGTGATGTGGTATATCTCGGATATGATTCAACATCCCAATCCCCAAGTATCCACAGACTCACTTTGCTTATTGGTAGATCGTGTCATAGCCGATGGCGAAGATGCTACAGCCAATCGCTTTGCCGATTCTGTTCAAACGGCATTTTTTGAAGGTAAAGGATCCTGTTTGATGCATTGTACCCTACCCGATGGTTCTGTCACCGATTATGCTTTTTGTGAACGCATGGAGGCAGATGGTATTACCTTTATGGAGCCCACCGAACATTTGTTCGATTTTAACAGTCCTTTGGGTGCTTGTCCTACCTGTTCGGGTTATGGTATGGTCACCGGAATAGATCCCGATTTGGTTGTTCCGGATAAGTCCAAGTCTGTATATGAAGGAGCTATTGCCTGCTGGCATGGAGAAAAGATGAGCCTGTGGAACGATGCCCTTATCTATGCGGCCAGCCAATTTGGTTTTCCCATCCATACGCCGTTTTATGCCCTCACTCCGGAGCAGAAACAGGTTATTTGGACGGGTAACGAATATTTCCACGGGTTGAACGAGTTTTTCCGCGAACTGGAAGCCAAAGAGCATAGTCGCATTCAGTACAAGGTGATGTTGGCCCGCTACAAGGGTAAAACCACCTGTCCGGACTGTTTGGGAATGCGTTTGCGTAAAGAGGCAGGATACGTACAGGTGAATGGTTACAGTCTGCCTCAGTTGTGCAGGCTCTCCATTTTGGAATTGTCGCATGTTTTTCGAGAGCTCATTCTTTCGCCTACCGAGCAATTGACGGTTAAGACATTGTTGCCGGAAATCACTTCCCGATTGCAATTTATGGAGGATGTGGGATTGGGTTATCTCACGCTCAACCGTATGGCCAACACCTTATCGGGCGGAGAGAGCCAACGAATCAATTTGGCCAAGTCATTAGGCAGCAGTCTGGTGGGGTCGCTTTATGTATTGGACGAACCGAGTATTGGTTTGCACCCACGGGACACCCATCGACTGATTCATGTGTTGGAACAGTTGCGGAATCTGAATAATACGATTGTGGTGGTGGAACATGATGACGATATTCAAAAAGCGGCAGATCATATTATTGAGATTGGTCCCAAGGCCGGACGGCAGGGAGGTGAAGTAACCTATGAAGGCGCACCTCGGTTGGAGAAGTTTACCTATGACATTCCTTCCTTCCGTCGTCCCTGGAATAACTATATTGAACTCATTGGGGCCACAGAAAACAATCTGAAGAATATTACGGTTCGTTTTCCGCTGAATGTGATGACGGTCATTACGGGTGTCAGTGGCAGTGGCAAATCGTCGCTGGTGAGCCGTGTGCTCTATCCTGCCCTTAAGAAACACTACGGCGGTATCGCTGACAGAACGGGTGACTATGGCAGTCTGACGGGTTCTCTGCACCTGATTCGGGATGTGGAGTTTGTGGATCAGACCCCCTTGTCTCGTACATCCCGTTCCAATCCGGTTACGTATCTGAAAGCGTATGATGAGATTCGCCGTTTGTTCAGCGAGCAGCAACTGGCTCGACAACTCGGATTCACGCCTGCTCATTTCTCCTTCAACACGCCAGGTGGTCGTTGTGAGGAATGTCAGGGAGAAGGCAAACTGACCATTTCGATGCAGTTCATGTCCGATTTGATTTTGCCCTGCGAGCATTGCCATGGCAAACGGTTTAAGAAAGATGTGTTGGATGTTTTGTACCGAGACAAAAGCATCTACGATATACTGGAAATGACTGTGAACCAAGCCATTGAGTTTTTTGAGCAGGACAAAGCGTGTGCCCGTATTGTACAGCGTCTGCGTCCGCTTCAACAGGTGGGTATTGGTTATGTCAAACTGGGTCAAAGCAGTTCCACGCTCAGTGGCGGTGAGAGTCAACGGGTCAAACTGGCCTCTTTTTTGAGCAGAGAATCGGCATTTCCCACGTTGTTTATATTTGATGAGCCTACCACCGGTTTGCATCACAAAGATATTACGGTGTTGCTGCAAGCCATGAACTGCCTGATCAGCAAAGGGCATACGATACTGATTATTGAGCACAATCCGAGTGTCATTTTGGCAGCAGATCATGTGATTGATTTGGGTCCCGAAGGAGGCGATGAAGGAGGCCATGTGGTGGTAACGGGTACACCGGAACAGGTGGCTGCGTGTGAACTCAGTTACACGGGTCGTTATTTAAAAGAACTGATTGCAAATAATCCTATATGATAGCGTATTTTTATCAACATCCCATATTAATTGGCCTGGTAGCCTTACTGTTAGCCCTGGGGGCCATGCCCATTGTGGTTCGTATTGCCAAAGCCAAACATCTGGTGGTTCGTCCCAACAAACGCACATCCCATACGGGTGAAGTGCCCAATATTGGTGGATTGGGCATCTGTTTTGCGTTTCTGATGACCTATTTGGTATTTGAGTTTGATCAGATTCCTCAATCGCAGTTTATGCTCATTGGTTTATTTGCCATTGTGGTAGTGGGACTGGTGGACGATATTTTGGTATTGTCTCCGCTCAGTAAACTGATTTGCGAATTGTTGGCCGGCATTGCGATGATTGCGTTTTCGGATATTCGTTTGACCAACCTGCATGGGTTATTTGGCATTGAGAGCATCGGTATTGTGCCGAGTTACATATTGTCTTTCTTTGTGCTGGTAGCCATCATCAATGCCATCAACCTCATTGATGGTGTCGATGGTTTAGCCTCTGGATTGGGCATATTGTATTGTTCTTTCTTTGCGTTGTACTTCTTCCTTATCGGTCAGGAGCCGTGGGCTATTTTGGCCATGTGTCTGATTGGTCCGCTGTTGGTATTTTTTATCTACAACGTGTTTGGAGGAACGGCTCGCAAGATTTTTATGGGCGATAGCGGTTCGTTGTTGTTAGGATATATCATCACCGCTTTTGTGTTCCGGTTCTGCGAACTCAATGCAGCGCATGAGGTGCCTGAGGCACTTGCCTGTTCCGCGGCTCCGGCTGTGGCCATTTGCGTATTGGGTATCCCTATTTACGACACCATTCGTGTTTCGCTCACGCGTATTAAGCATCATAAGTCGCCATTTTTACCGGACAAGAACCATATTCACCATTTATTGCTCAGAACGGGCATGAATCATCTGCAGACCACCTGCATCCTGATTGTAGTTTCTATTTTGAGCATCCTGTTAGGCATCGTGGGGCGTCATTGGAATATGTGGTTATTGGTGGGCTGTGATTGGGCCTTCCTCACCGGTTTATTGTTTATTTTGTGGCGCGTATTGGATAAACAACAAAAGAAGAACGCATGATTTCGGTAGAGCATCTGAGCATAGAATTTACGTCTCGACTTGTGTTGGACGACATCAGTTTCCTTGTGCAGAACAAGGACAGAATCGCCATTGTGGGTAAGAATGGAGCCGGTAAGACCACCCTTTTGCGCCTGATTGCGGGTCAGATGCAACCATCTGCGGGAACGATTGCCCGAGAGCAGGATTTGCAAATTGGTTATTTGCCTCAGGTGATGCTGTTTACCGATACCCAAACGCTGATTGAGGAGGTGTTGCAAGGTAATGATGATCCTCGTTATTTGGCCGAGGCTGATCGTACTCTGTGTGGATTGGGATTTCGCCGAAGTGATATGCATCGTCCCTGTAGTGAGTTTTCCGGAGGATGGCGTATGCGTATTGAGTTGAGCAAGATTTTGTTACGCCGACCGGATGTGTTGTTGTTGGACGAGCCGACCAACCATTTGGATATCGAGTCCATTCAGTGGTTGGAGGACTTTTTGTCCTCCTATAATGGAGCGGTATTGCTGGTGAGTCATGATAAGGCGTTTTTGGATAATGTGACCAATAGGACCATTGAGATCTCATTGGGACATATTTATGATTATAAGGTCAATTATTCTCATTTTTTGGAACTTCGTCAGGAGCGTCATGAGCAGCAGGTGCGGGCGTATATGAATCAGCAGAAGATGATTCAGGACACCGAAGCGTTTATAGAGCGATTCCGTTATAAGGCCACCAAGGCTGTTCAGGTACAATCGCGCATCAAGCAGTTGGACAAGTTGGACCGATTGGAGGTGGATTTGGAAGATACTTCCCGCCTTAGTTTGCGTTTTCCACCGGCTCCTCGCAGTGGCGATTTTCCGGTCATTATTGAGGACTTGTCCAAGACCTATCCGCAGGCGGATCATGCGGTTGTCTCGGATGTGAACCTGACCATTCGTCGTGGGGAGAAAGTGGCTTTTGTGGGACGTAATGGCGAAGGTAAGACCACGCTGGTAAGGTGTATCATGGGACAATTGGACCATTTGGGCACGCTCAAAATCGGGCATAATGTCAAGATGGGTTATTTTGCCCAAAACCAAGCCTCGCTGTTGGATGAGAATCTGACGGTGTTTGAGACCATCGATTATGTGGCCGTCGGAGATATACGAACCAAGATTCGCGATATATTGGGTGCCTTTATGTTTGGCGGCGAAGCCAGTGACAAGAAAGTGAAAGTGCTTTCCGGAGGGGAACGCAGTCGATTGGCGATGATTCGGTTGTTGTTAGAGCCTTGTAATCTGCTCATTTTGGATGAGCCGACCAACCATTTGGATATCCCTTCCAAGCAGGTGCTCAAACAGGCGTTGATCGATTTTGAAGGAACCGTTATCTGCGTGAGTCACGATCGTGATTTTTTGGACGGCCTGGTGAACAAAGTGTATTATTTTGGCGAGGGTCAGGTGCGTGAGTACCTAGGAGGTATATATGATTTTCTGCGTTCTCGCCGATTGACGTCTCTCCAGGAGTTGGAAAAGAAAGCGTCTGCGTCTTCGTCTGCGTCATCGTCTGCGTCATCGACGGCCAAACTGGACTACGAGCAACAGAAAGCCCAGGCGGCGGCTCGGCGGAAACAGGAAAAGCAATTGGCCCAAGTGGAGGAGCGTATTGCACAGTTGGAGCAGGAACAAAAACGCATAGAGGAACAATTGGCGTTGCCTGCCAATCAAACTCAGGAACGATTTGATCAGTATCAGCGCATCAAACACGAACTCGAACAAAAACTATACGAATGGGAAATATTATCCGATATGTAACCATTCCATAAACAAACATTATTATTATGAATATTTTAATTCTTACCGATCACTTTTCTCGGCCCAGCTATTTGTCTTGGCTGCGGTTTTTATGCGATTATTTGACCGATCAGGAGCATCATGTAGAGGTATTTACGGAAAAATGGGAAACCATTTCCTTTGAGCATCGTTATCCGATTCACGAATTGGCATTTTACCACATTGGTTACATCAGTTGGGCCATCAAAACGGTCTACTCGATGTTCACCAATTCAAAAGATCGTTCTTTTGCCCGTCGTGTGTCACGAAAAACGAGAAAAAGCCGTTTCGACCTCGTCATGTGTACGACTTCGTCCACATTCCCGTTGACAGCCGCTTACAAAATAGCGAAAAAACGGGGTATCAAACTCTATGTGGATATACGCGAATTGGAAGAATTGGTGCCGGCGAAAGAATACACCACTTCGGGCAAAATATTTGTCAAACCCTGGGCCAATCTGTACTCGTGGATACAAAAAAATCGTCGCAATCGTGTGATTCGTCATGCAGATTTGGTGACAACCGTTTCTCCTTGGCATATGGACATTCTCAAAGCCATGAACCCCAATACGCACCTGATGTACAACGGATATGATCCGGAGTTCTCCTATACATCCAAAACGAAGACGGAGACTTTCCAAATCAACTACATCGGTCGTACGTATGACACTCAGGATCCGTCTCTGATGCTGAAGGCTGTGCGCGAACTCAATCTGCCCAATGTGGAAATCAATTTCTACTCCAATATGGGCACGTACGATCGTGTCCAACAAAAAGGGGTACAGATTTTCGGATTCCTGCCCAGCAATGCCATTGCAGGCACCATGCGCCGTTCGTCCATTGTGGTCATTCTGACTAATTCAGCCAAAAATGGAGCCAAGGAAATGAAACTGTTTGATGCCATCGGTTGTGAAAAGCCTGTTCTGTGCGTTCCCAATGATGAAGGCATGCTTGCCCATGTAATTCAACTGGCCAATGCCGGTATCTGCACTTCGGATTTGCAGGAGGCGAAGGATTTTATTCAGACACAGTACGATATCTGGAAACGTCAAGGATATACACATCAAGACGTCACCAACAAGGAATTGTTTGACCGTCAACATCAGGCAAAAATACTTGAAGACCTTCTCCGTCATATTGTCGGCGTATAATGCAGCGGCTTATTTGCCGATGTGTTTAAGTTCCATCACCCACCAGTCGTTTACGGATTGGGAGGTATTGGTGGTGGACGATGGCAGCACCGATGACACCCCAGCGATAGCGGATGCGTTTGCTCAGGTGGATGAGCGGGTGCATGTGGTGCATCAGCCCAACCAAGGGCAGGCCGCAGCCCGCAATCGGGCCATTGAACAGGCCACGGGCGAATGGCTCGTATTCGTGGATGCGGACGACTATTGGGATACGCATTATCTGGAACATATTGTTTCGGCTCTGGGTGAGGATGCAGATGTGCTCCAACTCGTGGGCCGATATTCCAAGATGACCGCCCCGTGGACACGATGTCTGCGTCGCAGTTGGTATAGGGATCGGGGTATCAGTTTTCCGGAGCAGATGCGTCATTTTGAGGATGTTATTTGGACAGTGGATTTGTGGCAGGCACAAGGCCGTGTAAAGCACTATCCGGTGGCAGGTTATTATTACAACGACCATGCCGATTCCAACTCACACACCTCCTCTGTTGCCGACCGTCAACTCCTCTTCCGCACCCTACGTCAACGACCTTTCGCCTTAGGGCTTTGCCCGTCGCCTTATCGCCTTATCGCCTTAAGATTTCGTTTAACCCTTCATTTCCTCTTCCGCCGATGACCCCTTTCGCCCTTCAGCCCATCGTAGCTTTGCTACGCCGCGAAGTTGTTCCTTCTGTGGGTTGTACCGAACCCATTGCCGTAGCGTTGTGTGTAGCGCGTGCCCGCAAACAGTTGGGCCAATTGCCGGACGAGATTCAGGTGACCTTGTCCAAGAACATGTACAAGAATGCCATGTCGGTAGGGATACCCAATACGGGCATGACGGGTTTGCCCATTGCCATTGCCTTGGGGGCTATTATAGGAAGGGATGATCGCGGATTGGAGATACTGGCGGATGCTACCGAAGAGACCATTGCCCAAGCCAAAGAATATATGCAGCGGGTTCCGGCCACCATCTGTATTATGGCCGATGCACCCTCGGTGGTGTATATTCATGCGCGTGTGGGGGCCCATGGGCAGTATGCCGAATCGACCACGCAGGGTTCGCATACGGGGCTTAGTCACGCCGAATCGGTGGAACTGAATATGCGTAGGGTCTATGATTTTGCCATGGAAGTGGAGCTGCAAGAGGTGGATTTTTTGCTTACCGGAGCCCAAATGAACAAACAGGCGGCCGAATACTCGTTTACCCACTGTTGCGGACATCAGTTAGGCAAGATGCTGCACACTCAACCGGATACTTACTCCCGCATTCTGGCTTATACATCGGGTGCGTGTGATGCACGAATGAGTGGGGCGATGATTGAGGTGATGTCCAATTCCGGCAGCGGCAATCAGGGTATATCCTGTTCCCTACCCGTTTATATCTATGCCCAGGACCATCATATCGAAGAGGAGAAACTGCTGCGTGCGCTCACGTTGAGCAACCTGACTGCCATCTATATCAAGCAATCTTTGGGTCGGTTGTCCGCTTTGTGCGGATGTGTAGTGGCTGCCACGGGTTCAGCTGCCGGTATCACCTATATGATGGGAGGTGGGTACGAAGAGATAACTTATGCCATTAAGAACATGATTGCCAATATCACCGGCATGATTTGTGACGGTGCCAAACCCGGTTGTGCGCTCAAAGTGACCAGTGGTGTATCTACCGCCATTTTGTCCGCCTCTCTGGCCATGCAACATAGCGTAGCGGGAGCGCAGGAAGGGATTATTGAAAACGATATTGATTGCACGATACACAATCTCACCCGTCTGGGCCACGATGGTATGGTGCAGACGGATGACATGATTCTCGATATCATGCTCCATAAGCAGAGCTAAACCAGCCCTCTTTCTATTTATTTTTGGATTCGTGTCAGATATTCGGTGGGGGTGCAACCCTGTATCGAAGCAAAGGCACGATAGAATGTACTACGATAACTGTATCCTACGGTTTGTCCTATCGAACCCATGTCCATTTTTCCTTCTTCAATCAGCTGAACCGCCTTATTGATGCGCAGGTTATTGATGTAGTCGTAGAAATTCATTCCGGTAGCTTCTTTGAGTCGCGATGTGAATTGGGTATGTCCCATGTGCATTTGGCGCGACAACTCGTCCCGTGTCAGATCGGAGTTGGTGAACAGTTCCTGCTGTTCGCATACCTGTTTGAGTTGGTCCAAGAAGGCCGAATTGGCATCCTCCTCTTGGTTTACGTTTACGTCTACGTCTACGTTAGGACTTTGTCCGTCGTTTACGTTAGGACTTTGTCCGACGTTTTCCTGAACCACTACCATTTGGTAGATATGGGTATAGACATAGCACCAGATAAAGAAAGCCAACGAGTAATATACAATCGGAGCGTAGGGGTTGCTGCTGGCGATGTAAATCAAATAGTTAATCAGCAGGAAGACCAGCAGAATAGGCACGACCACCATCCATCGGATAGAACGACCCATCAGCGAGGAATATCGGTCTTTTAATTCGTCTTCATGACGCTTACCATAGATGGCTATATAGATAATCATGGCGATCACATATCCACAGACCAAAATCATGAAGGTGTGCAGGAACCATTTGGTTTGTACGATCATGCCTGTAGTGCAACCCACCGCAAAGGGCAGAATATTCAACCAAATACGTTTGGGTGTGATAGGCTGTGGTGTGACCAGTATGACCATTACGATGGCGCCAATCGGTATCGCCATCATATCGAAGTACATGAATAGGAAATTGTAACTTTGTTCCACGTACGAGCGTATGATGAAGGCAAAGAGAAACTCCAACGCCAATGCTATGGCCAATATTCCTGTCCACCGGCGAAGGGGTATGGGGGGATGATCCTCGTATTCTTTACGATGAATCAATTTGCGTCCCAACAGGAACACTACTGCCCAAGATAGTTGGAGCATACAGAGTACGCCGGTGAGTAGGCTGAACAAATAATCAGAATTGACTACATTCATAGCATTGTTGGTTAAGACGATGCAAAAGTACAACAAATTTTTGGAATATGCAAATTTTTGCTAAATAAAATTCACTTTAAAAACGGCTTTGCGGCGCGTATGCTACACCTTGCGGCGCGTATGCTACACCTGCGGCGCCATTGCGACACCCTCGGCGCGATTGCGACAACTATAATTTGCACGATTCCATAAGAAGCAGTACTTTTGTAATCGATTTCGGAAAAGTCATTTATGATTAACTACAATAAAAGTATGAAAAAGTATTTACAACCCATGACAGGCATGATGCCTATCCACACCCAAGTCGTTATTTGCGCCAGTGCGCCATCCGCTCCTGGTCGTTCCGGTCAGTTAGGAACGATGACTGTAGCAGCAGGTCAATGGACTTAATGAAAATCGAAGATTTATGAAGAAGTTCTTATTTTTCGTAACCGCATGTATAGCATTGGTGGCTTGCAACCAGAACGAACCCGAGAATACCGCCTTTCAGGCGGGTCAGGTCGTCACTATCTCCGCTTCTGCCGGCAGTTCCGCCAATCAGGCTCCCTCTCGTAAGATCAACGGTCAAGCCGGAGCGGACAATATCACGTTCACATGGGAAGCCACCGACAGCGTTCTTGTGAAAGTAGGCGAAGCTACCGCGGTATTTAAATTGACCAACATTTCCAAGGATGGCAAATCGGCTGACTTCACAGGTACCATGCCAGCAGAGGGTAACAACTACGATGTACAGTTCCCCGTTAATCCCCTGCCATTAGATATCCAATACTACGCAGGCGTAAACGTTCTGCCCAAGAACGTGATGCCATTTGAGGCCAAGAACTGCACGATAGGTACAACGGCGACGCTTACCCCAACCAAAGCCGTGCTGCAACTCAATATTTGGGACATGGAGATAGAAATTGATACCGTTTATGTGAACATAGGTACAGCCTATCAATCATACAACACCTCCTATAAACTGGCTTTCGAAACCCCACTTACACTTACCATGGAAGCTCAACCATTCTTTCTCGTGGTAGAACCTGGCTCATACTATTTTGGAGTTGGATGGCATGCTACTAATGAATCATGGACATTGTCTGAAGATACCTCATTTCCCAAAACCTTCACGGCGGGTCAGTGCTTAAATATGGAAGAATGCTGCCTCGCAGCAGGCACTCGTATTACCATGGCAGATGGAACGACGAAGAACATTGAGGACATCCAATTGGGCGACCTTGTACGTACCTTCGACCACGAGGCAGGCGCTATCTCTTCTGCCAAGATATGCCTTGCATGGAAGGGTGAAACCAAAGAGCGTTCCTTAGAACTCACCTTCGCCAGCGGCAAGCATCTCTCTATCATTGGCTCGCACGATATCCTATTAGAAAATACGCGCAAATATGTACGTGTGAATAGCGGCAATGTGGCCGACTATGTAGGCAAGCGTTTCTATAACGCAGAATTAGGCGCGTGGGACGAACTCGTTAGTTATGAAATGAGTAAAGACCTCGTGGAATATTATTGCATCTATTCGGCGCGTCACCTCAACTGCGTGGCAGAAGGTATGCTCACCTGCCCAGACGATGTAGATTTCTTCCTCAATATCTATGAGTTGGATACCCATCTCAAAGCTGATGCTGACCAACTGACTGCCGATATAGCACAATATGGTTGGTATAATATTGCACAAAGATTTCCTGAGTATGCAGAGTATAAAGAGCAAATGGAAGACCTTGGTTTCCTATATATCTATATTGCTATGGGCAAAGGCTTGGTTACTAGGGAAGAACTGCTTGCTTTATTAGATTCTAACTGGAATTAAGTTCGTCAAAACCAAATCCACCCCCATATGAAAACCATCCAAAAAGGAAAAATCAAATTAGCATTGGCGATTATAGTATTGCTATTGGCCGTAGTTATTTTCGGTCTATAGGTCAAAAC